>JBGQKT010000208.1:0-5378 GCA_041499635.1 Gemmatimonadaceae bacterium
GATCGAGCGGTTGAGCGATGGAGCGATGGAGCGATGGAGCGGATGAAGCGATAAGCGAAAGAGCGACCACCGAATATCGATAATCGCCCAATCTCTCAATCGCCCAATCGCCCTATCGCCCTTCGCTCTATCGCCCTATCCAGTACGTCCCTTTGATCTGGAAGACATTGGTCGGTCGCTCGCGGAACAATGCCGATCGGTCTCTCTGAAAATCGAAGTCGCCGAGCGTGTCCGACCCATCGCGCTCCTGAGTCCAGACGAAGTAGAGAGTCGAGCCGGGGCGATATTCCCAACGCAGCACTCCCGTCCCTCGGAGCGATCGGAAATTGAAGTTTGGATTATCAAATGTGAACGCGGGCGCAGTGCCACTTCCGTCGGGATCGACTGTATAACTCGAAACGCGACCAGTCTGCGGATCGACGGTCGTCTTCACGGTGCTTCCATTGTCACGCCCGTAAAAGACCATCTTCCTGGAGCGCGCTTCGCTGAACTCCTTGAAGCTCGTGTAGCTGCCGCTCGCGATGAACGGCTGCGCGAAGAGCTGGAGCGTGAGCGTCGGCGTGAACGTCATGTTGAGTCGCGTGTCCATCGCGAACGTCTTCTGCTCGACGCGGCCGAATACGTATCTCACACCGGAGAACGCCGCGGGGGCAGTCGGATCCGCCACGCTAGTAACGAATTGCTGTGCGGTGCGGTCGTGATCGAACGACGGACCGAGACTGAGCAGCGTGCGAGCCGACGGTTTGAAAGTGAATGACGGATAGAACGCGAGCCGGCCACCTTCAGTATTGTCGACGGGCCTGCTGTATTGCGTCTGAAGATTCCAAACGATCCGCGAGCGACTGTCGCCGCTCAGATTCGCCGACACCATGTTGAAGCCGTAGTGAATCACGGTCGGCCCGCCGCGTGTGAGCTTGTCGTCGTAGAAGCTCGGATGCGCGATGAAGAAAACCCCGCCGTTCCAGTAGTTCTTGAACGTCGAGTTGAACGAGCCGTGATAATCGATGTCGGTGCGATCTCCCTCGTAGTTCACTTGCTGTTGCGCACCGAGGCTCGTCCAGATATTTCGGTACCAGCTTCCCGGCGTCGTCCACTGCCGCACGCCATTCACGAGCATCCATTTGTAATCGGCGCGACCGAGCACGCCCATGTCGTTCGTCTCGAAGCCGGGGCTGCGCCAGTTCTGTGTCGTCTCCCACAACCAGTCGCCGGTTTCCTTCGCGAGGCGAGCGTAGAATCCGTAGCCGGTGAGCGACCTACGCGTCGGATCGAACACGGTCGAGAACAATCCGTCGCCACTCTCCGAACGGCCGGGTCGCTGGTAGTAGCGGGCGCTCGACTGCTGCGCTCTGCGTATCGCGGCAGTGTCGCCGCCGATACTCGTGAGCGCGGTCTGAATCGCCAGCGAGTACGCGCGATTTGCCCAATGGTGATCGAGGTCGACGCCAAGCGCTTCGGCGTTCGAGCGCAGTCGAGCAGTCTCGTCATTGTTCTCGAGTTTTCGATTCACAACTGTCGCGATAGTGCCAATGCGCGTCGCACCGCCGTTGAAATCCTTTCTCGCTCTGCCGATGAAATAGTTGGCTAACGGCTCGACCTCTTCGGTTTGATCGGGCGCGGTTGGGTCGATTCGGAATCGCGCTGTCGCTTTGTTCGTTACGGCGTCGAGCAATCCAACCGTGAACCCTGACTTTGTTCGGCCGGTAATCTTTCCTGCGCCGAGTATCGTCGTCGCATCGGCAGCGTCCATGAACGCTGATTTACCGCCTACGAGTCCCGCGAGCTGGGGTGATCGTCCGATGCGACGCGTGTAAATCAGGTTCAGACTCGAGACGTTATCGCAGAAGTAGCAGCTGAAGCTGCCGAACGAGAAATACTGCGAGTTTGAGACGAAGAACGGCCGCTTCTCGCTGAATGTCGTCTCGAACACGGAGAGATTTACGACGGCCGGATCAACTTCGACCTGACCGAAATCGGGATTGATCGTTCCGTCAAGAGTGAGGCTCGAGGTGAGATTCACCTTCACGTCTCCGCCGACGCGGTACTCCATCTCACTGTTCGAGTGATAGGGATCGCCCCGCGCGGCTCGCGCGAACGTTCCGCGCGATGTCACATACGGAACGACTTCCACTTGTCGCGGCGCCGCAGGGACAATGATTCCATCGAGAGTTCCGAAATATGCCGGGCCACCATACTCGTTCATGCGCCAGAACGCCCACATGTCCTGCTCGTTGCGGCGGTCGACGTTTCGCCACACCTGGAGCCCCCACGTCTGCGCCGTGTCGCGCGAGAATCGCAGCTGCGAATAGGGAATCCTGAACTCGGCGGTCCATCCGAGTGAATCGATGTTCGCTGCTCCCTCCCAGACTGGATCGTACGACGCATCACCGTTTTGATGATCACCCTTCACGCCGAGCGGATTCAGCTCGAACCACGTGCGGCCATTCTTGTCTCGGTACGTATCGAAGACGAGCGCAATCTTGTCGGACGTGAGACCATTCATTCCATCGAGGAGCTCGTCGCGACGCGCGAGAACCGCTTTCACACCTTTCGCGCCGAGCGAGTCGTACATGCGCGCTCCCACATAGATCGCTGTCTCGTCATAGACGAATCGAAGCTCGGTGCGCTGACTCGCCGGTTTCCCCTCGTCGGGTACCGCCTGAGAGAAGTCCGTGATCGGAGTCGCCGCGGCCCAGCCGGCGTCGTCGAGTTTTCCATCGATCACAATCGAGCCTTTGCGAGAGGTCGCATGAGCGACGGGCCGCGGATCGTTTTGAGATCGAGTTGTTTGTTGAGCTAGAGCTGGTACTGAGGTGAGGACGACAAGGGATGCTGCGGCGAAAACTGACGATGGAGATCGCATATGCCGGCCGGTACGAGTTGTGTGACTGATTGGTCAACTAGTTGGACGCCGCGAGCACGAAATGGGTTTGCAGCGCCGTCCGCCTTTGACCTATCAGAACACTACGTGGCCGTCGAGCAAATTACGGTAAGGGTTCTGTCAGATTGTTGTGTCAGTTGTGTGTCAGGGAGGAACTACCCGAGGAAGGACTCCAACGCTCTCCTTCGGGAGTTGTGTCGCAGCTTGAGGAGAGCTTTCTCCTTGATTTGCCTCACTCGCTCTCTCGTAATGCCGAGGAGCGTACCGATGTCTTCGAGAGTCATCGGATCTTCACCATCGAGGCCGAAATACAGGCGAAGAATTTTCGACTCTCGCTCTTTCAAGCCCGCAAGGGACTCTTCGATCGCCTCCGAGAGCGCTTTCTCAAACGTCTGCTCGTCCGGCGTGCGGTTCGTAGTGTCCGGTAGATAATCGAGGAGCCGATTGTCTTCGCCGGGCGTCATCGGTGCGTCGAGTGAGAGATGCACCTGCGAGATGAGCATCGTCTTCGCGACTTCTTCCTCGGTGATGTCGAGTCCTTCGGCAATCTCGAGGTGAGTCGGCTGTCGACCGAGCTCCTGGAGCAGCGTGCTCGCTCGCTTGCCAATGCGGTGAAGTGCGCCCGCCCGATTCAAGGGGACCCTTACGATTCTCGACTGCTCCGCCAGCGCCTGGAGGATGCTCTGCCTGATCCACCACACTGCGTACGAGATGAATTTGATTCCCTTCGTCTCGTCGAATTTGTGCGCGGCGCGAATGAGGCCGAGGTTGCCCTCGTTGATCAAATCAGAAAGCGAGACTCCCTGGTTTTGATATTTTTTGGCAACGGAAACGACGAAGCGCAGGTTTGACCGTACAAGCTTGTCGAGAGCTTCCTGATCTTTGAGACGAATCCGCTGCGCGAGTAAAACCTCTTCTTCGCGAGTGATGAGCGGATAGATACTGATGTCGCGAAGGTATTGATCGAGTGAACCTTCGTCGTACGTCGTCTTACGATTGGCCGAAACCGCCATACGGAATGCTGCTCCTTCCTACGACCGCGGTATTATGTCTAACATCGGTCGCGCCGGCGAGTTCGTGCTGTTACTGAATCATCTCGCCAAAACGCTTCCACCTGACCCGCGTGAGCCAGTCAAACTTCACTGCACCATCAGGGTCGTAACTATAATAGACAACCATTGGTTGTCCGCGCACAAGTGAGTCGGCAACGAATCCCCAATACCGACTGTCGAGAGAATTGTCCCGATTGTCACCCAGCACGAAGTAGCTCTTCTCAGGGACGACCAGCGGACCCCAGTTGTTACGCGACGGATGATATCCGGGGCTCGCCTCGAGCGAGCTTACTCCCATCGGTGACTGGGGAGTTGTAGCGACGGGACGATGCGCACTCAGCAGGAATGCCTGCTGCCAGCTGAATTCGTCATCGGAAATATCTGAGCCCGGCGACGTGTGTGACACGTACGCTTCGCGTTGCGGAATTCCATTTCGAATCAGCTCGCCGTTCATCATTTCGAGAGTATCGCCGGGAAGTCCAACGATCCGCTTCACGAAATTTTTTGTGCGGTCCAGCGGCCACTGGAAGACGATGATGTCGCCGCGCTTCGGCGTGCGCAGCGCTGGAAGCTTCACGCTGGTGAACGGAATCTCGGCGCCATAGACGAGCTTGTTAACGAGAAGGAAATCGCCAACCTTGAGCGTTCCCTCCATGCTGCCGGTTGGAATCTTGAACGCCTCGACAAAGAACGAGCGAATCACGAGGAAAAGCGCGAGCGCAATGACGACCGAGCGGAGCCACTCCCACGCAAAGCGGAGTCCCGAGCGCGACTTTCCGTTTGCCGTGTTCAGAGCGCTGGCCCGCCGCTCCTCAGTGATCGTCGACTGCGTATTCTCCACGTCCTAATCCGGGGTTCCCAAATAGTTGTCGATTTGCGCGCGCTGAAGCGTGCCTGAAAAATCTGCGTAGCCGACCTTGGTTTCCGAGTAGAACTCGTAAACCTGCCAGCCTCCCTCTCGATGTCCGTTGCCGGTCTGTTTTACCCCACCGAACGGAAGGTGTGCCTCGGCACCGATCGTTGGCGCATTGACATAGGTAATGCCGTTATCGAGTTCCGAAAAGGCCCGAAATGCAACGTTCGCATCCCGCGTGTAGATAGACGAGGAAAGGCCGTACCTCACGTCATTGTTCACGGCGAAAGCTTCATCGACTGATGACACTCTTATGACGGAAAGCACAGGTCCAAAGATTTCTTCCTGCTCGATCGTCTGGCCAGCTTCGATGTTCGCAAATATTGTCGGCTCGAAGAAGTTTCCATTCGCGAGATTGCGATCGTGCGAGCGAAGTCCGCCGCAAAGCAGGTTCCCTCCTTCTTCCAGGCCGATGTCCACATATCGCTCCACCTTCTCGATTGCCGCGGCATTGATCAACGGGCCCACGTCGGTTCCTTCCTTTCGTCCGTCGCCGAGCTTGAGCGCCTTCACACGATCGACAAGAAGCCCA
>JBGQKT010000209.1:0-5328 GCA_041499635.1 Gemmatimonadaceae bacterium
AACCGTATGCACGACGACGGTCTTAACAGTCAGACTCGACAGAGTGATTCGTCTCACGCGAAAATCGACTTGACGACAAACAGAACATTTGCCGGACGCTCGGCAAGTCGTCGCATGTACCATCGATACCACGCCGCGCCGTAACTGATGAGCGTCTTCACGGTGTGGCCTTGCGCGGCGAACCGATTTTGAGCGGAATCGCGAATTCCATAGAGCATGTGGATCTCATAGGCGTTGTTCGCAACGCCTGACTGATTCGCCCGGCCGGTGATTCGCTCGATCAGCTCGAGATCGTGAGTTCCGAAAATCGGTGTGCAACCACCGGTACGCGCGGTGTCCAGCATTTGAGATGCGAGAGTGAAGTACGCGCTGTCGGTGTCGCTCTTTTTCTCGAACGCAATTTTCGGCGGCTCATCGTATGCTCCTTTGACGAGTCGAATCACTGGCTTGAGCGGCATCAGTCGGGCGAGATCTCGAGGAGTGCGACGGAGATACGCCTGCAGCGCAACGCCGGTGGAAGAGTGATTGCGCTTCACTGCTTCGTAGAGGTCGAGCGTGCGATCCACATAACTGGAATCTTCCATGTCCAGCCAGAGCGCTGATCCTGTCTCCTCCGCTTTTGCCGCGAGCGTCTGGAGATTGTGCTCGCACTCACTGAACGAGAGATCGAGACCGAGCTGCGTGGGTTTGACGCTGACGTGAGCGGGAAGATTTGCGGCGCGAATTCGATCGAAGAGCTGGACGTAATGATCGCGGACGGCTGCGGCAGCGTCGGCGCTCGTGATTGCTTCACCCAGCTGTGTGAAAATGAGACCGCGACCATTCCGAGAGATGGCGGCACCGGCTTGCAACGCATCATCAACGTGCTCGCCGGGCATGAACTTGTGTGTCGCGCGTTTTACGAATGCGCTGTGAAGAGCGAAATTGTTGAGCGTCTGATTTCGCGCTGCGGCGAGCAGAATCGAGCGTCCGATGCGCACCTTAAAAGAACCCTGCCGATCGTGCGCCGCCGCGCCATTGCTGGAACCCGACCTTTCCCTGCCACAAGTATTCGAGTGCGGCAAAGCTCTCGTCCATCTCCGCTGTCGTGGCTTGTGAGCGATGACAGCTCAGAGCTCGGCGCGCTGCGGCGCGATCTCGCTCGTCGAACGCGACCGTAGTGGTTAACAATGCAGGCGCCGTGGGATAGAGATGGAATCCGAACCAACGCGGCGCACTCGCAACTCGGTCTGCCGTGAACCCAGCGAAATAAAGTCGCGCGTGCGATTCCACTGCGCCCGCCTGGAAAAGTTGCGTCACGACGTCGCCTACAAGTCGGTGGTCGGCGTGACCGTAGCCTCCTTCCGGTCCCCACGTGATCACAGCGTCAGGCCGCAGCTCGTGAAAGATCGTTTCGAGCCGCTTGGCCAAACGGTCGAGTGGCTCTCCGGGCCACGGGCTGATGACCGCCAGTCCAGCGTCTTCAAGGCCGATCAGGATTGGCGGCTCAATTCCGAGCTCGCGCGCAGAGCAGCGCGCCTCGCCTGCGCGTACGGTGGCGAGACTGTCACCTGCTGGAATTCCCGCGTGCTTCGCGACTCCCTTCCGTCCATCCGTCGCAACAACGACATACACGCGCGCGCCCTCGCGGGCGTAATGCGCAAGTACCGGCGACACGATCGTCTCGTCATCGGGATGCGCGACTACTGCAATGAGTGTCCGTCCCTCCGCAAGATGCGACGCGATCAACCCGGTAGCGCCCGGTCGAACGCAGGCAGCGCAGAGAGGAATTACCAAGACGGCCAGCCGTTTTCTCATAAGGGATCCTCCTGCTACATGGGACGAGCGAAGGTCCAATAACTCCAGTTGCTGTATCCCCCGCGCCGACCGTTGTTCGTCCATCCCGCCAACAATAATTGTTGTGCAAGCAGCCGACGGAAGACGCCGTGAGTTACAACGAGCGCCGTCGATTCATTCGTTACGATTTTCTCGAGCCACTTCGCTGCTGCCGCAGCGCGGGCGCGATCTTGTTCGGTTGAATCGATGCCACGGACAATTCGATAGCTCCAGGCGACGTGAATCAGAATCTCCCACACGACCAATGGTAGCCGCGTCGGCCAGTGCGGTAGTTTAAGCGGAACTTCGCGAAGTAGATCTGACACCTCGATTTCCCGCTGCGGCGCCAACTTCTCGGCCGATGCAACGGCGCGGAGAAGATCGCTGGCGACGATGTGCGTCGCCGCGTCAGCGATTTGTACGAGTTGAGTTGGCGGCTGACTATTCAATTGGATGCCCGCCGAGTCATACTCGTCACGCCAACTCTGGATTCCGCCGTGGTCGATCATCCAATCGCGGTGGACGTGTGCGGATGGTCCGTGACGCACGAGAACGATCTGCGCTGTCACGCGATCATGCTCTCCGCGTTCAATGTGCGCGAGCAATCACCGACTAGGCAGCTCGAAGCGGAGCAAGGTCGGCACGGCGAACTGGCGCACATCCAAGCTCTCTGAGGAGGCGATTCAGAGTTGAAAGCGTCAGTTGCTCGGGCGCTGTGATCTCTATCCCAATTGGCTTGCCATTGGCTGCGAAATCGACGATCAAGCCACCGTGAACCTGGCGTGTTCGAACACTCGTCTGTCTAGCGCTCCGCTGAAGATAGAAGTACGCCGCGAGCGCTTGGCCCTTACGGTAGGTGACTTCTAAATATGGCTCTTTCATGACTCAACAGGATATGCGGTAATTACTATCAAAAGGTGTGCAGCCACATCCGGTTCCACAATGACCTCCCACGACGTCCGACCATGACGAGTCTGAATTACCCATCTCCCCGGAACCATGTCTCTGCGCAGGTCGGACGCGATCGAAAGCATTCGCCGAATGTCGAGCTCGCTGAAATTGCGATCTGACATTCGTTTGAAAAGATGAGAGCTGAGCTCTAACTCCCATTCCCACCATGTTGGCCACCTGCGCATTCATGGAGGATCGCTCGACGGAAACTGTACCAGCGAACCAAAAACCAACCGGCGGGTCCACTCCAACGCACGACCTATACATCAGACAGCGACAACACGGATGCTGGGGAGTGGAGGCTGAGAAGTCCCAGCATACAGGAACACCAAAGAAATTATTTCCGCGTGAGTCGCTTGAGCTCCGATCCCCAGTTCACAACTACGCCGAGTGTCTGCGCGTTTTTCTGCGAGTTGCGAACCATGATGAAACGCTGATCGTCGAGGCTGACGTCGTACGCATGATGACGATCGTCGGCCCAAAGGTGCGGCGCCGTAAACAGCTTCACTGGAGTGCCGGCCTGGAACACATTTCCAGCCGCGATTGGAACTGCCATCATGTCGTCCGATGACGTTCGAAAAAACAATTCTCGGCCACTCCTCGACCACATCGGCTCCGCTCCGCCGCTCACCGAAATCGTCCAGCGCGCTGAATCGACAGCGGGGAATGGGCGGACGTAAACCTCGTTCTGATGTGATTCGTTGGAGCCGTACGCCATCCACTTTCCGTTGGGCGAAATCACGGCTGCGTAATTGTCGTAGTCGGTGTGCACCAACGGCTTTGGCGCGCTGTCCCCACTCGTCGTTATCAGTAGCTTGCGACTGTTCGCGGTCGTGCCGATGGTGCGCAATATCGTGAGCCGCCCGTCTGGGGAAAAACTTATTTCGTCCAGCTGCGGTGCTTTTCGATTCACGAGTTGCTCATCGTTGCTGCCATCAGCTCGTCGCATCCACGCCGTGCGCTTTCCGCCTCCGCCTCGACTCCCGAGATACGCGACGCTTCTCCCGTCTGGAGTCCACGTCGGGCGATCGCTCGTGCCCGTTAGTGTGAGCCGGGTGAGCGATCCGTTCGGCAAACGTTTCACCCACACTGAGCTGCCATCGTTTCCAACGATGGTCATCGCCAGGCGGCTGCCGTCGGGTGATAGCGCGGGATCGAGGAAGTGTCCAACCCACGTCGAATCCACGGACGTCTCCGTTCCATTCCGCGAAACCCACACAAGATCGCGGTCATTCGCACCGCCCGGGACGTAAACCAGCGCACCCGATTCCGAAACGGCGAACTGAAGCGTTCCGTCTGTGGCCTCGCCCCGAACGTTGTCGAGGACCTGGACCGGCTCTGTGGTTGCGGCCAATGTCTTCTCGTCGAAGGTGACTGCGAAGACACGTCCATCAGCGGTCCCATAAAGCAGTTTGTCCGGCGGGAGAAAACGTGCGTAGGTTCCGTTTGCGATCGTTTTGACCTTGCCGGTCGCGAACGAAACTGCCGCGATGACGTTTTGGCTCGGCGAGCCCTTCCACACCTGGACGATCGCGCCTTTCCCCGCAGGTAGCGTCTGCACATAGTCGTGCTCCTGCTCTCCGGCAGCGGTATCCGGCCGGCTGATGCGGAACACCGTACCGCCTTCTTCAGCCACGCGTCCGAGGCCGCCGGAGGTATACGTGAAATAGATATTTCCATCTCGTCCCCACGAGCCACCCCACGCGCTGGACGAGTCGGATACGACCGTTCGGATCATTCCGCCGGTGGCAGGCGTCACCATCAGCTTGGCTTGATTGCTTCCTTCACCAAAGAATCCGATGAAGTCGCCGTTCGGGGAGAAGAAAGGAGCCTTGGCGCCTTCGGTTCCTGCTAGTGGCTTTCCCTCGAATTCGTTCATCTCCCTCACCCATAGCATGTGCCCCGTCTTCGAGGGACCGACATAGGCAATGCGCCGCCCATCCGGCGACATCGCGATACTGGCATTGTCTATTGGCAACACTCCGCCGCTGTCCGGCAATGTCATCAACACACGGACGACACCTGGATCTGCAACTGTTTGGTTGCGCTTCAGCAGCATGCCGAGCGCAGTGCCCGCAACGAGGGCGGCCGCTGCGATGATTGCTGTAGTGCGCCAGTGAGATTTTCGAAGCCGAGTTGCAGCAGGCATCGCGATCGTTACCATGCGCGTCGGATCGTTGAGTGCCGTTGCGAATTCTGCAGCAGTTGCGAATCTGTCGGCGGGCAGTTTCGACAGCGCGGTGTGAACGGCTGCTTCGACATGCGGAGGAATCGATTTTCGCTGAATGGTGAGACCGCGCGGGTCATCGGTCATCACTCGCGCGACGATCGCTTGTGCAGTCGGACCAGTGAAAGGCGGTTCGCCGATCAGCATCTCGTACGTCACGCACCCGAGTGCGTACACGTCGCTTCGCGGTGTGATCTCGCGCTCGCCCATTGCCTGTTCGGGACTCATGTAGTGCGGCGTGCCGAGCGACATTCTGGTCTCGGTCATCCGGGTGCCGGCGGTGCTTGCGGCGAGTGCGATGCCGAAGTCGGCAACGAGCGCGCTGCCATCGTGCA
>JBGQKT010000210.1:0-5314 GCA_041499635.1 Gemmatimonadaceae bacterium
CGAGCCGATCATTCCCGCCAGCCTACGGCATTACGATCTGCATGTCTGGCTTTGGAAAAAGAATCCGCGCGGGATGTTCACGTCCACGAATGCTAAGGTGAAGTGCAATCCGAAAGCGGCTTACACAGTCGCGCTTGGCGCGCATCATCACTAACTGAGCATCGATCAGCGCGGGTCGTCCTGACCCGCGCTGATTGCTAGTGCTTGCTGCCGGCCTTCTTCATCGTGATGACGATCACTCCGTTAGCGCCGCGCATTCCGTACATCCCGGTGTCTTCGGGGTTCTTCAACACCCTGATCGTTTCGATGTCGTAAGGATTGATGCCCTTCAGTGAGCCACTGGGCCCTGCCTCGAACGGCACATCATCGACGACGTACAACGGCGCGGTCGCGCCATAGAATGTCGAGCTGCCTCGAATCTGAACGGCGATGCCGCCGTCGGCGGTGCGTGTGATCAATACTCCAGGAACCTTCGACTGAAGTAGTTGCTCGATCGGTTGGGTGCCCGCCTGTCGCTCGATGTCATCCGCCGTCACAGTCGAATTGTCGAGCAAAGCCCCGTGCCTGTTGCTTGACGCGCAGCCGGCAGCGAGTCCGGAGAGCACAATCGCGGAAAGCGCAGCGCGTGATAAGGAAGTTGTCATTGGAGTTGCCTGTCGAACCGCTCGAGGAGAGCGTCGGGCGGATTGTCCGGCGCCGCTCATTGAGCATGTAGCGCTACGTCCGCCTAACGCAAGAGGCCCGCCATTTTGCTATGGCATCGCCGAGTTGCTTACAAATGCCAATCGAGCTCCATCTGGCGACCACGACGGAACGTTGATTGTCCCCTGACCGCCGTAAACGTAGGCGATAACTCGCGACTGTCCGCCACCGATTGGCATCAGTCGAAGCAACACGTGCTTGTAGAACGGATGGTCATTCGCGGCGACGTCCGGCGGAAATGAGATGAAGACGATCCATTTACCGTCGGGCGAAATGTGTGGGAACCAATTATTAAAGTTGTCGTTCGTGATCTGCTGTTGGTGGCTCCCATCAGGGCGCATCCGCCAGATCTGCATCCGTCCGCTGCGCACTGAGTTGAAGTAGATGTATTTGCCATCGGGCGTGTACTCCGGCCCATCGTCGAGTCCGGGCGTAGCGGTGAGGCGGATCTCGTCTCCACCACTCACGCCTACCTTATATATGTCGAACTCCCCGCTTCGCTGACCGGTGTACACGAGCCAGCGGCCGTCGGGCGACCAGCCATGCAAATACGAAGGTCCTTTCGCAGTCGCGCGCTTTGGTGTTCCGCCAGTTGCCGGGAGAGTGTAGACGATCGACGCTCCGCTGTCCTCGACGGCGTGATGACTAATACCCATCATGCGGCCGTTGAACGAAAGGACGTGATCGTTATTGTTGCGCGTCGCAAATCCCGTATTGATCACTTCGGCCGAGTGTGATGCGAGACCGAATCGGTAGAGATGGCCTTCCTGCGCGTAGACCAGTGCTTTCCCATCGTGAGTCCAGTTCGGCGCCTGAAATGATCCGCGATACTGATGCACGACTGTCGCGTTTCCGGTTGCTACATCGAGAATCTCGATGCTGCTGCCGATGTAATCGCGATATGGAGCGAAGTCCCGCTTCGCCGGCGTCGTGATGCGCACGTTGCTGAACGTGGCTTTCTCCAGAATGCTGTCGTTGTGGGCACATACGAACAACCCGACATAAACCGTATCCGGGAGTGAGGCGTTGTCGAGCTGCTGCGTGACGAGTGTGTCACCAAATCGCGCAATCGACATGATGTACACTCCGTCGCGTCGCTCCAGCTGAATCACCGCGTCAGAGTTGGGCGGCAGGCTATCGCGCGACTTCATCTCCTCCGTCGTTGCGCCGGTCGTTCGGCGAAACTGGAGCGACGCGAGTCCGTTGCCATGCAACGCGGCACTCACGTGTGCGTCGTTTGTCTCGAGCGACGGACGAACGATCCACCCGATCTTCCGATGTGCCTCGACACCCGCGCCGATGAACCGCGCACGCGTGGAGAGAATGAAGTTTCCGGTCATCCGCTTCCACACGAAATGAAAATCGTCGTGGTCGCCCCACATGTTCTGACCGGAGCCGGCAACCATGTACGTTTGCCGCCGCGGATCATACGATGCGGATCCTGCACGTTTCACGTGACCGACGTCCGTCTGCGCGTCGAAGATTCCAACAGAGCCTTGTGCGAGAACGGGCTCAGTAAAGAACGCGAGACTCAACGCCGCAACAAGAATCCTCACAGCTATCGCTGCGCTCGGCCAACCGGCATGAGCTCACGCAGCGCGAGAAGCTCTGCGGTCATCGCCGCCTTGATTGTCGGCTCCCGGTCGGGCGCGAACAACGCAGAGTGCAGCGATGGAAGCGGCGCTCCCGTCTTCATCGATTCGTCGTACTTCGCCTGCGGCACCGCGCCGATACGCATCATCAATGTCGATACGCCCGCGAGCTGATACTGCGAGAAATCTTCGCTCGGCATTTCAGGTGGCGTGTCCCTCACTCGCGCTGATCCAAGCTCGCGAATAAGTACCGTCGAAATGCGTCGCGTAAGAGAAGAATCGTTCACGAGCGCGTCGGTGCCGCCCGTGCGTTCGATCGTCGGCTCGCGCGGTGCGCCTGCCGCCGCTGCTTCCGCTTTGACGATGCGAGCGATTGCGCTCAAGAGATGCTCACGCACTGGTTGCGTGAACGATCGAACCGAAAGCTGCAGCTCCACTTCATCGGGGATGATGTTGAACTTTGTTCCGCCGCGAATGACGCCGACAGTGACGACAGCGGGATCGAATGGCGAAGTCTCGCGCGACACGATCGTTTGCAATGCGAGCACAGTGCGAGAAGCAATGACGATCGGATCGATCGTTGCCTCCGGCCGCGCGCCGTGTCCGCCCCGGCCAAAGATCTTGATCGTGAGAGCATCCGAGTTTGTGAGAATCGGACCGGCGTGATATCCGATCTCACCAGCGGGACGGCGAGCATCATCGTGCACAGCGATCGCGAAATCCGGTTTGGGAAATCGCGTGAACAATCCGTCGGCGAGCATTTCTTTTGCGCCCGCTACGATTTCCTCCGCGGGCTGAGCGATGAGCATCAATGTGCCGCGCCACTGTGAACGATTGGCGGCCATGATGCGCGCGGTCCCGACTAACGCCGCCATGTGCGCGTCGTGACCGCATGAGTGCGCCACGCCGACATCGTTTCCAGCGTCGTCCTTCGTTCGCACTGTGCTCGCGAATGGGAGTCCAGTGTTTTCGGTAACCGGAAGTGCATCGAGCTCGGTTCGCAGCATCACCGTCGGGCCGGTACCATTTTTCAAAATGCCAACGACTCCGATTCGGCCAACTCCAGTCGTTACTTCGTAGCCGAGCTGGCGGAGCTCAGTCGCGATCTTTGCAGCCGTTGCATTCTCGTGAAATGCAAGCTCGGGGTGTTGGTGCAGATCGATGTAAAGCGCCTCGGACTTCGGGTACGCGGCCTGGATTTCGGAAGCGAGACTCGAGCTACTTTGCGCGCCGAGCGTTGCGGCGAAGAGCAACGTCAATGCGCACGACGCGCTAGAGATGGCGTGCTGTTTCATGTTCCCTCAAGAGTTCGATGGCCTCAACGATACTTCAGTACACGTCCGGCGGTAGCGCCAGTGTACTTCCACATGTCGATCGCGATCACGCCGTTTACTAACACATATTTCATTCCTGCGGCGAGCAACGTCGGCTGCTCGTACGTCGAGCGATCCGCAAATGATTTCTCATCGAAGACAATGACGTCGGCGAAATAACCCGGCGTCAGAACTCCGCGCTGCTTGAATCCGAGCATCTTGGCCGAGCGGGAGCTGCTGCGCTCAACGGCTTTGGGCACCGACATCACGTGCTTTTGCTCGACGTACTCATGAAAGAACTTCGGAAACGTGCCGTACTTGCGCGGATGACCGTCGCTTCCGTCGGAGTCGGTCGAGATGAAATCCTGCTTCATGAAATTGACGATGTCTTTTTCGTTCATGTTGAACGACGCGACTGATGCGTCACCGTTCAAAATGAACTTCATCGCTGCTTCGATTGGCGTCGTGTTCCACATTCGCGCCACTTCGTCGAGGCGCTTTCCGCGAGCCGTGCTGTCTCGTCCGCCGGTGATGAGCAGCGAGTTTGCACCACCTCGACGGCGCAAGTTCTCGGTCATCTCGACAACCAATCGTTGATGCGTCGCTGAATCCTGGATGCGCCACGCGACTGAATCGCGTCCACCAACTTCTGCCCATCGCGGAAGGAGCGCTGCCAAGACACTAGTGCCCGACGCAGTGTATGGATATTGACTCGCGGTTATGTCGATCCCGTCGGCGCGTGCCTTTTTCATCAGAGCTATCACGGTGTCACTCTGTCCCCATACATCGACGCCGAGGGCTTTGATGTGTGAGATGTGGACAGGCATGTGCGCCTCGCGGCCGATGCGAATGACTTCGTTGACGGCGGCGATCAATCCTATGGTATAAGAGCTTTCGTCCCGGATGTGTGAGTCGTAGAGACCACCCTTCGCTGCGGCGATTTTCGCGAGCTCGATTACTTCCTCGGTAGATGAGTAACTGCCGGGGGCGTAGTAAAGACCGGTGGACATTCCGATTGCGCCCTGATCCATTCCGCGCGCCACGAGTTTCTTCATCGAATCGAGCTGAGCGGAGGTGGGCGTCGCGTCGGACATTCCCATTACTGTGCCGCGAACAGAGCCCTGACCGATGTAGACGGCAGCGTTGGTGCCGATGCCGTTCTTTTTCCACGTGTCGAGCTGTTCGCCGATATTCACGGGACCACCACCGTCGTTGTTTGCCACGACGGTGGTCACGCCCTGCATCAAGTAGGGCAGATTCGACTTTCGTTGCGAGTTCGAAAGATCTCCGCCAGTGTGCGTGTGGGGATCGATGAATCCAGGAGCGACGATTAGGCCGGTTGCGTTGATGACCTTCCTTCCGGTCACTCGGCGCGACTTGGCGTTGCCGACAAAAGTGATTCGATCGCCACGAGTTCCGACGTCGGCTTTTCGCGCGGGTGCACCGGTTCCGTCGATGACGGTGCCGCCGCGAATCAGAACATCAACTTTCTGTTGAGCGCCCGAGATGCACGGCGCAAGAGCGAGAGAGGCGAAGACGATCGCCGATTTTTTGATGAAGCACATGTCATAGAATGATTCACGGCGGCGCGTTCCGCGAGTAAGCGCCATCTGGAATTCCCCGCGCATTCGGACCCGTGCGGACTCTCATTATCTCGAGTGGATGGACGCGAACTATTCCTCGCAACGACTTCTTGAAGCGAACGCG
>JBGQKT010000211.1:0-5314 GCA_041499635.1 Gemmatimonadaceae bacterium
GGAGTGAAGCGGTCGACTTGAGTGCCGTCGCCGAGCTGACCCCACTCGTTGTAACCCCAGCAGTACGCGCGGTCAGTGACTGTCACTCCGCACGTATGAAAATTTCCTGCACTTAACTCGGCGAACTTCAATCCTCCGGCAACCTGTGTCGGGGTGACAAAGACGGAATCCTTCGAGCCGTTATTTCCGATTTGACCTTTCGAGTTCGATCCCCAGCAATAGGCTGTTCCATCCTGGGTGAGTCCGCACGTGTGATCCCAACCGGCGGTGATTCGCGTGAGCGACTGCATGAATGGAAGCGGCGTCGTTGCGATCGCGGAAATCGTCAACGTATCGCGAACCTTGTCTGCAGTGACAGTCAGAGTATTCCATCCAGGCAACGGACCGAGCGTCCAATCGACGTGTGGCACACTGCCATACGCGCTCACGGTGCTTACTGAAGTAGTTGACGAATTGCCGTTGAGAAATCCATCACCAGCGGTAACGCGAAACGTGACAGTAACACCGGTGACGAATTGTCCTGTCGCGTCTTCTATTAGTACCGCGGGCGGAGTGTCGACCGTGGTTCCAACGGCGACTGTCTGACCGTTGCCTTGATTGATTGTCATTTTGAACGGTTCGACGAGCACAGGTTGGTATGGTGCAGTCGGGCTCTCGTCAGATTTGCTTCCGGAGCAGCCGGCAACAGCGATGATGAGAATCGACTCGCACAATTTTTTCAGCTGTTGTGACGTTCGCATTTGAGATCCGATGACTTGGACCTGCAAGCTGTCGCTACTCGGATTGTTCTTGCATACGTACCGTGACGTAGAAGAGCGTCACCTGATGCTGTAACTGGTCACATTCGCTGCCGAACTCAAGCGTCGAGTGCCAGAGCCGAGAGTTATTCAGTCACGAGTACTTTGATTTGGTGTCTGAGGAGAAAAATAGATGACGTATCCCCTTTTAACGACTCCGGTATCAGGCTGTGATTTGTCTGAGTCGATGAGGACTACAGCTCCCTCTCGCGTCCAAAAGTGAAATTCTTTGGAGGTTTTCGGAGACGACGCCACTATGCGCATCCGCAAGCATTGGAAGGCCAATCCTCCAGGAAGCAACAATGTCCCATAACCGTCTATGTATCTCGTGACAGAACCGGTATCTGCTGATGTCTGGGTGGGTATGCCGTTAACGTATGTCGTATCAACGACGACCGTATTTCGTTGGCTAGACCGGGTATTGAAGGTAATCGGAAACCTCAACCATTCGTCGGCCGGAATGATATGTTGGTACCACTCGGTATCAGAGACAATTCTAGCTCTGCCGTCTCGATTAAACCCATGGTTCGAGAATGAGAACACAGGATGCACAGTGTTCCCTTCTTCATTGGACGTCAAAGCGTTGGGAGGAAAACGTTTTGCCAGTTGTGGTATTTGGGTAACAGCCAACATCGTGACACTATCGTAGGGGACGAAGGAGAGAGCTCTGAAATCGTAGGTATTGGGTCCACCTATGTCTCCAACATTTACTGGCTGACTGGTGCTATCCATGAATAGCCGGAAGGTGTGGCCGGTCGCAAAAACGGCTTCCATCTGACTTTGCGAAATGGTGATTGGCGGTGCCTTGCATCCCTCAATAGCTATCCATGACATCATGGCGAGCAGCAAAAGAGACTTCCTCGGATCCGTGCTTGGCATGGTGACTCCCGCATTTCTCGGTTGATATCCAGGCACTCGTCTGGCGGCCTAACGCCGAAAGTTAAGCAGCAAGCGAATCATACAATTGCGCGCACAGCGCGCTTCCAAAAATCGTTTGTCAGGTTCAACGAGTGCTAGGCAGCCGCAGAGACGTCAGGATTTTGGTCGCTAGCCCAGAACTTGTCAGCCGCGTAACAGACGGCCAGTCCGGAAGCGTAAGCAACCATGTCGAATGGATCGAATCGGCCAGAGAAAATTCCATGAGGCCAGAACAGCTGACTGAACTCCGTCAGCGCGCTAGCAAAGAACAAGCTCAACGCTGCGAACTCGGGCGTACGGCCGATTATCCGTTGAATCAATGTTTCTCGACCGCGCGGCGAGTGCAGGCCACGCGTTGCGATATATAGCCAGGCGGGAACGACTAAGTCCGCAGCATGGTTCGTGAAGAAGCCGCCGTGAACACGAAGCATGTTCAACGCTGCCGTCGTGAGGAACGCTGCGAAGAGGAGATAGTAAGCCAAGCGCCACCAATTCTTACGCGACATAAGCCCATGCCATGCTAAGCAGAATCACGATCCCACAAACGACATATATATGATTGCGCAGTCGCTCTCGGCGATGATCGATGGAAGGGCGATCAGGGACCTCTGTCGTCGATATAAAACCCACCGAGATACGAGGAGTTGACGCCCGCGACCTGTACCAGGCCCGCACCGCTCATGTCATTCATCCGCCAGAGGCGGTAAGCTCCGTCCCATGCCGTGAAATAAATCCGGCCGTGGCTGTCAGCACCGACGAAATCCACACCGCTGTTGAAGCACGCACCCGAAGCCGGGAACATCGTCATACCGGATCCACTGATATCGTTGACGCGAACAACACGACAGCCGTCGCCAACATAAATCCGTCCTGAGTTCTCGACGAACAGACCTTCCGGAAAGCAGAGAGGTGTCCAATCGTACCAGATCGAAGCGGGGCACGACCCATTGAGGCTGACAGCGCCGGCTCCACTGATGTCATCTGCCCGAGTCACATGATGGCCGAACGGATCAGACGAATAGATGCGCCATGCGCCGTCAAGGACTACATCCTGCCACGGCGTCCAGTTCGACTGTGGAACGGGGCCCGGGCCGAGCATCGTCAATCCGGCGCCGGTCATGTTGTCCATCCGGATTGTTCGCGTGTAGTACTCGCGCACATAAATGCGGCCGCTACCGTCAACCGTTACCGCGGTCGGCTTGCACATCTGGTTCGGCGCGGAAAAGTTGCCGCAGGTACCGGGACCGACGGCTGTCTGCCATCCACTTCCCGTCATGTCGTCGATTCGAACGATGCGGTCGTTCATTCGGTCTGCGATGTAGATGCGGCCCGAGGCATCGAGATCCACATCAGTCGGCAAATTGAACTCGTTCACTCCCGCGCCGGCGGTACCGAACGCCGTGATGCTCGTTGAGGCGCCACTCGTGAGAATGTTGTCGATTCTCAGAATGCGCTGGTTCCCGGGATCAGCGATGTAGACGTGCAGGCCCGGCCAGCCGACGACGACTCCGAACCCGACAAAGCCGCCAATTACAATGCGGCTCGGCGTACCTGTGAAGAGGGCGACTACACGCAAATCCTCGATGCCGATACCATTGGGAAAGGCGGTCATCGGAAACACCACTCGCGTCCACTCTTCTATGGGCTCGCCGGGGACCGGCAGCTTCGTCCCCTCGCCGCAACTGAATTCATGGCGGCCGCCATCCGTCGTGGTCAGCACGAGACGGGGTCCTTCGGCGGTGCATGTGCCGCCTGTTTGAAAATCGAATCCAATCTCGCGCGAAAGCGGCTGACGTATCACGCTAACCAGGCGCACGCCGACTTCCTCGCCTCGTTTGGCTCCGTCTTTGAGCTCGAGGAGCAGCGCGTCCTGCGGAACGCCCCCCGCATCGGGGAGACCTGCATATCGGAGCCATGCGGAGTGCACGAATTCGGAGTTGCGAGGGGCGTTGATGAAGGGCTCGAGATGCGGCCGCGCTGAGATTTCGGGTGCGGGTTGCGCCGGATATGGTGCGCGTCCGCAGCTCGAAAAAACCGAAATAGTGATTCCAAAAAGGAAAAGTGCGCGCATGAGATCCGATTACGTAGCTGCTTCTAACTTGCCGACAATCAGATCGACGCTCAACCCCGAATTAGAACCAGAAACCAACCGGCCGATCCACTCCAACGCACGGTTCGCCGACGAGCATCTCGTATGTCACGCACCCGAGAATCCTGGCGACTGTTTTCAAATGTTCGTTGTGCCGTTAGTGCGCAATGCCAACCTGATCTGTTCCAGATGATGCTCATTATGAGCGGCGATTTTTTCGAATTCATCACTTAAGGTTCGCACGCCAGTCACACTGTGAACGAACTCGAGGTGGCCTTTCTTCTCGTAGTGCAGGCCCGCGTAGTAGATGATCGCGTTCCGAACGGATTCGTATATCGGCCGCGTGATGTCGAGCGGCCGCTCTGAATAATCCAATCCCTCGGACCATGCGTCCTGATCATAAAACCAAAGAACCTGGCGAGGCTCGCTCAGGACTCGCGCGATGCGATCGTAAAAAACCGTTTCGCTGTCAGTGATGTGGTGGAGGAGAAATTTGACGGACCACTTGCCAGGTGCGTACGTCTGCGTGAGGTCGCGTGGCTCGAGCGAGAAATATCTCAACGTCTCGTCTCTGGTCGATTCCAGATCTTGGATTAGTCGATTTGCGCGATCGTGCATCTAACGCACTAAGGTATTGATGCTGTAATTGGTCACATTCGCTGCCGAACTCAAGCGCCTAGTACCATCCGCCAGCAGCTCAGTGATGCGCCAGCCGCTGGGTATCCAACCCCAGCGCGCATCGTGCCGGTAATCGATATCCATGTCCACGATAGGGTGCTGTTCGAAGTACAATGCCAGCCGGCTTACCACGAAGTCCCGTTCAGGCTCTATCCATAGAATTGTTTTCCAGCCCGACGGATCGTGTCGCTCTTCGAGGAGGAATGTCGACCTGCCGCGGTAGAAAGCACGCCGCTCGTTGGTGACCGCCCGATCAATAAGCAGGTGACCCATCGCGCTGTCGAGGGGACGAAACGCCAACATGATCGCGCGCGTGTCGAGATTCTGCGCATCGACGTTCCCTCCGACACGTCGTACGGTTGCAGGAGGCGACGTCGTCAGAGACGTTACCCGGATTTCATCTCTCTGGCCGTCGTATGAACTCGAGTATGAGTAGTGCCTTCTTACACCCAGCCCCTGGTTCCCACCCCTTGGCGAAACAACGTCGACACCATCAGGCTCTTCGGCTCGGTCCAACTCAAAAGTGTACCGCATGCTGTTGCCGTTCACGGCGAGGCTTTTCGTGACAGCGTAGGTGCGGTCAATCCTCAGCGCCGGAATAGCCAGCCATTCGCGCTCCGGATATCTCGGATTGGGAAGCCAGCCTCGCCGATGGCACTGCTCTTCGGCCCACGCGAATTGAAACGATGCGACATTGTTCTGACGCCTCCGCCACGCATTAATGATCTCGGCTTTCGACGGCACTGGCCTACTGAGATCGCGTTTGACTTGTCCGGCGGCATCCAGATCCCCAAGCCATGTGGAATTCCTGACTGGAATGGCGACAGTGTCA
>JBGQKT010000212.1:0-5300 GCA_041499635.1 Gemmatimonadaceae bacterium
CCCCGAGCCGCCAGTGACGATTCCTCCGCGGATAACACCAGCGCAAACGGTGCCGACTTCGCCGCCGGCCGCTCCGCCGGCCGCTCCGCCGACTGCTCCGCCGACGCAACCCGCTCCTTCTCCAGCCCCTGCTCCAGCTCCAGCACCAGCTCCAGCACCAGCGTCAGCTCCGAATCTCGCAGGCACCGTGCTGTTGACGATCGATGGAACACAGGTGGACTTCAACAAACCAGCATGGCGGGATGACGCAGAGCCATTGCTCGACGGGCTCGCAGTCGATCTCACGTCGGACGCAGGCGAGAAAATCAAGATCAACATCGAGGCGCACACCGACAACGTCGGATCGCGCTCCGGTAACATCGCAATCGGACTCGATCGCGCGAAAGCAGTGCGTGAGTTCCTGATCAATCAGGGAATCCTCGCTGATCGCATCACAGTCTCGAGCGCAGGCGGTGACAATCCCATCGCGCCGAACAACACCGCACTCGGCAGGCAGCACAATCGCCGCATCATCATCAGGAGGATCAACTGATGAAGCGGCTGCTATTGTTGGCCTGCGGTTTTGTAGCAACATCGATGGCCATTGCGGGGTGCACAGAGCTCACCGGGCCAAAATCTCCGGAGACTCCGACGAACGTCGTGGCGACTTTGCAAGAGGGCAACAAAGTTCAGGTGTCATGGACGCCGAGCCCGCAGAGTGACGGAGTCGTGAGCTACAACGTTCTTCGCAACGGCTCGAAGGTGGGCGAAGCCAAGACCAACAGCTTCATCGATTCCGGCCTCGCGGAAAAGCAGACCTACAAGTACACCGTCTCCGCGAATTGCACGTCGGGTGTGTTGTCCGATCCGTCACCCGAATCGGCCGCAGCTACAGTAGTGACGTTCGATCTGACGCCGCCGAGGATCATCGCTATTCAGCCGCCGTTGGGCTCCGTCAACGTGTCGACGTTCGCCACGTCGACTGTGACATTCAGTGAAGCGATGGATCCGACGACGATCAACACGACGACCTACAGCCTCAAAGTCACCGCGACGGGCGCAAATATTCCTGGAACTGTCACATACAATCCGACGACGCTTGTGGCGGAGTTCAAGCCGACGAGTCAGCTGCCGAGCTCGACGAACATTACGGCAACAGTGACGGCGGGAATGAAGGATGTTTCCGGGAATCCTTTGCTCATAACGACGGGATCTCCGGGCATTTGGAGCTTCACGACTGCCGATCAAACTCCACCGACCGTGACTGCTGTGTCGCCCGCGAATGGTGCGACCCAGGTCAACCCGAACAGCGTAGTCAACATCACGTTCAGCGAAGCGATGGATGCTTCGACAATCAACGGAACGAACATCACGCTACGACTGTCGTCGAGCGGCGCCTCGGCAACGGGAACAGTCACATACAATGCGACGTCACATGTAGCCACGTTCACTCCTGCGAGCGCGCTGGGATCGCCGGCGAACTACACGGTCACCGTCAGTACCGGCGCGAAGGATGTCGCCGGTAACGCGATGGCGGCTGCGTTCCAGTCTACCTTCACGACAGCTGACTTCACGGCTCCGACAGTCGTATCGACGGTGCCTGCAAATCTCGCGACATCGGTGCCGGTGACGACTGTCGTGACCGCGACATTCAGCAAAGCGATGGATCCGGCGACGATCAACACGACGACATTCACACTCAAGGTCACCGCGACGAGTACGCCAGTCACTGGTACCGTCACCTATAACGCGGCGACCAATACGGCGACGTTCACTCCGTCTGCGTCACTCGCTTCGGCGACCACGTACACGGCGACGATCACGACCGGCGCGCGTGACACGTTTGGAAATGCTCTCGTGTCCAACTTCAACTGGACCTTTATTACCGCCGACATCGTTCCACCGTTTGTAAACTCGATTACCCCAACGCCTGGCCAGACGAACGTTGCGATCACGACTGCGGTGAACATCCAGTTCAGCGAAACGATGGATGCGTCGACGATCAACAGTACCAACATCACGGTGAAGAACACGGCGACTTCGGCTCTCGTCGCCGGCACTGTCACCTATAGCGCGGCGAATAGCATCGGGACGTTTACTCCGACTGCACCGCTCTCGAATGGAACGCAATACACCGTGACTGTCACAACCGGCGTGAAGGACCTCGCCGGAAATTCAATGGTGAGTCAATTCACGTCGACGTTTACCACTGCGGCCGCTCCGGATACGACTCCGCCGACAGTAACGTCGACATCGCCAGCCGACGGTGCGACGAACGTGGCCGTACCGACCAATGTGACGGCAACGTTCAGCGAGGCGATGGATGCGTCCACGATCAACGGGACAACATTTACGCTCAAGGTTACGAGCGGAGGAGCTGCTGTCGCGGGAACGGTGACGTACAATGCCGGCACCAAGACAGCCACATTCACTCCAACGTCAGCGCTCTCGAACAGTACCGGTTACACAGCGACGATCACGACAGGCGCGAAGGACGTTGCCGGTAACGCGCTCGCCGTGAACAAGATCTTCGCATTCACGACGGTAGCCGATACGACTCCGCCGACTGTTTTGTCGACATCGCCAACTGACGGTGCGACAGGCGTAGCGATTACTGCGACGGTGAAAGTCAGCTTCAGCGAGGCGATGGATGCGACGACGATCAACGGCACCACGTTCTCGCTCAAGATCACGTCATCGAGCGCAGCAGTCGCGGGAACCGTGACGTACGATGCAACGACGCACGTTGCGACATTCACACCCACGGCCTCGTTGCTGCCGTCGACGGGTTACACGGCGACGGTGACAACCGGTGCGAAGGATGCTGCGGGCAATGCGCTTTCGCCGGGCACGGTGACGTTCGCATTCACGACGGCACCGTAAGGACTGACAGGCGACAGCACTCGGCGGACTGCTAGCGTTAGTCGTAGGCCTGGTACTAGGCCTGCTCGGCGGTGGAGGATCGGTGCTTACGGTACCGATCCTCATTTATGTGCTGCACGTGCCCGTGAAGGCGGCCATTGCGATGAGTCTTGTCGTCGTCGGACTTGTTGCGCTGATTGGATTTCTTTCTCATCTCAAGCAACGCACTGTCGCGCCGCGGGTTGCGTTTGTATTCGGGCCCTTCGCCGTGGTTGCGGCGTTCCTCGGCGCGCGGGTCGCAAAACATGTCCCGTCGACGGTGCAGCTCGTTGTGTTTGCGATCGTGGGACTTGCGGGATCGGTGCTGATGCTTCGCGGTGGATTCAAGCGCGACTCAGCGACCGCGACGGCTTACGAATTCCATCCGGACAAGCGAACCGTTGTACTGCTCGCTCTTCAGGGGCTTTTTGTCGGGTTCCTTACGGGAATCATCGGAGTCGGCGGCGGCTTTCTTGTTGTTCCTGCATTGGTTCTCATTGCGGGACTCCCGATGCGGATCGCCATTGGAACGTCGCTACTCGTGATCACAATGAATGCGCTCGCTGGATTCGCCGGTTATATCGGGCACATCCCGATTGACTGGAATCTCGTCACGTGGTTCACCGCAGTCGCAGCGATCGGCAGCATCATCGGAACTTATTTCAGCAAGCGCGTTCCTCAGCAGCGTCTGCGTCAGGTATTCGGATATCTGCTGATCGCAGTTTCGATTTATGTACTTTACAGGAGATGAAGAAAAAGTCTGAGCTCGTGCACGCGCCTGAGACGATCGAGGGATGGTTCGCGCTCCATCAGATCTTTCGAGTTACGGGAACAGGGCGCAATGAAAATGGCGAAATCATTCTCGGCATTTCGACCGATCGCCGCGATTCGTATCCGGACGGATGGTCTGGAGTAACTCCGTTAATAGGCTCGCGCGCCGATTTGATGTTCAATCACTTCTATCCGTCGCTGGATCGTATCGCAGAAGCACAGGCCGGCGTCGATAAGATGGGAAGTATCGCGAATTTAGGACTCGAGCTGGTCTACTCATTCCTCAGCGTGACTGAAGAAGGTCTCTATCACATCACAGCGCAACTCGCGGCCGAAGCGGGGAAGCGAGGCGGTGAAGTGGGCGACGAAATCTACCGCGCGGAAATGGCCGAGCGTATTCGTGCGGAAAAAGAGAGCGATCACATACAGCGGAGGCTGTATCCTCAACCGCCTCCGCCGGATTCTTATGTCTCATTTTATCCGATGTCGAAGCGGAGAAATCCAGAGCAGAATTGGTACACTTTGTCGCTCGAGGAGCGGAGCCAGCTGATGCACGCGCACGGAGTGACGGGACGTCGCTACGCGGGTCGCGTTCAGCAAGTGATCACTGGCGCAATCGGGCTCGACGCGTGGGAATGGGGAGTGACGCTGTTCGCAAAAGATCCGATCGACTTCAAGAAACTCGTCACCGACATGCGGTTCGATGAAGTCAGCGCGAAATACGCGGACTTCGGGGAGTTTTTCGTCGGAAAGTTTCTGGCAGTCCTGTAGAGGACTACTAGCGAACCGTCAGCGAATAATTGAGAAAATCGATGTTGGGTGCGTTGTGACCGAGACGACGCATGGCGGCGACAATTTGCGCGCGAGTGTGAGTCCCGTGATTGGCGACATGCGTGAGCAGTCTCCAAAAGGGAAGAGAATCGGAGCTGCCCGAAGGAAGCGACCATGTCCACACGTCGCGCATTTTGCTCTCGTTCAACCCATTGATGCAATCCGTTGTCTGCTTGTCGATCGGAGCCCATCGCTCGCGCGCCTTGGCGACCGTATCGATTGAATCGCCGGCGATTTTCAGCGAGTACGATTGCGCGACGGTCATCGAGCCGTCGAACCACGAGAACCAACCCCATTGCGTTCCGATGAAATGAGCGAGCGTGTCGCGAATGGACCCGTGTCCACTGCAACCGGGCGCAGCCAGCTCCTCGGGCGTGAGCTGCTCGAGCGCATCGAGCAGCTTCGCGACCGCCCATGAGTTGTAGGCGTAAAGAGTCTTGATGAGTTCGAACATGGGTGTTAAATGAACGCTGCACATTAACAGCCGCTCGTCAAGGCTTTTTTGCCGATTAAAGCCTTATTTCGAACCTCTTCAGTATGCGCGTCGGGAGTTTTGAGTCAATCCGTTCGCCGTTTCGCGGTCGCGTTGCCGCAACGACATTTCCGAGCGCAGTTCGTTGGAAAGGCGGGCAAGTGTGTCGCCCCGGCAATGCTACGCGAGACGGCGAACGGATTAACTCAAAATCTCCCGACGCGCATACTGAAGAGGTTCGAAATATGGCTTTAATCGGCAAAAAAGCCTTGACGAGCGGCTGTTAATGTGCAGCGTTCATTTAACACCCATGTTCGAACTCATCAAGACTCTTTACGCCTACAAC
>JBGQKT010000213.1:0-5259 GCA_041499635.1 Gemmatimonadaceae bacterium
GGATCAAGGGATATGCGGTGCTCGATTTGAGAGTGCTCGATCCGTACGACTGGAGGTTGTCAGACAAGAATGTCTGGAAAGTCGAGCGGCTTCTTCAGGATTGGCCACATCGTCCGATCGCTTCGTCGGATCGATTATTTCGCGAGCGGCACCGTCGCTATCGCGAGTTTGTGCGAAAGAACGGTTACAAGCCGTGGAAATATTTCAAGGGACGTGAGCACTGGACTGCCTTACCGCCTGAATTTCGGAAGCGCGGGTAGTACTTTTTTACGATGAACTCAATCATGTCATTTACACGAAGCTGCCTCGTCATCCCAATCATCGCGTTCGCTGCGTGCTCCCGCGCGACGTCTACTGCAACTCTCCCTGTCCAGCCCGTGGTTGCTCTGGGCGACACGGCGGCCATTCGAACATTGGTGGCACGTCTCGACCTCGAGCGTTACAAGGCGACAATCAAAGGCCTCACGCAATTTGGCGATCGCCGACAGGGAACCGATAGAAATCGCAACGCAGTCGATTGGATCGAGCAGCAGCTGAAGAGTTATGGATGCACGACGGCGCGCATCACTTACGACTACCATCCTGAACCGCCGCCACCGCGGGTGCCACGCGATTCCACTGCCGCGCAAGGCGGTGGACGCCTGCGCGGAATTCGGAATCGCACCGGCGTGAACAACGATTCGCTCGCACAACACGATCCGAAATTGCGTGCGTTGGATACGCCGCCGAGTGTGCCCGGTGAGAGACAGGAGGTTTATTGCACGAAGATTGGTGCGACGCATCCAGGCGAGATGTACATCGTCGGTGGTCACATGGATGGAATCGGCTGGGGCGAAGCAGCAAACGATGATGGTTCGGGCGCAGCGCTCGTGATGGAGCTGGCGCGCGTGTTCAGTAGTCCCGATGTCGTTACCGATCGATCGATTCGATTCATTCTCTGGAACAACGAAGAGAGTGGATTGAATGGATCGAAAGCGTATGTCACGCAGCGTCAGTCGTTACAGGGAAGGGAAGATCCTGCGGGGTCGGGTAAATATCCGGAGCCCAAATGGCTCGGGATGATTCAACACGACATGATGTTGTTCGATCACGGCATGCCTCGGCCGGATCATACGATGAGTCCAGATCAAAGACCCGAAGCTGATATCAACATCGAGTTTCAGGATACTTCGAAAATGGCGCGGCAGTCGCAGCAACTGGCATGGATATTTGCGAAGGCGAACGAGAAATTCGCGACTGATTATCCGGCGTCAGTGGGGCAGCACATGACGAACACGGATTCGGATCCGTTCAAGGACATCATTGCGTCAATCAGCCTGCGAGAGAATGAGCGCGGCACTCAGATTGGCGCGGGTTGGGATCCCCAGTGGCATCAGCCAACCGATCTCTACACGACGTACAACGACAAGGATTTCCGCCTGGGGCTGAACGCAGCACAAACCACCCTTTCCGCGGTTGCCGAGCTGGCGGGTGCAAGGCTGCGCAAGTAGAGCAGTCTAACTGCCTTAGCGTGAGAGTGAAAAGATCAGCTCTGACATCGACTGATCGTCATCGTAAAACAGAGCGTCTTACGTGATGCCGAAGGTGGTCGTCGAGAAAAGTGAATACGTCCCGCTCCCAGGTTGGCACGCTAAGGTCAACCATGTTGTGACCGTCTGATGCACTCGTGCCGAACGCAGGATAGATCTTGAGGGAGTGCGGTTTACCTAGCCGAGCCATCTCGGCCGCCAACGTTTTTCCCGGAGTGATTGAGTAATCATTCGCTGCGTGGATAAAAAAGATCGGCACTGTCGTAGCGTCGACAGCCGTGATTAGACGCGTGCGCAGCTCCGGAGAAGATTCCCAACTCACGGTTGCGCCGGCAAAGTCAACTGCCGCCGCGATAGTGCTGTCGCGTTCCGCCATAAGAATCGTGAGCGACCCGCCGAACGAGTGTCCGACAACAGCAACGCGCCGCGAATTGACGTCTCGAAGCGAGCGCAGGAATCTCAGTCCAGCGACGGCGTCGCCCAACTCATCGGTCTCGAGCAAATGAACTTGAAGCTGATTCCGCGCCTCTTGTCCGTTCGCCGCGAGCTCCCTCTGCAGAAGATCGCCCACGTGGATTCCCTGACCGGCGGAGAGACCAGCTCCTCGGCGGAAAAGAAAAAGAAATACATATCCATGGCGGGCGAATACCGGTCCAAGCGTTGCGGCCTGCGCGAAGATCTCTCGCGCAGGACGACCCGATCGACTGTCCGTCGGCCAGCTTCCGTGATTGAACAGAACCGCAGGGAATGGTCCGCGCCCCACCGGCCGCCAGAGGAGAGCATGCAGGTTGAGCGCGCCGCTGCGCACCACGACAGTGTCTGGCCGGTGAGCTTGCGCCCGAATCGCGACTGGCGAAACGACAACGAGCGCCAGTAGGAATACAGAAATCTTCGACATAGATGAAACGATGAACGAACTCTTAGTCACTTTCATCTCACTCACGAATGATTTTCTCCGCCGCCTTGCCAATCATCAAGATCGTGCGGTCGGTGTTCTGTGTACCCGCGATCGTAAGCCCGACCGGTGCACTTCCTGGCTCATGGCACGGAATCGAAAGAGCACAGCCGTCGAAAAGATTCACAATAGACGGGTTGCGCAGCATGTGGTTGTTAAGGCGAAAATAACTTTCGTCGTCCTTCGTTGCTTCAGCGATCGTCGGTGCTATATCACGAACGGTTGGCATCAGCATCGCGTCGTAGCCACTTGCCACAGCGTTGATGGACCGAATGAATTGCTCGCGTAATTGCAGCAGCTCTTTGTATTTCGCCATGGTGATCGACTCGCCGGGACGAATACGCGCTATAACACACGGGTCATACTTATCGGCCGATTCTTGCATCCATCGCTGATGGAATGAATAGGCTTCGTAACTTGCGATTGCACCGCGCGGACTCACTTCAGCTGCTTGTGCGAACTCTTTCATCGGAACCTCGATGATTCTTGCGCCTGCCGCAGAGAGCCGAGTGAGCGCTGCCAGGAATGCAACGGCAACAGCCGGTGACAAATCATCCTGAACCACAGTTGTCGGTACCGCGAAACGCAATCCGCTCACACTGTCGCGCGACGGGATTGTGCCGTGCTCGTCGGCCATCACCATGTCGAGCCACATGCAGTCGCGGACATTCTTTCCAATCGGCCCAACCGAATCGAGCGATATCGAGAGAGGCAACACACCGTCGCGCGGGATGCGTCGGGCCGTTGGCTTGAATCCAACTAGTCCGTTTAGTGCGGCGGGAATCCGGACCGATCCGCCGGTGTCCGTTCCAATCGCCGCCGCCGCCATTCCATCAGTTACCGAGATTGCTCCGCCCGACGTCGAGCCGCCCGGAACACGTCCGGTCGCGCGATCGAAAACATTTTTCGGCGTGCCGTAGTGTGGATTGATGCCAAGCGCCGAGTACGCGAACTCGGTGAGGTTGGTGCGTCCAATGATTATCGCACCGGCTTTTTTCAATCGTTGCACAACCGTGCAATCACGTTCCGCTGCCGGCGCTCCAACCAGAACTGTCGATCCGCCGAGCGTAACGACGCCGGCTTCATCGAATAGATCCTTGATTGAAATCGGAATTCCGGAGAGCGCCGGCAAATTCACACCGCTGCGTCTTTGCGCATCCGCTCGATCAGCGGTAGCCAGCGCTTCGCTTTCGTGCACCAATAGAAAAGCGCGCGCGCCCTCTCCTCGCGGATCCTTTATTGCCGCGAGAGCTTCTTCGACGAGCAGGCGACTCGTGATTTTCCGAGTCGAGAGACTGCTTGCAAGTTCGGCGAGTGTCATCACCCGGCGAATATTATCTACGCGCAAACGCCTTCAAAATTGCGCCCGCCTGCATTGGACTGTACCATACCCCTTCCCATAAGCCACCTCGCACCTCCGCAATGACAGAATTCGAGCAGCAACTAAAGGACGTCCTGTCCCAAGCATACGACATCGAGCGCGAGCTCGGCGGAGGAGGGATGAGCCGCGTGTTCGTGGCAACCGACCGCGTACTGGGACGAAAGATCGTCATCAAGCTTCTGTCTCCGGAACTGACCGCGGACGTGAACCGCGGCCGATTCCGTCGCGAGATCCAGGTCGCCGCGCAGCTTCAGCACCCGCACATTGTCCCGCTTCTCTCGGCCGGCGAGCACGGGGATCTCGTCTACTATACGATGCCCTTCATTGCGGGCGAGTCCCTCAAGCATTTGGTCGAGAGGAACGGACCCATGTTGGTTCCCGACGTCTTGCGGGTCATGTACCACGTCGGCGAAGCGCTCGACTACGCCCATAACGCGGGTGTAATACACCGCGACATCAAGCCGGCGAACATTCTCAGGTCCGGTACATACGCCCTTATCACAGACTTCGGCGTGGCCAAGGCACTCAATGCGTCGATGCCAACGCCGGGAATGACTTCGACCGGCATGGCGATCGGCACGCCGGCTTACATGGCCCCCGAACAACTGGCCGGCGATCAGGGGGCCGATCACCGCATCGACATCTATGCGCTCGGACTCCTTGCCTACGAACTCCTGAACGGGAGGTCGCCATATGCAGGGACTACTCCCAAGCGAGTTCTCGTAGCGGTTCTGACTGAGGACCCGCCGCTATTGATCGACGTGCGGCCGGATGTCCCGCGACGGTTATCTGAAATTGTCATGAGCTGCCTCGCGAAGGAGCCGGGCGATCGACCGGCGACCGCCAGGGAACTGCTGAACGAGCTCGATAGTTTCTCGACTGCCTCCGGCGAGATCAGGACAATGGAGCACAAGGTCCCGCGCACTCCGCGCACGGTCCAAACCCCAGTGTCCCCCACACCGGTATCCACCACACCGGTATCCACCACACCGGTATCCACCACACCAGTATCCACCACACCAGTATCCAACACGCCGGTGTCGTCGACGCCGGCTGCCGAGCAGCCTGCCGTCATCGAAGAACCGGCCCCGACCGACCAGGTTGAGACCATTGGGTACGCTCCCCCGAAAAAGAAGGGGAAAAATACGCTCGTGGCCGGGGTCGTCGTGGCTTTGGCGGTGGCGGCAGGCGCAATTTTCATGTTGACGCGTTCAAGCGGATCTTCGGATAACGCTGTTCTGCCGAATGTCACTCCTGCAGTCACCGACTCCGCGTCGGTGCTGCCTCCGCCAGTGGTGGCAGGTGCGCCTTTGCCTGCGGCAACGCCTGAGAGCACTGCGGCTGCGGCCGCTCCGAAGCTTGATTCGCAGGCGATCGCCGACTCTCTCAAGAAA
>JBGQKT010000214.1:0-5212 GCA_041499635.1 Gemmatimonadaceae bacterium
ATCTCATTCGCGGGCCCTCTCGTCAAGCTGTCGGCGGCCGATCCGCTCGCGATCGCTGTCTGGCGGCTCGGCTTCTCACTCGTGATCGTCTCCGGATTTTTGTTGGCGACGGGCGAATGGCGTCAGTGGCGAGCTCTGACGATCCGCGACGCAGCGTTCGCTGCAACGGGTGGCGTTGCACTCGCGCTTCACTTCTGGGCGTGGAACGCATCGCTGCACCTCACGACAATCGCTGCGTCAGTCACGCTCGTGAACATGCAGCCGGTGGTCATCGTCGCGATCTCGGCGGTCTTTCTTCATGAAGCGCCCACGCGGCGTCAGCTGATTGGAATTGCGCTCGCGATTGCGGGCGCAATCGTAATCGCGATTCCGAATTTCATAGCTCCAGGATCTCCTGCCGAAAACGCATCGCTCGGAAATCTGCTCGCCGCGTCCGCCGCGGTTACTGCGGCGATCTACTATTCGATCGGCCGATATCTGCGAGCGTCGTACGGCCTCTGGGCGTACGTCGGGCTCACTTATTTCGCGTGCTTCGTTGCACTGCTGATCTTCGCCTTGGTCGCGCGCACGCACATCTATCCGCAGCCGCCGCGCGAGCTTGGAATTTTCGTCGCGTTGGCGATCGGTCCGATGCTCCTCGGTCACACGGGGATGAACTGGGCACTCAAATACTTGCCGGCGTACGTCGTGAATCTCACCGCGCTCGGCGAGCCGGTCGGAGCGACAATACTCGGTGCCGTCCTGCCCGGAATTCGTCAGATCCCGCCTGTGATCACTCTCGTTGGTGGGGCGATCATTCTTGTTGGCGTTTGGATTGCCGCCGGTGGTGTAAGGCAGAGATCTGGGCGCTAGCCACAGCGACACAGAACCCTCAGTTTGCGCGTTCGGAGTCTTCAGTTTTTCTGTTCGGAGTTTCGCGTAGCATTGCCGGCACGACATATCAGAGTGTCGTCGAACTGCGTTGAGATGTGTCGTCACGGCAATGCTACTGAATAACAGCGAACGCCAAAACTGAAAACTTCCAACGCGCACACTGAATCTTCAATGCAACCAGGCCTTGCGGGCGGTAACTTTCAGAATACCCACCCTTCGTCCTTCAATGCGAATCACCAGCATCCTTCTTCTAGCTCTCCCGCTCTCGCTGTCCGCGCAACAACACATTACAACTCCACGAGAACAGTTCGGTCACAACATCGGCGACGACTACTTCCTCGCTAACTACGACCAGCTAACGAAATACTGGCAAAAGCTCGACAAAGAGTCCGACAGAATGAAAGTCGTCCGGATCGGAACGAGCAGCGAAGGCCGTCCGATGTGGATGGCGATCATCACTTCGCCGGAGAATCACGCGAAGCTCACACACTATCAGGACATCGCGGCGCGTCTCGCGCACGCCGATGGGCTGACTGACCAGCAAGCCCACGCGCTGGCGAGAGAGGGGAAAGCCGTTGTATGGATCGACGGCGGTCTTCATGCCAGCGAAGTACTCGGCGCGCAGCAGCTCGTCGAATGGGTTTACGAGATGGTCAGCCGCAACGATCCCGAGACGAAGCGATTTCTGCGCGACGTGATTCTGCTCGCGGTGCCTGCAAATCCCGATGGAATGGACATCGTCTCGAACTGGTACATGCGCCAGAAAGATTCGTCGAAGCGATCTCTCTCGGGTCTGCCGGTTCTCTACCACAAGTACATCGGGCACGATAACAATCGCGACTCATACATGGCGTCGCAGTCCGAAACTCAGGTGATGGACAGCGTGATGTTCCGCGCGTGGTACCCGCAGATCATGTACAACCATCACCAGGCGGGTCCCGAGGGAACGATCATCTTCGCGCCGCCATTCCGCGATCCGTTCAATTACAATCTCGATCCTTTGATTCCAGTTGGCATCGATTTCGTTGGTGCGGCGATACACAGTCGCTTCATCGCCGAAGGCAAACCCGGATCGACCATGCGGGGAGGCTCCAACTATTCGACATGGTGGAATGGCGGACTGCGAACGACGGTCTATTTCCACAACATGATCGGTCTTCTCACCGAGGCGATCGGAAATCCGACGCCGATGCAGGTCGCATTCGTTCCCGAGAAATTGTTGCCGAGTGGGAATATGCCGTTCCCGATTCTGCCGCAGACGTGGCATTTCGCGCAGTCGATCGCATACGAGCTCACAGCGAACCGCGCGGTAATGGACATCGCGTCGAAGTACCGCGAGGATTTTCTCTACAACATCTATCGGATGGGAAAGAATTCCATCGAGCGCGGCGGCACGGACACATGGACGCTGACGCCGAAGCGCGTGAACGAAGTGAAGGCTCAAGTCGCCAAGGATAGTGCTGCCGTCGTCGCCGACGGTGGCCGGCCGCGTGACAGCTCATCGAACGTCAGAAGAAAACCCGAGCCTTACATTGCGCTCCTGCATTCTCCGGAATCGCGTGATCCGCGCGGCTACATCATTCCGTCTGACCAGCCGGATTTCCTGACTGCAGTAAAGTTCGTGAATGCTTTGGTGAAGAATGGAATCGACATTCAACGCGCAACTCGCGCGTTCTCTGTAGCCGGGAAGAATTATCCCGCCGGCTCGTACGTCGTAAAAACTGCGCAGGCATTCCGGCCGCACGTCATCGACATGTTCGAGCCGCAGGATCATCCGGACGACATTCCATATCCTGGCGGGCCGCCGACTCCGCCGTATGACATCGCGGGATGGACTCTCGCATATCAAATGGGAGTTCAGTTCGATCGAATACTCAGTCCATTCAACGGCCCGTTCGAGAAGCTTGTAGGTTTCGCTCCGGCTCCGGCGCGCGCGGCGCCTGGTGCCGGAACGTGGTATGCGATACGTCGCAGTGCGAATGATGCATTCACCGCGGTCAACAGATTGCTCGCGCGCGGTCAACAGGTTTACACGGCGATGCATACCATCGCTGTCGGCGCTGGCTCATCGCAGCCCGGAATGTTTTTTGTTCGCGGAACACCGCAAGCGCGCGAGATCATCGCCGACCTTGCGAACAAAAAGGGAGTGGAGTTCACGCCGATCAATGTTGACGTCAACGTTTCCGATCTGGCTCCGCTACACGCACCTCGCATCGCGATCTGGGATCAGTACGGTGGGTCGATTGATGCAGGCTGGCTGCGATTCGTCCTCGAGCAATTCGAGTTTCCGTACGAAGTCGTATATCCGAAAACGATCGACGCCGGCAATCTGAACGCAAAGTACGACGTACTCGTTCTGTCTGACGATGCAACGATGGGCGACTCCACCACACGCGCGAGATCCCAGCGCGAGCCGGCCGACGTACCCGCCGAATATCAACCGCGGCTCGGCTCGCTGACTGTTGCCAAATCACTGCCTCAGCTTCGCGCCTTCGTGGAAAATGGCGGCACGCTGCTCGCAGTCGCCCGCTCCGCGAACATTGCCTATCAGCTGGGCTTGCCGATAACCAACGCACTCACCGACAGCACCGGCCGCCCCCTATCGCGCTCTCGCTTCTACATACCCGGCTCAGTCCTCGGCGCGGTTGTTGATACGAGTAGCGCCATTGCCTGGGGATTGCCGCAACGCGTCGATCTTTTCTTTGATTCGAGTCCGGCATTTCGCATGGGGCCGGATGCTGCATCGCGGGGTATCAAAAAAGTCGCATGGTTCGACAGTCCCGCTCCGCTGAGAAGTGGGTGGGCGTTGGGACAGAAAGTGCTGGATGGTGCTTCTGAAGTTGTGGTGGCACCAATCGGGAAGGGGAGCGTTGTGATGTATGGACCGGAGATTTATTTCCGCAGTCAGTCCCACGGTTCATTCCGATTCTTGTTCAACGGGATCTACTATGGTCAGGAGCTGCAACACTGAAAGCGAAAAGAGGTAAGGCAAGTATGCGGTATCCAGTATTGGGAATTCTTTTGATCGCGTCGGCGTGCACGCCGAACGTCCGTGAACCGGCGGCGCCGACGCCTGAGCCGACGGTGGTGAAGAAGGAATCGAATGCAATCACGAGCTCATCCACGCTCATTCGCCAGATGCACGATCGTTATTCCGGCAAATGGTACAAGACGCTGAGCTTCGAGCAGACGAATACTTTCTACACGTCGGGCGGCAAAGAGCAGAAATCGCAGTGGGTCCAGCGGCTGCAGGTGCCCGGTAGATTGCGTGTGGATTTTCTGCCGCTGTCCTCGAAGAGCGGTCTTCTCATCCAGAACAATCGCGTAATCACATTCGACAACGGAAAGCGCGTCGACAGCCGACGAGCGATTCAGCCTGTGCTTACCATGACCGGCGACGTGTACGCGATTCCAGCGTCAATCACTCTTCGCCGTCTCGACTCGCTCGGCATCGATCTCGACAAGTTTCACGAGGAGAAATGGGACGGAAAACGCGTGTTCGTGATGGGAGCGGAGAAGGGCGACCTCGAGTCGAGTCAGGTTTGGATCGACGCGGACAAGCTGCTGCTCCTTCGATTCATACAGCGTGACAAGCGCGGCGACCGCATCATCACCACCGACACGCGAGTCAGCGACTATCGCGACGTCGACGGATACAGCATCGCGCACGAGTTTACTTCGTATCGCGACGGCAAGGTGTTTTTCAAGGAGCAGTACGACAACGTAAAGGTCAACGAGCCAATCGCGCCCGAGCTGTTCGACGCGTCGCGATGGACGACACTCCCTGCAGCAACGCAGTAACGCAGCTCACTCAACTTTCAATAAAATGACCATTCGAGCACACGCAGTCGCGTCGGTGTTGGCTGTATGCGCCTTACTCGTTCCCTCAATTGGCTCCGCGCAGAAACGGGCAATGACATTCGAGGATTTTGCGGCGGTGAGGAACGTATCCGATCCGCAAATCTCGCCATCCGGCGCTTCGGTTCTCTATTCGTTGCGGACCACGGACGTCCCGACGAACAAACGCACCTCCGTGACGTTTCTAATGCCAGCCGCGGGCGGAACGCCGCGTCAGTTTCCCTCCGCTACTGTGAAGGTAGCCGAAGCCCGCTGGTCACCCGACGGAAAATTGGTCGCGTACACGTCCGATGATCAACTGTGGATCGTAGCTGCAGATGGATCCAATCCGCGAAAGCTCACTTCACTCAATGGCGGAGTTAGCGGGCCCGTATGGGCGCCGACGGGCGATCGCATCGCGTTCGTCACGGCGGTTTATCCCAATTGTGCGGACGATCCGTGCAACGTCGCGCGGCAGAAGCATGAAGACTCGAGCATGGTC
>JBGQKT010000215.1:0-5174 GCA_041499635.1 Gemmatimonadaceae bacterium
CCCAGCACGGGCGGCGAAGTGACGCCACCACTTACTGCCACGTACACGAAACGTCGTCCGACGATTCGCTGGATCGTCAACGTTTGTCCGCCGTGCACCGGCAAACGCTGCAATGTTTTTACCGTCGTACCGTCGAGCGACGCTTCGACCTCTGCGCCGCACATGGCAATCGTTGCATCCGCTTCGAATTTCAATGCGCCACCGCCAATCGCCCACTCCAAACCCGCAGCGCTTCGCGGATTTCCGACGAGACTATTAGCAATGGCGAGCGACCACTGATCCATGGCTCCGCCAACGGGAACGCCGCTCTCGCGATACCCATGACGCCCCATGTCCTGAATTGTCAGATAGGGCGCCGCCCGCTCGACTATGATCACGATTGTCGCTCGAACACGACGCGATCTCCGACTCTGAGCAGCGCCGGCTCTGCTCTTTCCGTATCGAACATTTTCGTTTCAGCTCGACCGATCAGATGCCATCCACCCGGTGTCGCGAACGGATAGACGCCGGTCTGCGCTTCCGCGATTCCGACTGATCCGGCCGGTACTCGTTTGCGCGGTGTGCTGCGTCGCGGAAGAACGAGCGATGAATCGATCTCTCCGAGATACGCGAAGCCCGGCACGAAGCCGATCACGTACACGTAATACTCTCGACTCGAATGAAGCTCGATCACTTCTTCAACCGCGTGGCCAGTTCTCTCAGCAACATCGGCGAGATCTTCGCCATCGTACCAAACCGGAATTCGAATCGTGCGCGCTCCCGACGTAGCCGTAGTTGCTTGAGCATCTCGTGATTGCTCTACGACAGGACGCAGCCAGTCGCGCAATTCATCGAAATTGACCCGCAGCGGATCGTAGAAAACTCCGAGCGTGGCGTATGCCGGTACGATCTCCGTCACTCCGCGCAGCGACGCAGCGCGCAATCCTTCCGCGACGCGCAACACGTCCGCGCTAAGCGATCGCGAAATTCCTTCTCCCAGCACAACGGTGATCCCTGAATCACCGAGGGGAGTGTAGCGAATCATTTCACGAACGAAGCGATGATGAGTCCGCTCGCTTCTAGCGCGTCGCGCGTTGCGCGCACGAGCTCCAACGCTTCAGGGTTGTCTCCATGTATACACAACGAATCGGGCGAAACGACGACGCGCGTTCCATCTACGCTTTCGACGAAGCCGTCGCGAGCCATTCTTATCGCGCGCGTGGCGACCGTCTTTGCATCGTGAAGAACTGCGTCCTCTCGGCTTCGCGGGACGAGCGTTCCATCTGCGAGATATCCCCGATCGGGAAACCCTTCCGTCGCGACGATCAAGGCCGCGCGCTCGCCTTCATCGATCATCGGACTGCCGAATAATCCGAGCAGCACGAGCGATGCATCGACGCGTCTCACCGCCTCCGCGATGACTCGCGCGACGCCCTCTTCTCGCGTCGCGAGATTGTATAACGCGCCGTGCGGTTTCACGTATTGCAATCTCGCGCCCGCTTTGGTGCAACATTCGCCAAGCGCTTCAACCTGCGAAGCGATTTCATCCGACAGCGCCGCCGCTGACATTTTCATTTCACGTCGCCCGAATCCCTCGCGATCGGGAAAGCTTGGATGCGCACCGACTGCGACACCGCGACTGAACGCTGCGTCGACGGTTCTCTGCATCACCTCTCGATCGCCGGCGTGTACGCCGCACGCGATGTTCGCGGAAGTGACGACGTCGAGGATCGCAGTATCCCTCGATGCGCCCGACAATCCGGTGTATTCGCCGAGGTCGGCGTTTAAGTCGATTGTTCTTCGCTGGATCATCGGGCCTCTGTTACCGGTTATCGGCCAGCGGGTATCGGTGACCGGTTCGTGGGTAGCGGCGACCCCGTAAAATTACGCAGCTTTGGTAATGACTGGCTCGTCTGTTCCGCGTCGCATCTGGATAGTCATAGCAGCGTCGACAGCCGGTACTATGATCGAATGGTACGACTTCTTCATTTTCGGAAGTCTCGCCACCATCCTCGCTACCCAGTTTTATCCCGCCGGAAATCCCAGCGCAAATTTTCTCAAAACACTCGCCACATTCGCCGTCGGCTTTGCCGTCCGTCCACTCGGCGCATTGTTTTTCGGAAGATTGGGTGATCTCGTCGGTCGCAAGTTCGCATTTCTGACGACGCTTTTGATCATGGGCGGATCGACCGCGGCAATCGGGCTCCTTCCCACATATGCGCGGATTGGCATCGCCGCGCCGCTCTTGCTCGTTTTACTCCGTTTGCTGCAGGGACTGGCACTTGGAGGAGAATACGGTGGCGCCTCAGTCTATGTTGCCGAGCATGTTCCGGATAACCGTCGCGGTTTCTATACGAGTTTTATTCAGACCACAGCATCGATTGGTCTCTTCGTTTCTCTGATCGTCATTCTCGTCACGCGCCACGTCTTGGGCGACGCGACATTCGCCGAGTGGGGATGGCGAGTTCCGTTCCTGCTGTCGCTCGTGCTCGTGATAATATCGTTCTACATCCGCATGCAGCTCGGCGAATCACCGCTCTATGCGAAACTCAAAGCGAAGGGTGAGTCATCGGTGTCGCCGATCAAGGAAAGCTTCGATACGTGGCCGAAATGGAAGCTCGTCCTGAAAATTCTTTTCGGAGTCACGGCGGGTCAGGCAGTTACGTGGTACACGGCACAGTTCTACTCGCTCTTTTTTCTTCAAACCGTTCTTAAAGTCCCGTTTGTCTCCGCGTACAAGATTCTCGCGGTATCTCTCGTAATCGGCACGCCCGCATTCGTGATCTTCGGCGCTCTCTCAGATCGGATTGGCCGCAAGCGAATCATGATGCTCGGTAATCTCCTCGCGGCGTTCAGTTATTTCTTCCTTTATCGAGGGATCGCGTCGGCGACGCATCCGTTGAATGTTCCGATCATCGTTCTCATGATCGTGATTCAAATTGTTCTTGCGGCGATGATTACCGGCCCGGTCGCGGCATTCCTCGTCGAGTCATTTCCTGCGAAGGTCCGCTACACGTCGATGTCACTGCCATACCACTTCGGCAATGGATGGTTTGGCGGGTTTCTGCCTCTCATAGCGACGGCGTTAGTGGCGCGCACCGGCAACATTTACGCTGGTTTGATTTATCCGTCAGTGATTGCTCTCATGACTTTCATCGTCGGCACTATCACTCTCGACGAAACGAGTGATCGCCGTATCTGGGATGAGGTCGGATAAGAGATTGAGCGACTGAGCGATTGAGCGATTGGGCGATAACGCTCGCCGCTCAGTCGCCCATCGCTCTATCGCTCTATCGCTCTATCGCTCTATCGCATTCGGATTCAGCACTTCCAACAAAGTGTGCGTATTTGCATCATTGAAGCCCTCGTCCACCTTCCACTCCACCGATGCACACATTTAGAGTCCATCTGCTCCTCGTTGGAGCCGCGTTGATGCTGTCTTCATCCGCCGCCGCCCAGCTTTCCTCCCCTCTCGATTCCACAACCCTTGCCGCCTTCAGGTGGCGCTCGATTGGCCCCGCCGTGATGGGCGGACGAATCACCGACATCGAAGGTGATCCCCGAAATTCGAAGACTTTCTACATCGTCGCCGCAACCGGCGGAATCTGGAAGACAATCAACAACGGCACGATGTTCTTCCCGATCTTCGACAAGGAATCGGTCATCTCGATGGGCGATCTCGCGATCGCACCCTCGAACCCCGATATCCTCTACGCCGGCACGGGTGAAGAAGACTCGCGCAACTCGATGTCGCCCGGCGGCGGGATGTACAAGTCCACCGACGGCGGTCGCACGTGGAAGCTCACGGGACTCGAGGCGACGCAGCAAATCGGCCGCATCATCGTCGATCCTCAGGATCCGAACATCGCTTACGTCGCTGCACTCGGGCACGCGTGGAATTCGAATCCCGAGCGCGGTCTCTACAAGACGACCGACGGTGGAGCGACGTGGAAGCTTTCGAAATTCATCAGCGACAAGGCGGGATTCGTCGACATCGCAATGGATCCGAACGATCACAACACGCTTTTCGCGTCGAGCTGGGAACGCGTTCGCGGACCTTACTTCCTCAAGAGCGGCGGACCTGGCAGCGGTCTCTGGAAAACCGCCGATGCCGGCGCGACATGGACTGAAGTCAAGGGCGGCGGATTCCCCGCGACCACAAAAGGCCGCATCGGAATCGCAATCGCAGCTTCAGATCCGAAAACTGTCTACGCTCTCGTCGAGGCCGACACGCTTCCGAAGGCGCTTCCGAAAGGAATGAAGCCGGACACGTCGAAAGCTCAGCGCACCAACAGCGGACTCTATCGTTCGACAGATGGCGGCGCGACGTGGAGCCTCATGCGACGTAACGAAAACGACGCGCGTCCTTTCTATTACTCGCAAGTTCGCGTCGATCCGAAGAATCCGAATCGCGTTTACTGGATGTCGTCAGTATGGCGTTTCTCCGACGACGGCGGAAAAACTGAGCGTCGCGGTGCTCTCTCGCTTCACACCGATTGGCACGCGATGTGGATCGATCCTCGCGACCCCGATCACTTCATCCTCGGCGAGGATGGCGGAATCGGTGTGACGTGGGACAAGGGCGGCACTTACGATTTCATCAACACCATTCCACTCGGACAGTTCTACGATGTCAGCTTCGATATGCAGAAGCCGTACTTCGTCTGCGGTGGACTCCAGGACAACGGATCGTGGTGCGGGCCGAGCAGAACGCGCGGTCGCTTCGGTCCGACGAATGCGGACTGGCAGAATGTCGGCGGCGGCGACGGATTTTATACCGCGCAGGACCCGAATGATCCGAACATTGTCTACAGCGAGTCGCAAGGCGGTAACGCATCGCGACTGAATCTCCAGACAAATGCGCGTGCTTCGATCATGCGCGGCGGTGGTCGTCCCGCTGGAAGCATCTTCGAGGATTCTCTGATCATAGCGCGCGGCGACACTACGCGGCCAGAGACTCCGCAGATCTCCACGACGCTTGCGGTGATTCGCGCTCGAGCCGCGGCTGACTCGGCGAAGCGTTATCGATTCAACTGGGAGACTCCTCTCTTCCTGTCGCCGCATTCGCCGACGACGGTTTACATGGGCGGCAATCGCGTCCTCAAGTCGACCGACCGTGGCGATCATTTCTATCCGATCTCGCCGGATCTTTCGACGAGCGACTCCGCGCGAATCATCGTCAGCACTAGAACTAC
>JBGQKT010000216.1:0-5174 GCA_041499635.1 Gemmatimonadaceae bacterium
AGTTTTCCGGCCCACGTATTCGCCTCGATTGTCGCGGGAAAGAACTCAGTCGAGGTTGGACCGAACCGGTTGAGCGGAAGAACCCAGCCCGCGGCGGCGAACTCCGGAGTCCAGATGACATCGAGCTGAAGAATGTCCGGATTTCCGACTCGCGCATTGAGCCATTGGACGTAGAGCTGATGTCGTTGATTCGCGTCGTCGGGTGTGCGTTGCAGCTCAACTCGGATGTCGGGATGCAACACCATGAATTGCTTCAGCTGCTTGGCGACAAGCGTGCCTTCTGCGCCGAGCGCACTTCCAGAGAAGGTGAGAACGGTTTGGTGATCGTTCGCATTTGCTTTACCGCCCCCTGCACACGCGCTCAGAAGAACCGCGATCGCAGACGCAGCGGCAAAGGATTGTCGCATCCTTATTGTCGTGCGAGCCCAGCGAGTACGAACTGCACCGCCAAGTCGGTGACGTTCCAAAGTTGAATGTCGGTCGCAGCGCCGTAGCGAATGGGATTGAGGCGACCGCCTACGATTTCGTAACTCCAGAGCTCGGTGTGTTTGAGGCCCGATGCTTCGACTGCCGCGCTTGTTTTGTTCAATGCGCTGCGCAACTCGTTCGCGTACGACTTGTCACGAGACGACGAGATTTCTTTCGCGAGTCCCAGCATGAAGAGGTTCACCTCGCGGCCCCAGACGACGCGCGGCGAATGATAACGATCTTTGTCAAACGCTTCCCAAACTGCAGGCGAGGCATATGCATCGTTCGCGACGAGTGGCCCGAGACGATCAACGAATAAGCCGACTGGATACGCGCGCATTGTCGCCCGGACGTCGCGTATTGCGCGTACGCGCGCTGCAGCCGAAGTGTCCTGCCGATTTCTCAGAAGCAGCCACGTCGAGGGGTCTGTATTCACCACTCCGATAGGCCGACCCGCGGAATCGAGTGAAAGAGCGACGAACTCGAGTGGCTGCCGATCTGCTCCTGTCGATGCGAGCACGCCCTGCCAGTAGCTGCGCTCTGCGGAAGGAAGCGATTCGAGTTTCTTCTGAACAGACGAGCGCGCTTCGTCTGCGCTTAGCGAAACTACGAAGTGGCGCACCGCATGATTCCAATTGTCGATTGCGCGCCGCATGAAAGCGGGATCATGCGCAAAATCGTGGAGCGGAGTATCAATGATCGAACCAGCGAGCTCGTTTATCTGAGATTCGGACAATCCGATACTCTGGATCGCAGCAAATATTTGCGAGATCGACTCGAGAGCTCGCGGCACCCAGATGGCATTGATGTCCATCGCGAAGCGTCCGTTCGCGTAGCCCGCGCCGCTATCTCGCCAGCTTATCGATCGCCAATGCGTCGAATCGATCTTAGGCGATCCCACCAGATTTTCGACCTTCAGATCACGCGCGTACGGCTCGGCGAGTTTCGAAACAAGGGAGAGCTCGCGCAGCAAGAGTAATCCGCGCGGTCCTTTTCCATCCGAAGAATCCATGAGGAACGCGACTTTGCGCGCATCCATTACCGTCGGATTCGTGAGATAGCGAGCGGCGAGCACCGGCAGCTGGAACTCGTCGTCGCGCATGTGATAGTTCTCGCGAACCTTCTGAAGATTCACGAGAAGCGCTCGCGCATGTGCGATTGCAGTATCGGCGTCGGCGGGCTGGGATTCACGAAGGCGGAAATATTCCTTGAGATGCGCATTGTATTCGGATGCATTCTCACGAATCGCCTGCCCGCCAAGTGCTTCTTCGTGGCTGACGTCGCCCTCGGGTCCGAGTTTTCTGAGGGCGCTTGCGATCACGTGCTCCGACATGACGTCAGACCAGATCGGCTCCATCATGAGTGCGGTCATCATCATGTCGCGTCCGAAATACGTTGCATAGTTCGGGAGACCGGCCATCAGCTTCTCTCGCGAGCTCAGTAGCTCGAGGCCTCGCACTTCACGCTCGAGGCGCCGATAGCGCAGGTTGCTCGCGCGTGATGTGGCATGCGCGTTCGCGAAAAAGCGAAGAAACGCTGAGTTGAATATCTCGTCTCGCATGAGAGGAGTGAGTGCCGGCGCGTCTGTCGTTACGCGAACACGGAGTCGTATCGGAGAGCCGTTCAACGAACGCGCGAGCAGCACTGGACCGGCGACGCTGAGTGACGCGGCGGGGTCGACGAAGATTTCGAGCTGAAGACTCGTCTGCGCATCGAGTGACGGTTGCGTAACCGTCACCATCGTGGAAGCACGGAGATTTGTTCCGCCCAGGAAGAGTCTCGTTTGCAACCTTGTTCGTAAATCGGAAACGTCGCGGGCGCGCAGCACATTCAGCGCCTGATTTCTCTCTTCCGGCGGAAGACGCTCGAGATTCGCAATCAGCTCTTCCTGTTCGGGAAGGCGAAACGTCGGTGTTGAGTATCGCTCGAGGTTTCGCCCGGAATACACCAGATCGCGCTCAACGCGCATGGAGCCGAGGAGAATCCATCCGATGTCGACGCGTGGTGCGGTCGCGACGAGCGTATACAAAATGGATCGGCGGTTACCGTATAACTCGATGACTGCGGTGTCCGATCCCCAATCGAGTGACAGTGGTTTGCCCAAAGAATCGCGAACGGTGAATCCAACGCTTTCATCGACCGCATCGGCCAGAAGATTCACGACTCTTCCGCTGCGCGAGTCGACGTATACCTGAACCGTGTTCCCTTTTGCGTCCCGGAAGAACCGCGTCTTGTATCCCTGATACGAGGCAGGATCGTCGAGTCCCGCTTCCGGAAATCCGAGTGTCGGGCGGATCGTACGGGTCTGTGCCAACCCGGCCGCCGGCAAAAAACCCATGGTTGCCAGCGAGACAAGCAGCGAGCATCGAAGTGTTTTCAGCATGGCGCAGAACTTGTGCAACAAGGAACAATTCCGCCAATATCCGCCATGTCGCAGGAGAGTCTGGCTCAGTCCCTCGATCTCGCGCTGATCGGTAATGGAAGCATCGCCGCATTGGTGAGCGCCGACGCAACAATCGTGTGGTCGTGTTTCCCAACGTTCGACGGCGACCCGATTTTTTGCTCGCTCCTCCGCGGCGCGGCCGCGGCGGACCACGATGGATCATTTGCAATCGAGGTGATCGACGCCGTAAGGAGTGAGCAGGAGTACGTCGCCGACACACCAGTAGTAGTAACGCGACTTTTCGACGCGCACGGCGGAGCAGTTCAGATAACCGACTTCGTCCCCCGCTTCGAGCGGGATGGGCAATTGCAATGTCCGAAGCTTTTCATACGACAGATCGCGCGAATCTCCGGCGCACCTTCGATCAGAATTCGCATCCGCCCGATGGAGAATTACGGCGAAAAGAGAATGTCGCTGGAGGGGTCAATCCGCCTAAGCACCGACGGACCACTCGATTCCATACTCGCCGAAACACCATTCGTCCTCGATCGCGAGATCACGCTCATTCTGGGCGATCAATCAGAAATCGTCGCCGAGCCCGCTCGAGCCGGCAAAGAATTTCGCGATCGTACCATTGAGTGTTGGCGCAGGTGGGTTGACTCTCTAACGATTCCCGCAACGTGGCGCGACGCAGTCACTCGCGCAGCAATAACACTCAAGCTCAACGCATCTGAAGAAACCGGCGCGATCATCGCCGCGATGACGACTTCCATTCCCGAGGCGCCCAACAGCGGACGCAATTGGGACTACCGCTACTGCTGGCTGCGCGACGCATACTTTGTCGTCGACGCTCTTCACAAACTCGGCGACTCCTCGACGTTACAGGCCTACGTCGATTTTGTAATGGGCGTTCTTGCGCGAGTGGGCAACGAAGTCGGACCTCTCTACAACATTTCAGGCGGTCCCATCCCTGTGGAGCGTGAAGCAGCACACCTCGCGGGCTATCGTGGAATGGGACCGGTGCGCGTTGGAAACGAAGCGCGCGTGCAACGACAGCATGACGTCTACGCCGAGATAATTCTCGCCGCGAAACTTCTCGTCTTCGATGATGTGCTCGATGAAAACGCGGCACACGAACTATTTCACAAGCTCGAACCGCTTGGCGATCAGGCAGCGAAACTCTTCGACAAACCCGACGCGGGATTGTGGGAGCTCCGCGGAATAGAGCGCGTGCACACGTTCTCGAGCGTGATGTGCTGGGCCGCATGCAACGGGCTCGCCGACATCGCTGAGCGTCTGAGCCTCAATGAGCGAGCTACGTTCTGGCGCGTCAAAGCAACCAGCATGCATGAGACAATTTGCCGTCGAGCATGGAATCCAGCTCTCGGAGCATTCGCATCGGCGATGGAAGGCGACGCGCTCGATGCGAGTCTCCTATTGATCCACTCTCTCGGATTCATTTCGCCTCGCGACCCTCGATATGTAAGCACCGTGCACGCCATTGGACGCGATCTGCGACGCGGCAATTTCATTTATCGCTACATTGTCAGTGACGACTTCGGTCAGCCAGAGAACGCGTTTCTCGTCTGCACCTTCTGGTATGTCGATGCGCTCGCCGCGATTGGTGAACGGGACGAAGCACGCTCGCTGTTCGAGCATCTCCTTTCCTGCCGCAACCACCACGGACTACTAGCCGAGGATAGCGACACGAAAACTCGTGAGCAGTGGGGCAATTTTGTGCAGACATATAGTATGGCGGGGATAATCGATTCCGCAGTCAGGCTCGCTAACGAAGTTTCGTGAGTCCTAGTCGCTCACCAGAAAATCCGATCATTACACAGGCGATGGTCAAGCCATCGCGCCCTGATCTCGAAGTAGTCGGCGTTTTCAACCCAGGAGTCACTCGGCACAACGGAGATGTTGTTCTTCTGTTGCGAGTGGCCGAAGCTCCGCGTGACAATCCCGCGGGAACAGTTACCGCTCCGATCTACAACGCTGAATCTCAAAAGCTCGAGTTCAAGCGGTGGTCGGTCGATACGGAAGGTCTCGACGTCAGCGATCCGAGAAGTATCGACATGGGCGGCCAGGTATTTCTCACTTCGATTTCACATCTGCGGGCTGCACGCTCGAAGGATGGCATTCATTTCGAAGTCGAGCCGGCGCCTGCAATTTCCCCGGCGACGTCGTACGAAGCATTCGGATGCGAAGACGCCAGAATCACGTTCATCGATGACACCTGGTGGATCAACTATTCGGCCGTGTCTTCACGGGGCATTTCAACGGCGCTGGCATCGACGAGGGATTTCAAATCCTTTGAGCGTCA
>JBGQKT010000217.1:0-5072 GCA_041499635.1 Gemmatimonadaceae bacterium
AACGCGCGGAATGGAACCACCGCAATTCCCGCTTCTTTCAGAAGCAATGCGCGAATGTCCTCGTCAGTCTCGAGCTTCTCTCCCGCGAATGTTCGTCCATGAAGTCCAAAGCACGCTGAGAAGTAAATCGCTCCCTGAGGATTGATCGAAGCGACGGGATATCCGTCACGCTCGAGCTGTTTAAAGCCTTCGTGCATCGCCGTCAGACGTTGCTCGAGTCGAGAATCCATCTCGCACCGGAACTCCGCAATCGCTTGCGCGTCGTTGAGGAATTTCGCGACGCCCATCTGCTCCGCGCGCGGCGCCCACGCGCCGGCTTGCGACAACAAATCGCGAATACGAGCGCCGACAGACGGAGACACGAGCATCCATCCGAGACGCAGTCCAGTGCCCGCGTACGCCTTCGATACTCCATCGACAGAGATCACGTACCGCACCGACTCTGGAACAACCGCGGCTGGATAAGTGTGCGTTTGCCCACGCGTAACTAGCTCGCCGTACATCTGATCGTGCAACACAAACAGCGGCCGACGCTTCTCTGCCTCGCGCTTCCTGTTCTCCTCGACAACCGCCAACAAGATTTCCGTCAGCTGCTCGGCAGTCATCACCGAGCCAGTCGGATTTCCCGGTGAGCAGAGGCAAAGCAGAGTTGCCTCGGGAATGTAGGGTGCAAATTGCTCGAGCGTCGGCTGAAATCCCGTGTCTTTCGTTGCCTCGATCTCGATCGACTGCGCACTCGTCAGCCACGAGTACGCATCGTTCTGCCACGATGGAACGGAGTACACAACTTTGTCGCCCGGATTTACGATGGCGCGGTACGCGCCGTAGATCGCGGGACGCCCACCGCTGCAAACGACGATCGCTTCAACCGGATAACGAACGCCCGCCGTTCGGTACACGAAGTCTGAAATTGCCTGACGAAGCGGGAGCATTCCCTCGGGCGTCGGATAATTCGTCTCGCCGCGACCGATCGCTGCCTGAATCTCCTCGGCAAGCCTGCGTGGTATCGGGAAATAGCGCGGATCGAAATCTCCCACCGTGAGATTGACGACTTTCTCACCTCGCGAGAGCATTCCGCGAACCTGACGTGTGATGCGAAGAATTCCCGACTCGCTGAGTCCGCGCGCTACAGCGGAGAGTGCGGAGTCGAGCGAGCTCTGTTCGCCAAAATCGAGCTCGCCCTCTTCGCGTTGAGTCATGCGCGGATTTTAGCGTGATGGAGCAAGCGCGTCCAGCACGTTATACTTGGCAGCCCCACCTTTTTTTGGATCCAGCTAGATGAGATGGCTACTTCCCTTTCTCCTGCTCACCGGCGCTTGCGCGACAATGACGCCTAAATCGTCCGAGAGCGATCTCGATCGCGCACGGCGGATTCTAGCCACGACGCCGCTTATCGACGGACACAATGACCTTCCATGGGCGATTCGCGAAAGTAAAACCGCTCCGATGGACGTCGAAGCATATGATCTCCGACGTCACACTCCCGGACACACCGACCTCGATCGACTCCATGCAGGAATGGTGAGCGGTCAGTTCTGGTCCATCTACATTCCGGGCGAAATCGCTGATTCGGGATTCGCGCGCGTGCAGATGGAGCAATTCGACATCGCTCGGCGAATGGTGAACAAGTACCCCGACAAGCTCATGTGGGCACTCACCGCCAGCGATCTTCGTCGCGCACAAAAAGAAGGCAAAGTCGGCTCCGTGCTCGGACTCGAAGGCGGACACGCAATCGAGAACAGCCTCGGCACACTGCGCGTGTACTACGACCTTGGCGCACGCTACATGACGCTCACTCACAATGTCACTACTCGGTGGGCGGATGCGGCGCTCGATTCGGCGAAGCACGGCGGACTCACCGAGTTTGGAAAAGAAGTCGTACGAGAAATGAATCGATTGGGAATGCTCGTCGACCTCGCGCACGTTTCGCCCGGGACTATGAGCGATGCGCTCGATGTAACTGAAGCGCCGGTCATCTTCTCTCATTCAGGTGGCCGCGGGCTGGTCGATCACAAGCGAAACGTTCCGGATTCCATTCTTCGACGAGTGCCGGCGAACGGTGGAGTCGTGATGGTGCCGTTCGTCACCTCGTTCGTTTCACCGGAGGTCGCTGCCTACGATCACGATGAGCAGATCTTCACTGCCGATCTACGAAAGAAATTCGGCACCGACACAGCCGCAATTCGTCAGGCGACTCTTGCGCGACGTGCCGAGCATCCTCAACCGAAGGCGAGTCTGTCACAGGTCGCGGATCAGATCGAGTACGTGAAGCGAATCGTCGGACCGGATCACGTCGGGATCGGCGGAGATTTCGACGGAATCACCGACGTGGTCGTCGGTCTCGAGGATGTTTCGAAATATCCCGCGCTATTTGCAGAGCTCGCGCATCGCGGATGGTCGGACGAGGATCTGAGGAAACTCGCCGGCGAAAATATTCTTCGAGTGCTGGAACAGGCCGAACAAGTGGCGGCTCACTTGCAGAAAACGAGACCGCCGTCAACGAAGACAATCGCTCAGCTCGATGGCAAGTAGCTCGCACCACAAGCAGCATTCGCCGGGTTTTCTCAAAGCTGTCGATGACGCGAAGACTCGCGTCCACGAGGTAAGCGTCGCTGAGACTCGCGAGGCGCTGCGTTCGAAAAGCGCGCGCGTCATCGATGTCCGTGAAGACAACGAATGGAACGAGGCTCACATCAAGGGAGCCGAGCATCTGGGCAAGGGTATCATCGAGCGCGACATCGAGACGTTTGCGCCCGACAAGTCGAGCGACCTGATACTTTATTGTGGCGGCGGATTTCGCGCCGCTCTCGCAGCTGATTCACTCCAGCGAATGGGCTACACCAATGTTCGTTCCATGGCTGGAGGATGGCGCGCATGGATCGATGCAGGTGAACCAATCGAGGAATCCAATGAAGAGAACTCTAAAAAGTAGATTCGGAATCGTTGTTGCCGGCGGACTTTTGCTGCTCTCGGTTGGAGCGGCGGCAACGCGCAGCGCCGGCGCGACCGCGACGAAGCCGATTGCAATCAAGGTGTACAAGACACCCCAATGCGGATGCTGCAAGGGATGGGTTCAGCATCTTCGCGATAACGGCTTTCAGGTCGAGACGATGGATATGCCCGACCTGTCGATGATCAAGCAGAGGTACGGTGTGACGCCTGCGCTGCAGGCGTGTCACACAGCGATCGTGAACGGCTACGTCGTCGAGGGTCACGTCCCTGCCGATGTGATTCTCAAGATGCTGAAGGAGCACCCGGCGGTTGCGGGAATCGCGGTGCCTGGGATGCCATCGGGATCTCCCGGCATGGAGGGTGGGTCCAAGCAGGCCTACGACGTTCTCACCTTCGATCGAGCGGGTCACACCAAGGTCTACGCTCACAAATAGCGATTCCGGACTGCGGACTGCGGGACTAACTGCAGACCTGAGTCCGTAATCTGTAGTCCGCAGTCCTTTTTTTGCCCTTGCGCCGCCCCGAGTGATTATTTATACATTTGTCGTGCATAATCAGTCGACGGCTTCTTCAACCCTCTCATTTGCCCAGCGATCCGGCCTCGCCGACTCGCTCGCACCCGTTGTTCGTTCTGCCCGCAGAATCGATGTCGAGCAGATCCATCAGCTGGTTAGCCAGTACGTCGCCGATGGATCGATGCTTCCGCGCACAGCCGAGCAGATCGCGCTCAACGTCGAGAACTATATAGTTGCGGTGAATGGTCACCGTGTTGTCGCATGTGCCGCACTCGAAGAGTACTCGCCATCGCTCGCCGAGGTATCGTCGGTTGCAGTCGCACCCACCAAGCATGGTAATGGACTTGGCACTCAGGTCGTACTCGGAGTCGAGCGTCTCGCTCGTGCGCGTGGCATCGGTGAAATCTTCGCGTTGAGTCTCATCGACAGGTTCTTCATCGCGCTCGACTATTCACCCACGGCCATTTCTCGGTATCCCGAAAAGCTTTCGCGGTACGAGACGTTGACCAGCGCCGGTGTGAACCTGGTGCCGAAGCGGTGCTTCCAGAAAAACCTGGAGGGCAGCTGGAGTTCAGCTCGCAAACCGCTGTCGAAATCGGAGCGCGCTCGCCGCGCAAGCTGAGCGTCCGATTCGCAGGGTAGCCGCACTTCGGTGCGGCTTTTTTTTTGACGTACGGCGTTAGCGTAGGCGGACAAGTATCTTCGTCGTGATGAATACCAGGCGCGCAAAGATTATTGCGGCGACTTTGATCGCAACGTTCGTCGTCGTCCGGCTTCTTCTCTGGAGATCGCCGAATTCCGACTTCGATGTTGCAGGATTCAATATTCACCACCTCTTCACGGGCCTCTTGCTGATCACAACCGGAGGAATCCCGCTCGTCTTATTTCCAGGGGGCTCGCTCGTCCTCGACATCGCTTCGATTGCGTTTGGTGTGGGCCTTGCCCTCTCCCTCGACGAGTGGGTATACCTCATCGCGACCGATGGTAGTAACGCGTCCTACTTGCTGCCGGTATCATTGAAAGGCGGTGCGCTAATGGTTGGACTGGCCGCGGTCTACATATTCGTACTTCGCCTGGCCAGCCGTCGCGAGCGGTGACACTACTTATGAATTCAGGCCAACATTGGTAGGTCAGGCGAAGACCGAAGGCGAGCGCATCGCAATCGAGATCGGGCAGGCGCTCGGCGGCGATGCCTGGCACGGACCGTCGCTCACGAAGCTGCTCGAGGGAGTGACGGCCGAGGATGCCACGCAGCGACCGATCCCTTCGGCGCACAATATCTGGGAACTCGTGCTGCACATAACGGCATGGGCAAACATCACGCAGCGTCGTCTTACCGGCGGACGAGTCGAGCCCAGGAAAGGTGAGAACTGGCCGCGTCCCGGAACAATCTCTGAGAAGAATTGGAAATCGGCGCGGGCGAAGCTCGCGGAGAGTCACGAGCGACTGCGGGCGGTGGTGGCACGATTGAGCGACGAACAGCTCGTAGCGAAAGTTCCGAAAGGTAGGCGAAGCGTGAGCAACATGCTGCACGGTCTCACGCAGCACGATGCGTATCACGGCGGGCAAATTGCTCTGCTAAAGAAGGCGTTGAAGAGTAACCAC
>JBGQKT010000218.1:0-5072 GCA_041499635.1 Gemmatimonadaceae bacterium
AATAGAACAGAGCCGAGTCGATCTTCGCATCGTTCGGCCTCTGGCCGATTGGCACAGCGTCGTCCGCGTAATACTGGATTTCCGGAGGCGTCACGACATGAAGGCCGAGCGAGCGCAAAAACACTGGATCGAGAACTCCTTTTCTGGCCGTCCTCGCAGTGAAGTCGCGGATCATCACCGAATCGACTAATCCTTCGCGCGCGAGCCTGGGGAACTGAATGCTGCCGCAATGCTCGGCATCGTCGCAGCGTGGAATCGTATGACTGAAAATCGCTGCGAGGTTAATGCGCGGGTCGCGGCGCCGAAGAACGCGGATGCTTGCTCTATAGACTTCGCGCTCGTCAGCGTCGAGTGTCATCGCTGAAAGTGCCTCTTTCGACTCGAACCATCCCGTACTGAACGGGTGAATTGTTTTTTGCTTCCAGCAAGGCGCAATGTCCGGGACCGTCGAGTCGATCACCGTGTCCAATGCCTGATGCAGGTATAACCCAGGGGCATCGAGTGTCTTTCCGGTAGCTCCGCTTGCACCGGGACACTGAACCTCTAGCATCGTCCCGCCAATCGGAAGATTAAAAAACGAATATCGACCGGCACTATCGGAGACTGTACGAACTTTCTTGTCATTCGGCAGCACGTGCGCAATGACTTCAGCGAACGGAATGGGCATGCGAGTAATTCGCGATCGTATAGTCCCGGTAATTCGTCGAGGTAGTGAATCTCGAGCTATTGAGTCGCGAATAAGCGTTCGGACTGAATCCATTCCGTTCCGAACCAGAGAGAGGAAGTGTCCGTCTGGTCCGAGATATCGCAGGGACCTAAGTACGAGCGAGTCGCGACCATCACCAATCGGAGAACCAAATCGTTGGGTTACGTCGACCCAATCGCTTCCCCGCCCAATCATCATTCTTTCCTTCACGTGCCAACCGGACTCTGACTTTTCGAGAAAAATGTCTTCGGTGTGCTCGCATGAGCTGCTGCACCGATGCATCACCTCGACGAGCGCCTGACGTCGCCCCTTGTCGAATCCAACGCGGCTCAGAGCCGTGAAACCCCACGCCTGTGGATAGCGCTTTCGAAAAGCCAGCCAGAAAGGCGACGAGTCGGCGTAGCGATTGATCTTCCGCAAACTGTCACTCGCCCCTTTTCCATTGGCTTCGAGAGCGACTCGATATTTTTCGGAGAGGAGCTCCACCGGAAGCTCGAACCCAAAGTCCGCTCGCAAAGGCGACGTTAGCCGAGTCGTGCGCTCGAAATCTCTTATTGTCTCGGCGCTGATTGATGAGTGATGCGCAGGGGTCGGCGAGCAGTTTGTCTGCCACCAGCAATCGTTCATTCTGTATCGCGCAGAATCCCACAGCACCACCATCGGAGGTGATTCGCCCGAGGACAGATAAAGTTTCGCGAGCACTGCTCGATAGACCGCGGCGGGTTCACCTGCTGGATACTTCCCGTCGGAAGTTGGGGTTGCCGCGTAATGAGGAGGCACGCGATGACACGCGAACCCGAAAAGGATCAACGTTAAGCTGAATCGATGCATTGACCGAACGACGATGGACCTCATTCTTTTATGTAGACGCACGAGCGGGCCGAACTTTCACATTCAATCAGCAGACACAGATGCGCGTCGGCGACCTAGAGCGTCTTTACGACTACAACTATTGGGCGAACAAGAAATTGTTCGGCGTGATATCACAACTCACGCCCGAGCAATTCACTGGCGCAACCGTCGGCAGTTACGGATCGATTCGCAACACTCTCGTGCATATCATGAGCGCCGAATGGGGATGGCTCGATCGCTGTGGCGGCACGAAGCGCGGACCGCAACTGAAAGCGGATGACTTCCCCACTTTCGAATCCGTCGTAGAAACCTGGGAGCGAGTCGAGGGCTACGTGCGCGAATTCCTGTCAGGTCTCAAAGACGAAGATCTGTCGCGCAATATCGAGTTCATGCTCGGCGGTCCAACACATTCGATTCCACTAGGCGACTTGATGCAGCACGCGGCCATTCACGCTGTGCATCATCGCGGACAAGTGGCTCTGGTTCTCAGAACCCTGGGTTACGTCCCAGGAAATTTCGATTTTCTCTTCTTCGTCGGCGGTCAGTGAAGCGCCGCGAGGACTGGCGCTGCGGCTGCGTCGATCTGCGCACGATCTGACAACGACACCTTCTTGTAAGACTCCGTCAGTCCGGAATAAATCTGTGCGACCGCTGTTGCAATCTGCGCGAGACTCGGACGATCACCGCTAGCGAGTCGCTCGCCAAGATGCCGTAGGGCGAACGTTGCGACTGGGACAGTCCAGCTCGCCGGCGCGAATCGCACAGCGTTCACGTAATCCTCGTATTCGGTGACGCTATTCCGTGGTCGCGCAACTTCACTTCGCAAAGCAATGAACGTTGCGTGGCGCATGAGACCGAGCTGACGGAACGCTCCGCCTGTATAAGAGCTCGAGTGCTGCGACGGATCAAAGCTCCAGCCGAGGTACATCCACTGAGCCCAGTTGACGTCGGCATTCGCGATTGGTACGCTGCGATCGTTCTTTGATTTTCGGGCGGCGTTCCCCACGTCCCACCAAACATCCTGAACACCGTTTCCGATGCTTGCGTCCGTTCCATTGCGAAGCATGTGGAGCGCGACGAGAGTCGAAGTCCAGCGACGAACATCGAAGCACTCGCGAAATTTTACGCGGAGTGTGTCTTCGAGAAGGCATGGCGCCGCGGGATTCGCGGTCGCTCGATCGGCGTTGCGCAAAGCGGTGACTGCACGCACGAGATTTTCATTCGTCGGCGCCGCGCGATACCCAGCGATCGCCGCAGCGACCAGCCCGCCTGAATAATTCAGTATGCCGTCCGGCAGCGGATTGTCCGGCATCCAGTCCATGTTCGTCGCTTCATCCGACCAGATCGGCAGGTGAATCGCCACTGCTACTTTGCGAGGGTCGATTGCCGCCAGCTGCATAGTGGTCAAGTCGGACGGCCATGCGTCGCGTCCGAAGAGTGCGTTCGCAAACTCGAGATCGCTGTTGAGCTGCACACCTTTCGGCTGGAAGAGCGACACCTTCTCGTTCATCGTCGGCGTCGAGAGACCGTGTATATACGCGACGATATTACGAGCGGTCGCCGTATCTACATGCTTTACGGCGCGACGGATGATCGTCGTGTCAGTGAAGCCGAATGTCTTGAGGTCGAATCCGTCGCGCGATGCGTGACACCCCGCGCACGACGTCTCGAAAGCGACCTGACCGAGCACCGCATTCGGCTTGGGTATCCCCGGGTCCACAGGATCGCGAGATGAGTCGGAGCACCCGGCGACTACCAACGCGAGCGTGAGCGATAGAGGACGAGCGCGTAGCATGGCACTACCTTCGAAGGGACCATTCAGAATGTCGACCAGCTGACATTTTCGCCAGTGGTTTTGTCGTCGGCGCACAGTTCTTGAAGCAACGGGCAGCTACACGATCAGGAGAGAGATAGTGGCGCTCAAGAATCGGATAATTCCTTGCTTGTGGTTTGACACTGACGCCGAAGAAGCCGCCCAGCACTACACATCGATATTCAAGAATTCGAAAATCAACAAAGTGAGCCGATATACGGAAGCCGGACGTGAGATTCACAGTAAACCGCCGGGATCTGCGATGACGGTTGCGTTCGAGCTCGACGGTCAGGAATTCACCGCGCTAAACGGGGGGCCGAACTTCAAATTCAATGAAGCGATCTCGCTTCAGGTCATGTGCGACGACCAGAAGGAAGTCGACTACTACTGGGACAAACTATCAGCGGGCGGAGATCCAAACGCGCAAGTTTGCGGTTGGCTCAAGGACAAGTTCGGTCTCTCGTGGCAGGTCGTACCTAAAGAGTTACCGGAATTACTCTCGAACCCTGATCCTGAAAAGGCAAAAAGAGCCATGAACGCCATGCTCAAGATGAAGAAATTCGATATAGCCGAGATGAAACGGGCCGCCGACGCATAAGCTTACAGTCTCCTGCTGGCCGGCGCGTTCTCCCTCGTCTCGTACCCAGAGACCGCCCTCTTCATGATCGGGACGATGGGCCTGATTCTTCTTTTTACTGGCATCCACAATGCGTGGGACTCCGTGAAGTTCATCGTCGTCGAGAAAATCGGTCCGCGAAAAAAATCGAAAGCAAATTGAAATCGATCCGACGTTGCACGTGGCCGCAAACTGAGCTCGACATTGCCTATCACGACACCGAATGGGGCGTGCCGGTGCATGACGATAAGGTCTTGCTCGAGTTTATGACGCTCGAGGGCGCGCAAGCCGGGCTGAGCTGGTCGACGATTCTCAACAAGCGCGCGAACTACCGCCGAGCATTTGCGGAGTTCGATCCTGCGCGCGTCGCTCGCTTTACTGCTGCTCGCGAGGCCCGGCTGCTCAAAGATCCCGGCATCGTTCGCAATCGACTCAAGGTGAGCAGCACCGTTTCGAACGCGCGCGCATTTCTCGCCGTGCAGGAGGAATTCGGCACGTTCGACGATTACGTGTGGCGATTTGTCGATGGCCGACCGCGCAACAATCGAATTCGTTCGTTGAGTCAGATCGCGCCGCGGACCGCGCAGTCCGATGCACTCAGCAAAGATTTGCAGCAACGTGGATTTCGTTTCGTCGGATCAACGATATGCTATGCGTTCATGCAAGCGGTCGGGATGGTCAACGATCATCTCACAATCTGCTTTCGATACAAGGAGCTGCTCCGCGGCAGCCACTGAAACGATGCAAGAGGTATTCGGCCGTGCGCGTCGAAGCGAATCCCTTCCTTCTTCAAAAGGCGTCGCTGCCTGCCGTCATGACCATCGGGTGTGCTGATGCCACCCTGCGCATTTACGACCCGCTGCCACGGAACCGAGCTGCCGGCTGGTAGCGCGTGAAGCGCGTAACCGACAAGACGCGCCTGACCGGGCAAGCCGGCGAGACGCGCAATCTGCCCGTAAGTAGCCACGCGTCCGCGCGGAATCTTCGAGATAACTGCCTGGATTCGTTGATGTAAGGAAGCCAATACAGTGGCCCTCACGGCGGTTCTTGACAGATTTAATCTTGATCGTAAAGTAGGCTCAGAA
>JBGQKT010000219.1:0-4948 GCA_041499635.1 Gemmatimonadaceae bacterium
CAACATCACGCGATCGATTCTTCTCTTGAATCCAGTCCAATCGCTCGGCTGCTCGCGCGTGAGCGTGTGCGTCACCTCGAGCGACTCATCATTTCCTGCCATGCGCGTCAGCTCACCTCGATATATGACTTCATCCCAGCTGCGCGATGAATAAAGAAGTCGCGCCGGCAGTCGATGACGCGCTACCGCATCTTGCGTCGCAAGCACGGCGTGGCGATGTCGCAGCATGGCCATCAACGGAACGATTCCGGATCCGCCTGCAACGAGAAACAGCGGTCCAGCAAGCGATACATCCCACACGAAGTAGCCACCGATTGGACCACGCAGCTCGATTTGATCGCCGGCTCGAAGTTCTTCGGTGAGATAGGGCGAAACCTCTCCATCTCTCAATCGCTCGACGGTAAGCGAGAGGCGACTATCCTCTGGCGCGGACGCGATGGAATAGCTGCGCTCCGATTGATACCCGTCCTCAGCAGTGAGTCTCACATCGACGTGTTGTCCAGCGCGATGACCCGGCCATTCCGGTACGTCGAGCACGAGCGTCCGCGTCCTCGGCGTTTCTGGTATGACATCGGCGACAGTTGCGACGCGCCACGCAATGCGCGGCGCACTTACAACAGGATTCACTCGTCGCCGGCGTATCGCTGCTCGCGCCACGGATCGCCGTAGTTGTGGTAGCCGAGCGATTCCCAAAATCCGGGCGTGTCGTTTTCCATGAAGCGCAGCTCACGCACCCACTTCGCACTTTTCCAGAAATACAAATGCGGTACCAAAAGACGCGCGGGACCGCCGTGCTCCGGCGCGAGTGGCGCACCATTGAATACAAATGCAACCCACGCCTTTCCTCCCATGAGGTCAGCGATCGGCACATTCGTCGTGTATCCGCCGTCACTCTTCGCCATCACATACGGCGAAGGCGTGATTCCTTTCGCTGCTGCTTCTGACAACAGCGTGTCGATCGAAATTCCTTCCCACGCTGTTCCGAACTTCGACCACTTCGTAACGCAGTGGATGTCAGTCGTTACGGTCGCGTGCGGAAGCGCGTTGAATTCATCCCAGGTCCAACGAATTCGTTGACCGTCAGCGCCCTGAAGCGCGAAATCCCACGAGGCCAGTGAAATTCGCGGCGTCGGACCCGCGGATAATACAGGAAAGTCGCGCGTCTCATACTGACCCGGAGGGAGCCGCTCGGCCACATCCGCGGATTGTTTGCGACCGCGAAAACCTCTGGAGATCAACGCCATCGATAAGTCACTCCTGAAGCGCTTGATGTACGAACGAAATGGATATCGATCCCTCGCCCACCGCCGACGCTACACGCTTGATGTTCCCCGCGCGCACATCGCCCACAGCAAATACTCCGGGCTTGCTCGTCTCGAGAAGATGCGGCGGGCGCGTCAGTGGCCATTGCGCAGCTTTCAATTCTTCACGCGAAAGCTCGGATCCAGTCTTGATGAACCCGCGAGGATCGAGCGTCAAGCAACCCTGCAACCAGCTCGTGCTCGGCGCAGCGCCAGTCATCACGAACACGTGCCGGATGTCGTGATTGTCCACCGGCCCACCATCAGTCCGCCATTCGACGCGCTCGAGATGCCCATTCCCTACGAGCTTCGTCAGCTCAGTGCATTTGTGGAGAGTGATATCCGGACTTTCCTCGATCCGTCTTATCAAATACCGAGACATAGTGTCGGCGAGACCCTTTCCGCGAATCAGCATGTGAACCTTTGCCGCCGACTGCGCGAGAAACACGGCTGCCTGACCGGCGGAATTCCCGCCGCCGATCACAACGACTTCTTCTCCTGCACAAAGCTGTGATTCAATGAACGTGGCCCCGTAGTAAATCCCGGCTCCCTCGAAGTCGTTGATGTTAGGAAGCGGAAGCTTTCGATACTCCGCGCCGGTTGCGATGATCACAGTCCGCGCGGGCACTCGCTGCTTTTTGTCGATCTCGATTGTGTACGCCTTCGGACTGCAATCGAGCTTTGTGGCAAACTCTGCAATCAGAAGATCGGCGCCGAACTTCTGAGCCTGCGCGTACGCACGCGCGGTCAGTTCCTGGCCGGAAATTCCTGAAGGAAAACCGAGATAATTCTCGATTCTCGAGCTCGACCCCGCCTGGCCTCCAGGCGAATTCGACTCGACGACGAGCACGTCCAATCCTTCCGACGCCGCGTACACTGCGGCCGCGAGGCCCGCTGGTCCTGCTCCGACAATCACGACGTCGCGGATATGCACTTGATCTATCGCTGTATTGAAGCCGAGGCAGTCGGCGATCGCTCGATTGGTCGGATTCCGCAAGACTGTGGTGCCGCGACAAACCAGAACTGGCGTGTCTTGAATGGAGAACTTGAAGCGATCGAGTATTTCCTGAATGTCCGGATCGTTATCTGGGTCGATCGATGTATACGGATGCGCATTCCGCGTCAGAAATTCCTTGATGCGCAGAGTATCCGAAGAATGATTCGACCCAACGAGCAACACGTCGCCCAATCCTCCTGCGACAAGCCTCGCTCGGCGCAGAATAAATGCGCGCACGAAAATTTCGCTGAGCTCGGCATCGGTCTGTATGAGATTGAGAAGATCTTCTCGATCGACTTCGATGAGCTCACCTGCTTCGGCAACGCGCAGTGTCGCGATCGATGGACGACCTGCGAGCATTGCAACTTCGCCGGTGAATTGTCCCGCTCCAAGATCAGTTATCGTCGTCTCGCCCTGCGGGCCGGTCGGAACCAATCCGTTTAATCTTCCGGAGGACACGACGAAGAACAGTGACGCGAGTTTTCCCGCGCGCTGAAGGACTTCACCGGCTTCGACATGACGCGTCCGTCCGTGGGAGGCGATGCGCGCGATCTGTTCCGCCGTCAGCGTTGGGAAAGCCTGATCGACGTCCTTTCCAGATCTCGCGATATCAACTAGCGGTGTGGACACGATGAACTCGACTAGTGCTCTAGATCAGTAACTCACGCACGAATCTCAGGCGAGCTGTCAGGCGGCGTGAAAGTTTGATTGTCCTCGAATGCGGATTTCACGTCAGCCAGCGTCACCTGCGAGCGCGCGTGCGTCGTCGCCCACTCGAGTGCGTGGTCCGCGACTTCTTCCCATCCACTCTGGCCAACTGTGTGATGTGTGCGATTTGGAAATTCCCGATAGTCCGTGAGCGCTGATGAATTCTTGATGTACTTGCGAACGTTCGCTTTGTTGATCGCCGGTGGAACGAGGTGATCGTTACCTCCCGCAATGAAAAGAAGAGGCGCACGATTGTTGTTGGCGTAATTCACTTTCGATGATGCGTTCGGATTCAGCAGTGAGATTGCGCCGTCCCAAAGAATGCGAGCGCTTCCTGGAATCTGATATCGGTCGTAGACCTTCTTCGATTCCGCGGCATTCAGCTCGTTCGTAAATGCATAGTTGAATTTGCTCGGGCTCAGTGAAACAGCAGAGTTGTAGGTGAATGGATTGCCAAGAACGGTGATCGTGGACCACACGGTCGACAGGGGGAGAACTGCAACACCCGCTGATTGCGCCGAATCGATCGCGACTCCAGCTGCGCCGAGTCCGCGATCGAGCAGCAGTTGAACGATGAGTCCGCCAAAGGAATGGCCGATGAGAATCGGTTGCGCGTCGAGCTTTCGGATTATTGCGTCGTAGTGATTGACGACCGTTGTGAGCTTGAGCCCTTTGAGCATAGAAGGATTCTTGCGAATCTCTTCGACTTCACCTTCGAGGCCGGGCCATGATGGGGCGATGACGTTGTAGCCGGCTTGTTTGTAGCGGTCGATCCATTTCTCCCAGCTGCGAGGAGTCAGCCAAAGGCCGTGAACGAGTACGATCGTCGGTTTGGGCGTGGCTGAAGCTGGCGTCATGGGTATGCCCCGTTGGGTTAGTTCAGGTAACTTATCTACATTGCGTGGTAAAGTACTTTACGGTAACTTGGACATTCGACGATCTCCGGGAGACGAGGATGAGCGCACCAAGCATCAAGGAACCGAGTGCCCTGCTTCCATTGATTATGTCGTTTGTCGCGATTGCGATTGTCGTTGGCCATGCCGTCGTGTTCGGCATTGTCCACGAAGCCGATGAGGGAACTCCGGCGCACATCTTTCAGCTTCTAATCGCACTGCAGGTGCCGATCGTCGCGTTTTTCGCCGTGAAGTGGCTACCGCAGGCGCCCAAACAAGCGCTGTTGATTCTCGCGCTCCAGGCCGCCGCTGTAATTGTGGCATTCGCCGGCGTCTACTTTCTCACCTGAAGCGCGAGAAACACTTCGGTCACAAAGCCGGACCGGAATCGAATTGGGCGTGAGCTATGCAGAAAGAAAAAGGTTCAACACCCAGGAGGCCATGTGCCAACCATCACCACGAAAGACGGAGCGCAAATCTTCTACAAGGATTGGGGCTCCGGTCAGCCGATTGTCTTCAGCCACGGCTGGCCACTCAATGCCGACGCGTGGGACGAGCAGCTGTTCTTCCTCGCATCCAATGGTTATCGCGCGATCGCACACGACCGGCGTGGTCATGGACGGTCGAGCCAGACCTTTACCGGCAACGACATGGACACTTACGCCGACGATCTCGCGGCGCTAGTCGAGAAACTCAACTTGACGAACGTGATTCACGTCGGGCACTCGACGGGCGGCGGCGAAGTGGCCCGCTACATCGGTCGGCATGGCACGAAGCGAGTAGCGAAAGCCGTGCTCGTTGGCGCAGTGCCACCACTCATGCTGAAAACGGCCAACAATCCCGAGGGGCTGCCGATCGAAGTGTTCGACCAGATTCGCGCTGGGGTCAAGGGCGACCGTTCACAATTTTATAAGGATCTGAGCGCGCCCTTTTATGGCGCGAACCGGACGGGTTCAAAAGTATCGCAAGGTGTTCGCGACGCGTTCTGGCGACTCAGCATGCAGGCCGGGTTCCCCGCGGCCCACGACTGCATCAAGGCGTTCTCCGAG
>JBGQKT010000220.1:0-4808 GCA_041499635.1 Gemmatimonadaceae bacterium
ATTCTACCAACTGAATTACGCCCGCAAATGGTTGGACACTGTGAATGTAGTCGCGACGATTATTGCATCAAGTCATATTAAGACAATGGCCATGGACGGCGACCTCCATGCACTCGCGCAAAAGGCGCTCGAGCTCGACTCGCTCTCGCCCCTTATCGAGCACGAGCCCGCCGAATGCGAGACGTGCGCAGAATATCAAAAGGAATATCTCGCGTTTGCGCGTGAGGCCCTGCCAAAAATCGCGCAGGGATATATCGAGCTGATGCGCACATCGCTCGAAGCATTCGAAAACGCAAAAATGCGCGGGCGTTTTCTAGCCGATCTCGAAGAAGAAAATGAGCGGCTGCAGAAAGAGCTCACCGCCCGTGAAGCGGAGCTGGAGGAGCTGCAGCGCGAGCCGGTAAAGAAGGGCTGGCTTCGGTAGAGCTAAGAGCCACAGGTCGGGATTGAACCGACGACCGCTCGATTACGAATCGAGTGCTCTACCGCTGAGCTACTGTGGCGAGTACAGCTTGAATGCCCTGGAGCGGACTCGAACCGCTACGCCTTACGGCACCACCCCCTCAAGATGGCGTGTCTACCAATTTCACCACCAGGGCGACAACAACTGCGGACTGCGAACTACGAACCAAATATTAAACGGGGCCGACGGGGCTCGAACCCGCGACCTCTCGAGTGACAGTCGAGTGCTCTAACCAAACTGAGCTACGGCCCCTCACACCGACGCGCTCCTTCACCGCGCGCCGTCACAACAAACCATAGCCCCAAGGGGAATCGAACCCCTCTCTGCACCGTGAAAGGGTGCCGTCCTAACCGATAGACGATGGGGCCAACAACCCATAGCGCTAACGGGATTCGAACCCGTGTTTGGGCCTTGAGAGGGCCCCGTCCTAGTCCCCTAGACGATAGCGCCACGAAGATGCGTCATGCGACGCACAGCCACGCAATTTAAACCGCCGAAATACCATTTCAAAGTGCGAAACACTGCAGGCGCGACCCACTCGCAGCATCAAACACGTGCAATGCATCCTTTTTCACTCGGATCGAAACATTCGAGCCCGGGCTCAACGGAGGCTCAGGGGGCGCGAGAGCAACAACGCGCTTTCCACCAGGCAGCGTCGCGTAAACGATCTGCTCGTTTCCCATCGGCTCAACGACCGCCACTTCCGCGCGAAGACTTCCCTCCCCGTCACTCACGACTTCGAGGTGGTGCGGGCGAATGCCGAGTACGACTCGCGCGGGCGGTGACGCTTCGCATCTCAACGGTACAGTCAGACCGTTTCCATCGAAGGTGATTCTTCCGTCACTCTCACGGATCTCCCCATCGAAGAAATTCATCGCCGGACTTCCAATGAACGCCGCAACAAATCGGTTCGCTGGCCTCGCGTACAATTCCATCGGCGAATCGACCTGCTGGAGCACTCCGTCGCGAAGAATCGCAATTCTGTCGCCGAGTGTGAGAGCTTCGGACTGGTCGTGGGTGACATAGACCATCGTTGCGCCAAGCTCGCGATGCAGCCGGGCAAGCTCGACCCGTGTCTCTACGCGAAGCTGCGCATCGAGATTCGACAACGGCTCGTCGAAAAGAAATGCAAGCGGCTCACGCACAATCGCGCGTCCCAAAGCGACGCGCTGACGCTGCCCTCCGGAAAGTTGAGCCGGCTTACGATCGAGCAGTGAATCGAGTCCGAGCGATGCAGCGACGGTGCGCACTCGTTGCTCGATCATCGCGGGAGCCTGCTTTCGAATTGCGAGACCGAATCCAAGATTCTGACGCACGGTCATGTGCGGATACAAAGCGTAGTTCTGGAACACCATCGCGATGTCGCGCTGCTGCGGAGGGAGATTGGTCACGTCGCGATCGCCGATGCGAATAGTTCCAGCGGTGACCATCTCGAGCCCCGCCATCATGCGAAGCACAGTCGACTTTCCGCTCCCGGACGGACCAACCAGCACGAGCAGCTCTCCGTCATTGACCTCGAGATTGAGATCGCGCGCTGCGACGAACCCATTCGCGTAAACCTTATCGACATGATCGAGAGCGATGCGCGCCATCAATAGTCTCCGTTAGCCTTTTACGGCGCCGGCAGTGAGTCCCTGAACGATGCGCCGCTGGAACAAGAGCACCATGACAGCAACGGGAGCAGTTGCGATTACCGCAGCCGCGAGGATTTCTCCCCACGGCACCTGGTACTGCCCGCGGAAGAGAGCGATAGCAACAGGTACGGTCTGACGTTCAGGTCCGAGCGTGAACGACAGCGCAAAAAGAAACTCGTTCCAACAGTAAATGAACGTAAGAATTGCGGTCGTCGCCAAACTCGGCACAGCAAGCGGCAAAAGAATCTTTGTGAAGCTTTGTCTTCGTGATGCTCCGTCGACGTGGGCTGCTTCCTCGAGGTCGCGCGGAATCTGCCGGATGGATCCTGTAAGAATCCAAATCGTCAACGGCATCGCGAACGTCATGTACGGGAGAATCAATCCCGGATATGTGTCGATCAAATGAAGCGAGCGAAGAAGCAGATACAGCGGGCTGACGATCGAGATCTGGGGAAACATCGTCACCGCGAGAATGAACGACATGATCGCGGCCTTCCCTTTGAAATCGAGACGCGCCAACGCATACGCCGCGAGGGTGCCGACTGTCAGACAAAACGCGGTCGTCGTTCCCGCAACGACCAGTGAATTGCGAATCGGGGTGATGAAATCCCGCTCGTCGAAAAGAGAGCGGTAATGATCGAGGATTATTTGGCGCGGCCACAACGACGGATCGCGGAAGAGCGCCGCGTCTGGAGTGAGCGACGCAACGATCGCCCAGTAAAACGGGAAAAGCGTGAACACGACGAGAATCACGAGCGCAAATCCGAAGATCCATTTGCCCCAGCGTAATGTCATCGCTCTTCCCCGCCGAGTTTCACGCCAAGTCCCTTTACATATAGAAGTGCGAGGCCAAACGTGATCGCGAAGATGACCACCGACAACGCGGAACCGTATCCGAACCTGAGATTCTGAAGCAGCGCATTGAACGTGTAGAGTGCGACCGGCTCAGTCGATGTTCCGGGTCCTCCACCTGTGAGCACGTAGATCAGGTCGAAGACGCGGAATCCGTCGAGCGTTCTGAAGATCAGCGTGACGAGAATCGCCGGCTTGAGCAACGGCAGTGTGATGTGTCTCAGCTGCCACCACGAGTTCGCGCCATCGACAGCGGCCGCCTCATACAGCGTGAGATCGATGTTCTGCAAACCGGCGAGCAGTAGAAGCGCAACGAATGGCGTCGTCTTCCAAACGTCGGCGAGAATTACCGGAACCCACGCGGTCGCTGCTTGAATGAACCACACCATTGGTTTTTGCAAAATCCCGACGTCGACGAGTAGCGCGTTGGCGATACCGCCCTCTGATTCGAATATGAAACGCCACAAAAGTGCGGCGACGACAGTCGGGATTGCCCATGGAACGAGCACAGCTGCGCGCACGAATCCGCGTCCGCGGAATGCGCGATTCATCGCGAGCGCGAGGAACAATCCGATCACGAGCTCGAGCGAGATCGATACTACCGTGAAGAACGCGGTGTGTCCGAGCGCCGCCCAAAAGCGCGGATCACGCGCGAGCTCGGTGTAGTTCGCGAGACCGATGAACGGTTTGCCCAACCACGGCATTCGGAGCTCGTGCAAGTGCACGGATTCCCATGCGGTCCAGCCAAGAGGGAAAATCGCGATCAGCGCGATTACTCCAATCGCAGGAGCGACAAGCATCCAGCCGAGTCGCGATTCGGATTTCATTGAACTGCCGACGACATCAGCTTGCGCATGCCAGTGCGATCGATAAGGGCGTTGATGCGCGAGGCCGCGGAGTTAAGAGCTTCTTGCGGATCAGCTTGTCCGACCAATGCACGATGCAGCTCGATTTGAAGAATGTCGGAGAGCTCCGTGTAAATCGGCGTAACTGGACGCGGTGTCGCGCTTTCGATTGCTCGTCGCGCCTGATCGAGTGGTATTGCAAGCGCAGATCGCAAACTTGCGCTGTCGTATAGTGCAGGTCGAGTCGGATATTGGCCGACGGCCTGTGCGCGCTCGAGCATCTGCGCCGGCTCTGTGAGATACTCGATGAGTCGGTACGCAGCGTCTGGTGAATCAGAATACGCGTTGATGGCGAGTTGTCCGCCGCCGAGCGCGGCGGTTGAATGACCGATGCCGCCTCCGGCAGCCGGCATTGGCGAGACGGCGTACTTGCCTGCGACTTTTGATTGCGCCGTGTCGCGCATCGGTTCGTAAGCATAGGGCCAGTTGCGCATGAAGACGGCATTGCCGTTTTGAAATGCGAAGCGCCCTTCCTCTTCGTGCCACGTGAGAACATCGAGTGGAGCGACGCGGTATTTGTAGAGCTCGTCACGCATGAACTCGAGAGCTTTCACTGCCTCGGGTCGATTCACGGTGACCTGACCGTGCTCGTCGAGGATGCGTCCGCCGAATGCACCGAGGTATTCCACGAATGTGGTTATGAGTCCTTCATAGCGGGCGCCCTGCCACACGAATCCGTAGCGCGGACCGCCTGGACGCGCCGTCGCGGTGCGGGCGTCATTGACGAGCTCCGATAAATCCTTTGGCTCGTTCGGCACGAGGTCCGTGCGACGATAGAGAAGTCCGACATCTGCGAACCATGGAAGCGCATAGAGTTTTCCGGCCCACGTATTCGCCTCGATTGTCGCGGGAAAGAACTCAGTCGAGGTTGGACCGAACCGGTTGAGCGGAAGAACCCAGCCCGCGGCGGCGAACTCCGGAGTCCAGATGACATCGAGCTGAAGAATGTCCGGA
>JBGQKT010000221.1:0-4794 GCA_041499635.1 Gemmatimonadaceae bacterium
AATCGGTCTGCCGGATCGAGTGACAGCGCGCGCAGCACCACATCGGAAGCTGCCGCAGGAACGTTCGCGCTCGACGATAGTGGCTGAGGCGGCGCGCTGAATCGCTTTGCAATGACTCCCTGCGGAGTATTCGCAACAAAAGGAGGCTGACCCGACAACATCTCGTAAACGACGCATGCGAGACTGTATTGATCGCTTCTACCGTCGAGCTGAGTCTCACCGCTCGCCTGCTCAGGACTGAGATACGCGGGAGTTCCGATTGCGATTCCGGTTCGAGTCAGCGTTTCGCCGCCGGCAGCACTGATTGCTTTCGCGATTCCAAAATCGAGAATCAGCGGCTCGCCCTCGAACAGCATCACGTTCTCGGGTTTGATGTCTCGGTGAACCACGCCGTGCCGATGTGCGAAATCCAGCGCGGATGCAAGCGTGCGCGTAAGACGAACCGTTTCCGCCGGCGACAGGTGCTTTTCGCGATTGATCTTGTCGCGCAGCGTCTCGCCCTCGATATGCGGCATCACGTAAAACAGCACGCCGCCAGTTTCGCCGGAGTCGTGTACCGGAACGATGTGCGGGTGAGTGAGGCTCGCTACGGTTTTGATTTCCTGAAGGAATCTTTCGGTGCCCAGCGCTGCAGCGACATCTGCGTTGAGGACCTTTACCGCGACGCTGCGATCATGCCTCGGGTCGCGCGCCCGATAGACGGTTGCCATGCCGCCTCGGCCGATTTCGTTCTCGATGGTGTATCGGTCGCCGAGTGCTTTTTGGGGAGCAGTTGCTGTCAAATTTCAGGGTGGGAGACTCAGTGATATTCCGCCTGTGACAGGGCGAAGTCAACCTTTTTGGCTACTCGTGCGCACTCCGTCGGTTGTACTTGAGCTCTGCACCTTGCGCGTTCTTCAAGGTGAGCACTGCGTTCTCGATCGAATAATTCCATTGGACGGGTGCTTGCCCATTAATGCTTGCCATCAGTCGAGTGCCATTTGAAACCGACCATGTTCCCGTGCATGCGCTCATCGGCAGACGAAGCACTCCCAACGCGTTCTGCGCGAAGTCGACAAATCCTGTGACACCGGTGTTGTCGACGTAGCTCCAAACACCGGCGATTGAATCATCGATCGATCGCGCTGGTCGAACTCTTTTCATCGTCACCTGCGCACCATTGTCCTCCTTCTGGATGAGACTGTCGTGTTGAATGCTGATGGGCGTGGTATGGACCTCGTTTTGTCCCGTCTGCGGGTTCTTGAACGTCGTTGTAAGACGACCATTGGAGACGCTATAAGCAAAAGCCGTCTTCGCGCCGAATGTCATTGAAAATGCGCCGTCAGGAGCGAAATCGAGCGTCGCTCCTACGCCTCCATTCTGCATCGAAGTCGATTCCCAGGTGCCGACGATTGGTGCACCACTACCCGGAGTGCTGATGTCGAACGGTGAATCCGGATCGATGGCGAGGAGCGAGAGGTCGTCGATCCAGATGCTGCCCTTTCCGCCCGATCCGGCGGTGATGGCAAGTTCGATCGCGGCGACGCGGTGAATTTCTCCGCCGCCAATCGGACCCCACGCGAAACAGATCTCGCGCTTCTTGCGCGCGATTGTCTTCCACTCGGGACTGAAAACAAAATTGGGATGGTTCGACCACCACACGTTTTGAAATGTGGGATCGACGAGCTTGAACTCGAGCGTGTTCGTCGGCGCGTTCCCGCGAAGGGAGAATGCGAACTCGTAATTCTCCGGTAGATCCAGATCGACTTTCCGATTGACGATCCCGTAACCGCTATGGCCGTGGAAGTCGAAATCGACTCGCATCCCGCGGCCGTCCCGGCCGGAATCCGGATGAATCGCGATGTCAACGCCAGCCGACGGGTTAGTGTGCCAGTTGCTCACCGAGTCGAACGCGTCGATCAGCAAATTATTTCCTGAACGCAATTTTGCCGGACGGATTCCCGATGCCGCTCGCAAGTCGGCCTCATTGGCGCAAGTCGTAAAATCCTTCAGTACACCGTCTCTCAGCGTGGCATAGTCTGAGAACGTTTTGAATTGCCTGTCCGTGGGCTTCTGATCGACAAAGTAGATCGTAACGATCAGATGCTTTGAATCCCGAAAGAGTACGTACATGCCGCTCGGACCATTTCCTGTCATCGTCGGATCGTTCGCGGCATACGTGTCGAAGCCGTTGTAACTCGTGTGCTCGGAAACCATCGGCGTGCCCGACGGCGCCACGAGAGTTTCCATGCTCTTGATCGCGGCATCCTTGTCCGCGGAATATTGAGACGCGTCGGATTGTTCCACGTGCATGTTGGCGAAGTAGATCCTGCCGGGGTACGCCAGCATGATCCGATAACCGTCGATCATCGAGATTTTTCTTTGACCACCGGAGGTCTCGACCGTGCGGTAGCGAATGCCGTTTCCGGGGAATCTGTCGACGCTGACGATGGACGGACCGCCTGAGTACGGGCAGTAGGCATATAAGCTCAGGTCATCTGACCTCGCTCGCGGAGTGGAGGTCGGAGCGATGGACTGACCGCTGACGAGCGTCGCTTGAACAACGAGCAGAAAGAGAGACTTCCTTATTCGCCGACTCGAGTTGGCGGTGGTTCATACTGCCTGTGAATCGCGGACACTGCAAGGCAGAGAACCAAAGCACGCGGCGACGTAAGAGCTGCATTTCCCGAATTGCCGGATGAACCGATTTTTAACACAACTGCAAAAGGCAGAAAACTGGCCCCCTGCTTGGTGATTTCACTGAGCGGGTTGGTGCCATGTAGACAGTGTTGCTGAAGGATGACCAAGCGGCCTGACCGTAGGCGTTGTAGTAACGGACGCGCGCTTTTAGGCTGTCGCCGGCGTTGAACAGGATGACAGGGGTTTCCTTACCGCCAGGACCGGCGACCAGCGCCGTATTGTGATAGACGAAGGAATTCGACCCGGGCGCTTGTACCCAGAATTCCGTCTCAGCTGCCCAAGCTGAGGTCGTGTTATTCCATTGAAGCTTTGCCTGTCCCTTCCCCAAACTTGCGATCGTCACGTCAGTCGGTACGTCCGTAAGCGGGTTTAAGTACGTTTGTCCAAAAGGCGTTAGCGTCCCATCGGCCTCCGCAAGATAGTAAGGGGATTCAATCCAGGGTTCGCGGGTCCACCACACTGCTCCATTAATTCTCTTGTCGTTCAAAAGGCGACCCATCGCCTGCTTCAAGTGTTCTTGAAGAGCTGGAGTGGGTTCCCTCCACCCGGGAAATCCCCACGCGCCGAGTACCATGTTCGCGCCGTGAGCGACCGACCATGATGCCTCCTTGTCTACCCTCGCCATCCAGCCGTCCAGATCTCCGGTAGTGAGAAAAAGCCCGAAATCGTGGAACCGCCATTCGTTGACGGGAGGTGCCACTCCGTACCGTTTCACATACGCATTGTAGAAATTTTCGGCGTAGTAAATCGAGTGCCCGCTAAAGCGGTCCGGGCAATGCTCATCGTCCGCTACGGGACCAGTCGGGCAACAGTGGTCGTTCGGCTCTGCAAAGCCAGCCGGAGAGACACGTGCCGTTGGATCCGCGCTGCGCACTGCCGCAACGAAGTCGTGATAGATATCCGCGTAGTCGGAGGGCGCGATGCACCATTGGTCAGGCTCATCGCTATGAATGTAGAGCCGGCCGGGGTTAGCTCTCGCGAAGGAGAGAAGGCTTTCAGTCACGTACAGGTCCGCGTATTGCCGGTCCATTCGCGTGTCGAGTGCGAAGATTTGCGTCTGGATCGGACCCGAAGTGTAGCTCTGCGACCACGCGGTAAAGAACTTGTTGAATGGGACGTCAGTACTCCGCGCGATAGCCGGGAGCTTGGGGCCTGTCGGTTGTTGTTGATCGGCGCACCCGGACACGATTACGCATATGAGTGCTGAGGGGATCATCGCGGATCGAACGCATTTCGACCGCAATAACTTCGGGTGATGCATAGCTATCCTTCTGAGTGTGCGCCCAACCTAAGAGGGATTCTCTATCTATCAAGACTGGATTTTCAACACGTAGTCACGAAAAAACGCTGTTTCCTCGAAGGATGCAGCGTCAAGATTCACCCACGCGCCCGGAGGAATTCGAATCCCCAACCTTCTGGTCCGTAGTTAGATGCTCTATCGTAAGAGGTAACTGTTTAGTCAATCATTTTCGGAAAGCATTTCATCTCACCCGGAGACAGGATGCGTACGAGTTCCTTTGCTCGAACTGTTGCAGCTCTTGCCGTTCTCGCCACCGCACGCAGCGCCCATGCGCAGGGAAGCTGGCTGCCTTATGGAACTCTCGGTGCTTCTGACATAGCAGTCAGCCCAGCTGGGGTCGTATGGCTCATTGGCAGAGAACCCCGCTCAATGAGGTCGACTCTCGTACTGGGTGAAACGGGGTTCGTGACGCCGCACGGTTCGCCAGCTCGCGTTGCCGTGGACCTGAACGGATTTCCCTGGTTGGTCAACTCGGATGGAAGCGTATGGCACTGGGTGAGAAACAGCACGGGGAAGGAGGATTGGGTGCAGTCGCCGCTGAAGGCGATTGACATCGCTGTTGGCGCAAATGGAGCAGTATGGGCAATCGACACCGATCAACGGATCGCCCAACTTCGGAACGGCGCGTGGGAACCGATAGGCGGAGCCGGAGTGAGAATCGCCGTCGATCCTTCTGGAAATCCGTGGGTCGTCAGCGCGGCCGGACAGGTCTCACACTGGACAGGAAATGCGTGGGCTCGGCTTCCAGGAAGTGCGACCGACATCACGGTCGCGCCTGACGGCACGGTCTTCATTCTCGGAACCACTCCCGTGCG
>JBGQKT010000222.1:0-4767 GCA_041499635.1 Gemmatimonadaceae bacterium
GCGGAGTTACTTTCGTGCTTGTCTTTGTCGCCATAGGGTGCATCCTCTTGCTTGAAATGGAAAAGGGCCGTTAGCACTCCTCCCCCGCGAGTGCTAACAGCCCTCAAGCTATCCAAGCTACGGGTCTAATTCAAGTCGCGTCCAAAGGCAAAAGAACACGATCTCAGATTCCAAATCGGTCAGAGGGCAGAGGCCGGTGGCACTACCGGAGGACCTTTCGTTCGCCCCTAAGCACCTGCTCCAACGACGAGGCTTAGGACTAATATGGAAAGGTCCTCCGGTTGTGCGTCCGGCATCTCATGACTGTCCGATTTGGTATCTGAGATCTTGTTCTCTGCTTCTTTTAGGCAGTCAGCAACTCGTATCCGATCCGGACGCCTTGTAGCGTTAGGAACGCATCGACTTCATCGAAAGTCTTGCAATACGGTCGAAGCGTTTCAGCGAGACCACCCGTTGCGATGACAAGAGGATTTGCAACTGCCCATTCCTTCTTGATTCGCCTCACCAGACCGTCAACTGAATCGACTGCTCCGTAGAGAACTCCCGAGCGAATGCATTCGTCAGTTCGCGTGCCGATCACTTTTTTCGGAGCGATGATTTCGGTTGCGGCAAGCTGCGCCGTGCGACGGAACAATGTCTCAGCCGAGGTCAACACACCGGGCTGAATTATTCCGCCGATGAAAGATCCCGAAGCAGTGATGCAATCGTACGTGGTCGCTGTGCCGAGGTCGACGACAATGCAATCGCGTTTTCGAAGGCGGCTCGCGGCGAGCGTGTTCGCGATGCGATCAGCGCCGACTGTGAGTGGCTCTTCAACTTCGAGTTTGATTGGAAGGGCTGCGCGCGCGTCGATCATCGCGGGAGAGCGGCCGAATGTCTCGAGACATGCGTGCGCCACGACCTGTGTCATCTGCGGCACCACCGAGCAAATCGCCGATCCATTGATGGTCGCGATATCGATACCCGCCGCTTGAAAAAGCGAACGCAACAGCAGTACGTACTCGTCGGGCGTTCTCGGAAGATTCGTGGTGAGGCGCCAGTGCGGCCCGACTCTATCACCGTCGAATAGTGCAGCGGTCGTCTCTGTGTTGCCGATGTCGAAGGCGAGGATCATAATGGATGGTCGAGTACGAGTGAGCCGGACCGGAATCTGGCAACAGTATCGGCGAGCGCAACGATCAGCTCTCCCGATGCAGTAATGCCGCGCACAATTCCTTGCGCGGGTTGTGAACAGTGTCTGCCGCGAGCCATGTCGCGCGTATCGAATTCCATGAGCTCGCGCGCGGTAAGCTCACCAACGCTAGTTGCCGCGAGTCTCAAACCCGGAACCATCTCGGCGAGCAAGTCAGCGCGGCGTGTACCTGGATCCAATCCGGCAGCATCGGGCATATCCGCGGTTGGTGCAATGTTGATTCCAATTCCAATAGCGATCCATTCGAGGCGCACGTCACGCCAGCGGGCTTCGACGAGAATCCCGGCGAGCTTTCTTCCACTGACGTAAAGATCGTTCGGCCATTTGAGTCGAATTGGCTCGGCGGCGAAGCGATCGAGAGCGCGAGCGGCGCGAATACCCACTCGGATGGACAGAACACTGACGCCGGTTGAATCGACCGGGCGTTCGATGAGCGTGAGCCAAAGCCCGGTTCCCGACGCCGAGTGCCATCGTGCTCCGCTCCTGCCGCGACCGCGAGTTTGTTGATCGGCGACGACGATTGTGCCGGAGCGAGCGCCATCAGCGGCGAGTTTGTGCGCAACGTCCTGCGTTGACGTTGTCTCGCTGAGCAGCTCGACGTGTGGCAAGCCAAGCTCGCCAGCGAGCTCACGCGCGGAATAACCGTCGAGACAATATTCCTCAGCCACGCGAGTAGAGGACGAAAAGCACTACGATTCCGAGCAGGACGCGATAGAGCGCAAAAATTCCGTAGCTGTGTCGGGTGACATAACGCAAAAGAATTGCGATCGCGAGCCAGCTGCTGATTGCAGCCGCCAACACACCGACAATCAACGGCGCGCTGAATCCTCCGCTACGCAAAACTGAGGGTCCTTTGAGCACAACCGCTGCTGCGATGATCGGCATGCTCATTAGAAAACTGAATACGGCTGCGCTCTGCCTATCGAGCTTGAGGAGCCGTCCGGTAGTGATTGTGGATCCAGATCGCGACACACCGGGAATCAGAGCGAAAACCTGAGAGATGCCGATCAACAACGCGTCGAGCCAGCGCATTCCGGTGATGCTGCGATCCATGCGCGAGAAACGATCGGCCGCCCACAGCACGATGCCCATCACAATGAGCGTGGTAGCTGTGAGAGCGGGAGCGCGAAATGCTGTCTCTGCTTTTTTCTCGAGCAAGAGGCCGCCAATTGCGCCGGGAATTGTCGCGATAATGAGAAAGACAACGCGCTTCTCTTCGACTGTTTGGACGCGACGATTTCGAACAATCGAAATGGCGGCGGAAATCAGCTTTCCCCATTCATCGCGGAAATACCAGAGGACGGCGATGAGCGTACCGAAGTGAAGCGCTACGTCGAAAGCGAGTCCGGGATCGGGCCAGCCGAAAAACCATGGCGCGAGCGCGAGGTGCGCCGAGCTCGAGATTGGCAGAAATTCAGTGAGTCCCTGAATGAGACCGAGGACCAACGCCTGGAATGTCGTCATTCAACGGGTGCCGCAGCGAGTGATGTTCTGTACATGTGTTCGTATTGGGTGACGATCTGGTCCTGTGAAAAACGCGCGCGCGCGTCGGCTGCGGCGAGCTTGCTCATTTGCTGCCACCGCTCCGGATCACGCAGCAGGTCCAGCGAAACTCGCGCCATTCCCTCGACGTCGCCGACCTCACAGAGAAAACCGGTTTCGCCATCGCGAACAACTTCGGGCAATCCACCAACTCGTGTGCAGACTACCGGCACTCCGGACGCAAGCGCTTCAAGGGCGCTCAAGCCGAACGATTCCGTTTCGCTGGGGAGAAGAAAGAGGTCGGCGGATGCAAGCAGTGGCGCGACGTCGTCGATTTTTCCAAGGAATGACACCGATGCTTCGACACCGAGACGACGAGTCTCATCCTCGGCGACAACTCGCTCTGGTCCATCACCGACCATCACGAGACGACTCGGCAGCTCTGAGTTGACGCGAGCAAAAATCCCGATGATGTCACGCACGCGTTTCACCTTGCGGAAGTTGGAGATGTGCATGAGAACAGGCTGCTCGCTGCCGAACTGATCTCTTATCGAAGCCGAGTATTTTTCGCGATTGTACTCGTCCGGATCGACGAAGTTGTGAATCACTCTGACGTCGCAGGCCGTGCAGCCGAATGCGTTGTACGTCTCTCTTCGAAGATATTCTGAGACTGCAGTGAGACGGTCCGATCGCTCGATGGAAAACTTCGTGATTGCGTTGAACGAAGGATCCTGGCCAACAAGGGTGATATCAGTGCCGTGAAGTGTCGTGATGACTTTCACGTCCTGACGTTGTTTACGCAGCATCTCACGCGCAATCCATGCGCTCGTCGCATGCGGGATCGCGTAATGACAGTGCAGGATCTCGAGACCGTGCGCGAGAACCACTTCGTGCATTCTTACGGCGAGCGCGAGATCGTATGGCGGATATTCGAAGAGTGGATATCGCCCGACATTCACTTCGTGAAAGAATACGTTCGGCAGGAATGACGGCAGCCTGAACGGCTGCCGATATGTAATGAAGTGGATTTCGTGTCCGCGCCCGGCGAGCGCGATTCCGAGCTCGGTGGCAACGGCTCCCGATCCGCCGTATGTGGGATAACAGGTGATGCCGATCTTCAAGCGAGCTCCCCTTCTTTCCACCAGCGTTCGACGGTTGCCTCGAAATCCGGATTGTCCGGATCGACGCGCGTGACGTTTGCTCTATCGATCTGATGACGTAGCCAAGTTCTCTGCCGCTTAGCGTACTGCCGCGTCTCAATAATGATTCTCGCGCGCGCAGATGACAAATCAATCGTCCCTTCGGCGAGCGAACGTACGACGCGATATCCGCTGGCTTTCCATGCAGGCGCATTCGCGGGAACATGACCCATCAGCGAGTTGACTTCATCGATCCAGCCCGCGTTCAACATTGCATCGACTCGATGCTCGATGTGTTGCGAGAGCTTCGCGCCCGGGTCGACGACGAGATAATGCGGTTTGAGCTGCGGAGTCGAATCGGCTCGATTCTGCTGAGATTCCATTTGCAAATCACTGAGGCGGCGTCCGGCGAGCAGCGCAGTCTCGATCGCGCGCGATAGCTGCGTTCTACCGAGATGCGCTTTAGCCGAATCCAGTACCGAGCACCATTCGCGAAGCATTACGAGTGGCTGCTGATCCAGCCAGTCGCTCAATGAAGAACGCCGCGCGGGATCCAATGGCGGAGCATCGAACAGCGGCTCGAACAGCGCGCGGATATAGAACCCGGTACCGCCCACAATCAGTGGAGCGCGTCGTTCGTTATTTGCCTCAGCGATCCACGAAGTCGCTTCGGTTGCCCATCGCGATGCGGAATACCGCTCGGTCGGCTCCGCGACGTCGATGCCGCGATGGGGGACTACGCGCGTCTCACTCGGCCCTGGCTTAGCCGTGCCGATGTCGAAGCCGCGATAAATCTGTCGCGAATCGGCGCTGATTATTGTTGCGCCGTATTCCATCGCCACGTTCAATGCGATGCCTGATTTTCCTGCGGCAGTGGGGCCGCAGATGACGCGAATGCTATCGCCGGCCAAAGCGCCGGTCGAGCTCGTCCCACGTGAGCTGGACGATTGTCGA
>JBGQKT010000223.1:0-4752 GCA_041499635.1 Gemmatimonadaceae bacterium
CAGCGTTCCGGGCGCGCCGAGCACGACAGTCGGTCGAAAAGGAAATGCGGTCCTCACTGGCACTGTTCTCGATCCTTCGGGAATGCCGTTGTCGCGCGCGCGCGTTTCCGTCGCGGGCGATACCGCCGCGACTTTGTCAGACGATGCGGGGCGATTCACTCTTCATAACTTGCGGTCCGGAACTCACACAGTTGCCGTTCGACGGCTTGGATTTCAACCGGCCGAAGTGCCGGTGACTCTTCATGCGCGAGCCCCGACTGACGTGACTGTAAAGCTCGGCGAATTTGTCGCGGTGCTCGACACGGTTCGCATCAACGCATCGCGTGAGCAGACACTCGATCGAGTTGGATTCAACCGGCGCAAACAGATCGGAACCGGATATTACATGACGCCCGAGGAGATATCGAAGCGCGTCTCGGCGGATCTAGTGTCTCTTCTCTCGACGGCGCCGATGCTTCGACGTGCAAATGACAATGGTAAGACAGTCGTCGTTGGCCGGTCGCGAGGCGCGGACTATGATTGCGTGAGCTACGTTGTCGACGGCGATCCATGGATTGGTGGTGGCATCGAGGATTTCATTCGCTCCGAAGACATTGCCGCGATCGAGGTATACTCGAGCAGTTTCGTTCCGATGCAGTTTCGGCGTCCTACCGAGGATTGCGAAGTGGTCGTGATCTGGACTAAGTGGAAACAACGGTGAGATAACGCGCTGCCAGACTTTTTCTTGGTCAGGCGCTATGCGTTTCGCGCGGCCGTGCTCTGGTTCGCACTCCATTTTTTTCTGGCGATATTCGCCGGATTCGCTTCACTTAGGGTTCCGCTCACGAGCGTACTGATTCTGATGTTGATCGGTGGAACACTAGGCTTCATCGACGCGAGACGTCGCAATGAGCTCTTGTTTCTTCAGAATCTCGGGATCGCGCCGTCCACGGTTGTAGGGACTTGGGCCGTCACGATATTGATTCTCGAAATTGCAATTCGCTTCGTCGCGGTCGCTGCGGGTGTCTGAAGGCCCGGTGCTGCAAGCAGACTCGATCAGAAAATCATATCGAGGTCGAAACGTTCTGACGTCGGCATCTCTTAATGCGATGCCTGCGACGGTGACCGCAGTTGTTGGGAATATGGGAGTCGGAAAATCAACTCTCCTCCGAATTTGCGCTGGCCTCATCACACCGGACGATGGCTGGGTGAAATTCGGTGAAAGGAAATTCGACCGACCGCGGTTGCACGAGATGTCGCGCGCCGGACTCTTTTTCATGGGAGAGCGGAGCGGACTCGCAGAATCACTGACTGTCGGCGAGCATTTCGACATGATTGCGAAGCGTTTTGGTCTTTCCCTTGACGAGAAACTGATCGAGTCGTTCGCGCTCTCTTCTTTCCTCGACAGCAAGCCCCATCGTCTGTCGACCGGTGAGCGAAGGCGTGCCGAGTTGGCGATTGCGATGACTCGTCGTCCAAAGTGTCTCATTGCGGATGAGCCATTTCGCGAGTTGGATCCGATGACGTGTGAGCAGATCGGATCCGGATTGAGAAGTCTCGCTTCCGATGGATGCGCTGTGATCGTTAGTGGGCAGGAGGTTCGTACGGTCCTCCATTATTCCGATAGCGTGACGTGGGTCACAGCGGGGACGACGTACGACCTCGGCACGCCGAAGCATGCGTCGCGCGACGAGAGATTTGCCCGCGAATTTCTTGGGCCGAGAACGTCGCTGTAGCGGTCAGGAGTAACCGTCCTACATTGGCTTTGTGGGCAATACGAGACGGAAAAGATTCGTCGCTGCAACAATCGTGTGCGCGGTCGCGCTGGTAGCGATCCCCCGGTCGATTTTCGCGCAGGATGCATCCAACGTTGCCGATAAGTTCGCTGTAATTAGCGGTACCGTCGTCGACAGCATTCGCGGCGGATATCTCGTGGGCGCGGTCGTGCGCGTAAATGGAACTTCCCGCGCCGCAATGACGGATACGCTTGGTCGATTCCGCATTGACAGCGTATCCGCTGGTTCACATCAGCTCGAAGTGATTCATCCGCTGCTGGACACGCTTGGAATGACGCTCAAAACTCCACCAATGTCGTTTCACGCGGGCGCCAATACATCGATCAGGCTTTCGATTCCGGCTGGATTGACTGTCGTTACTGCGAAGTGTTCAGCCGCAGATCGCAAGGTTGGTGAAGCTGCGTTGATAGGAATGGTACTCGAGGCTGACGGAGATGCGCCGGCTGTTGGCGCAAATGTCTCTCTTGAGTGGGTTGATCTCATACCGGCGGACAAAGGTTTTCGCAAAGTCTTTCAGAAACGAGCGGCATCAGTTCGAAGCGATGGAAGCTTCCGTATCTGCGGCCTTCCCGCCGATCTCTCAACAAATGCGATCGCCACGCGCGGAACTGACAGCACATCCATTGTTGGAGTTCGACCCTCTCCATTCCTCGCGCTTGTCACATTTTTCTTGCCGGCGGGCGCAAAAACAACGGCGCCGGGCGCGTCTGAGGCTCGACGCAGTGGCGTGCTGATGGGAAGAATACTCGGAGCGGATGGCGTACCAATGGCTCATGTGCGTGTCGCTGTCGATGGTGACGACACCGTGGCCGTTTCCGGTAATGATGGAAAGTTTGTCCTCGGGCGACTGAGACCCGGCACGCGAACCGTGACCGTTCGAGCGCTCGGGTATCAACCCGTCGAGCGCGTTGTTGCGATCAGCTCGTTGGAGCCGCGTTTTCTCGACGTAAAACTCGACAAGGTCGTTCCCGTGCTGAAATCCGTTGAGGTCTCAGCAGTTCGCGACATCGGATTGGAGCGAGTTGGTTTTACTCAACGTCAACGCGAGCAGCCAACTGGACGTTTTTTTACGCCCGAGTATATCGAAAGGAGAAATCCTCAAAATCTCGTGATGCTTCTTGAGACTGCTCTGGAGCTGCGGCGTCGCAGAACATGGGACGGCAAAGAATACATCCGCGCTTCGGTGGGCTGCCTTCGTTACTTCATTGACGGCGCTCGCCTCGCCCCAGCAGTTGAAGACGATGTGCTATCAGCACCAGATAGCTATTTGAATGCAGCCGAGATTGGTGCCGTGGAGATTTATAATCGGGACAACGTACCCGGTGAATATGCCAGTTCCGACCGAACCGCCGCACCCTGCACAGTAGTTTTGATTTGGACGAAATTCAGACTCGGGATCTGAGGAGCCACCGAACAGCAACCTGAGTCGGCGCCCGTCGCTCCCACATTTACATTTCCTTCATTATGCAATTTTCATTGATCGTCCTATCTCGCGCGATAGGCGCGCTCGCAGCGCTTGCCCTCACGGCACCATCACTCCTTTCACAAACGCCGACACTACCGTCGCCGTTCGCAACAGTCAGCGGAACGGCAGTCGATAGTCTTCACGGAGGGTATCTCCGAGGGGCCGTCGTCCGAGTGAACGGGACTTCACGCGCATCTGTGACGGACTCGTCAGGCAGATTCAGAATCGACAGCATACCGCCCGGCGCGCACGTGATCGAGCTCATTCATCCACTTCTTGACACTCTTGGATTGGCGATAAAAACCCAGCCAATCTCTCTTGAAGCCGGAAAGACCGTTCAAGTTGCGCTCGCAACGCCGTCGCCTACCACCGTGATCTCAACGAAATGCACCGCCGCTGAACGACAAGTGGGGGCGGGTGCCGCCATTGGAATGGTTCTCCAGGCGGACACCGATTTGCCCGCAGCCGGCGCGCACGTCTCGCTCGACTGGACAGACATCGAATCAGTTGGAAAAGAATTCCAACGCGCGCCGAAGAAAAGAATCGCTCAGGTGCAAAGCGACGGAAGCTTTCGAATCTGCGGACTTCCGGTAGATTTCGCCGCGAACGCGGTTGCCTATCGCGAACGAGATAGCACTGCAGTAGTGGGCGTGCACTTCGCGCCACTCCTCGCAATCGTCACTCTTTTTCTTCCTGAGTCTGCTACCGGAGCGGCAGCTTCAAGACCGACGGGCGTTCTCAAGGGAAAAATCGTGAGCGCAGACCATGCACCGATTGCGCACGCGCGCATCGCGGTCGAGAACGACACTCTCGTCGCGCTCACGAATCAGGACGGAACATTCACACTCGCGGGAATCACGACCGGAACTCGATCTGTGAGCGTCAGAGCGCTTGGTTATGAACCGACAGAGACCGTAGTCGCGATCAGAGCGGGAATGCCGGCTCAAGTCGACATCAGTCTCGCGAAGTTCGTTCCGGTACTCAGCTCGGTGATTGTGTCGGCCAAGCGAGACGCATCGCTGGAGCGAGTCGGCTTCACCGAGCGAAAAGCGTCTGCCAGCGGGAAGTTCTTTACTCCCGCAGAAATAGAGCAGCGAAATCCTCTGAAGCTGAACTATCTCCTCGAAACTGTGACGACGCTTCGAACTCGTCGGACAGCGACCGGGCAAACCTACGTGACGGGTCGCGACAACACGTGCATCACCTATTTCGTCGACGGTGCGCGGTGGGCAGTGGGCGCGAGCGCCGCTGCTGACGATCCCGATTCTTCCCCCGACGCATTCGTATCAGGCGGCGAGCTTGCAGCCGTCGAAGTCTACGACGCGCTGTCTGCGCCGCCTGAATTAGCTACGCAGGGCTGGAACGGTCAGTCCTGCGCAGCAGTGGTTATCTGGACCAAATCCAAACTGAGATTGTGATCTCTTAGTACCTGTACATGTCCGCCTTGTACGGTCCCTCGAGCGGAACTCCGAGATAATCGGCCTGATCCTGCGTGAGCTCGGTGAGCTTCAC
>JBGQKT010000224.1:0-4679 GCA_041499635.1 Gemmatimonadaceae bacterium
AGTTCAGGGATTGATGGGGCGTCTCACGAACGTGGTGATATACGGTTTGCCGCTCGACTATTACTCGACCTATCGGGAGCGTCTCTCCTCTGTCGCGCCTGCGGACGTGAGCGCAGTAGGATCTTCGTATCTGAAGCCCGATGCACTGACGATTGTTGCAGTCGGGGACTTGAAGACAATCGAGGCTCCGATCCGCGCTCAGAATCTCGGAACGGTAGAAGTGTGGGACTCCGAAGGAAAGAAGATCAGGTAACGCGCGAGTGTCGAAAATGAAATTGCGCAACGGAGCGAGCGAGTGAAAAGGGCGAGCGGAAGAGGTCGTCCGCGATCGAGGCTGCTCGTCGCTCTCCTCGCGCTCGCTCTGGTGCTCACCGGAGTTCTCGCGTACCAGGCTGCGACGTCGGAGCGCTCGCAGCGGATGGCCGCTCAGCGTGCGCTGCACGATTACGCGTCATTCGCGATGTGGCAGCTCAATCAGCAGGCGTCTCAGGAGCTGCTCAGCTCGATGATCACTACGTTCATCGTGCCGCTCACGCGCGTGAACGAAAATTCGCCACAGACCTGGCCGTCGCCTGCTGATTTCATGGCCGCGTCAAAAACTCCGTACGTGCCTGCGCCGTATCTCAAAGGCGTGCGGTTCTACTTTCGGTTTGATTGGCGTGACAGCGCCATGAGTGTGGCCGGCCAGCAACCGTCGCCCACTGTTCTCAAATGGATTCGCGATACAGTTGCCAGTTATCCGCGTCGATTTGAGGTCCCTGAAGTTCGAACGCAAGCCTTCGGATCTTCGGAGCGAAGTCCTGCGAAGCGGTTGGGAATCGTAATCACCAACGATTCGTACATCGCGAGTATCGACAGCATCGACGGCCGATTGAGGATTGTCTGCTACGTGGTCTCGCGGGGAACGGACGGGCGCCCTCTTGTTACGTACGGTTTCGAAACTGACGCGGCAGCATTCGTTGGCCCCGTGTTCCAGCAAGTTCTCGAGCGTACACCGCTCTTGCCCCCGTCGCTTGTTGGAAAGATTTCGCGCGAGCGCATCCTCGCAATCACTGCCGCCGCACCGCATTCGGGCATCGTCTTTCGGTCGGCGTCTGACGCTTTCCCGTCGGCCGTAACTGTCACGGATTCTCTCGACGAAAGATTCGGACGAATGCGTCTTGGAGTTTCGCTTCGCTCGGACATCGCTCCGCGGCTCGTAGTCGGAGGACTGCCGCGCTCTCGTCTCCCAATGCTCGGCGTCATCTTCGCGCTCACTGTCGGCCTCATGGTGGCCGCGCTCCTCCAGCTTCGCCGACAACAGCAGCTCGCTCAGCTGCGAGTGGATTTCGTGTCGGGTGTCTCTCACGAGCTGCGCACCCCTCTCGCGCAGATTCGACTTTTCGCCGAGCTGCTCCGCAATGGCCAGCTCAGATCTGAGCAGGAACGCGAGCGGTCGATTGGAATCATCGATGAGGAAGCTCAGCGCCTCACGTATCTCGTCGAAAACGTTCTCGCATTCTCGCGATCTGAGCATGGTCGCGGCGCAGTCACTGTCGAGCCCGTGGCGATGGATAGAGAGATCGAAGCCGCGGTCGACGCATTCGCGCCACTGGCGCGGGTGCGAAGAGCGAAAATAAAATCGACAATCGAGCGCGGCCTCGTCGCGCGCGTCGATCCGCGCGCGCTTCGGCAAATTGTTCTCAATCTCCTCGACAACGCGGTGAAGTACGGGCCACTCGGCCAGACGGTCACAATTTCATTGAGCGCAACGGAGTCCACCGTTCTTGTCGCCGTCGAGGATCGCGGGCCCGGCGTTCCACGCAGTGAGCGCGAGCAAATCTGGGAGCCGTATTACCGTCTCACACGCGAGGCCGATGCCTCGGTCGGTGGAAGTGGAATTGGCTTGTCGATCGTGCGTGAGCTCGTGTTCATGCATGGCGGACGCACGTGGGTCGAGGACGCGCCCGGCGGTGGTGCGCGGTTTGTTGTCGAGTTTCCGAGAGACTTCGATCCTCGCGCTGCCGCTGCGGCGCCTTTCCGCAAAGCCGCGGCTGCCGGAGGGCACAACGCATGACAAAAGTTCTCGTCATCGAAGACAACGCGAATCTCGCTTTTGGATTGACACGCAGCCTCGAGTCGGAGGGATACGAAGTCGAAGCGGCTGAAGATGGAAATCGCGGGCTCGAGCTCGCGCGCATGTGCGGCGCCGATCTCATCGTGCTCGATCTGATGCTTCCCGGCATCGACGGCTACGCAGTCCTGCGCCAGCTTCGTGAGAAGGGAAGCGACGTCCCCGTTTTGATTCTCACCGCGCGCAGCGAGGAAGCAGACAAGGTCGTCGGTTTCCGCCTCGGCGCCGACGATTACGTGACGAAGCCTTTTGGATTGTCTGAGCTACTCGCTCGTGTCGAAGCGATTCTTCGTCGCGCGCGCGGTGGCGATCGTCATGAAGACGACAAGGCGGTCGAGCAATTCGACGCGGTGACAATCAACGTTCCAGCTCGATCGGTTACGAAGGGCGAGCACACTGTTGCGCTCACGCCAAAGGAATTCGATCTACTGCTCGCGCTGATTCGTCGGCGCGGTGCGGTCGCGTCGCGACTCGAGCTGTTAAAGGAAGTTTGGGGACATCAGGCCGAAGTGATGACGCGCACCGTCGACATTCACATCGCTGAGCTCAGGCGCAAACTCGAGGATGATCCGGCAACACCGCGTCACATACTCACTGTTTGGAAGGCGGGCTACCGGCTGCAGGCTTAGTGCGCGGCGGCGCGGGCGGTGGCGGCGGTTGTCGAGGTCCGGGCGGCTTCACAACCAATTTCTGACCGATCTTCACTCTGTCGCCGACAATGTTATTCCACGCGCGGATCTGATCGGGAGTAGCGTCGAAGCGGGACGCGATGTTGAACAGCGCGTCGCCCCGTTTCACCGTGTAATAAATCGGCGCATTGATCAGAGCTGCCACGTCGGCTCGCAATTTCCGTTCGCGTCGAGCTGCCTCTTTTCTTTCCGCAATCTTTCCGTTCACGTACTGAACGAGACTGTCCAACGCCGCCTCGTCACCATGCTGCGCGGCGATTGTCGTCGAAGGAATACCCGGATGTGAGATGCGCACGCCGCTCGCGCTCAGCCAGTACAATCGCTGTGGCTGAAACGTGAGAAGAGTGTCGTTTGGAAATTCGTATTGCACGATTCTCTGAGGCGCGTCTGCGCTCTGGAGATTGTCGCTCGGCGCAATGCCGATGAACATCACGCGATCATTCGTTGCGACGAGGAGCCCGTTGCCGGCGCGATAGTAGTCGGTTGGATTTCGCTGAAACGTTTTCGCGTAGCGTTCGACATGCTCGCCGTAGTGAAGCATTCCACCGCGGAGCTCCCGAGCGGCCGCGTTGTATGCGCCGCGCGCATCGACGTGACGCATCAAAATTGTGTAGCCCAGCACGATCATTCCGACTAGCGCGATGAGCGTCCCGACAAGCAGGCGCTTGAGGAAGCGAAATGAGCGGTACAGCCCTTCGGATTCCTTCATAGCGTCCTGTTTGCGGAAATAACGGGAGCCTCGAGGTATTGAGTAAGAATAAATATGCAGGCCACTGCCGAGTGGTCAGAGAGGTCGCTAACTGGTCCGGAAGGCAATCTCCATACCTTGAATGGCATATGGGCTGCATACATTAAGCATATGTCAACTTCCGCGGACCGAGCGGTGATCGCGATCGGCCCAGAGAGCGACGACGCGATCGAGCGCCGACACTCGGAAGGGAACGTGTACACCAACGTTCGCCGCCGACGTGATGAGCGTCCGCCAAGCCGGTGGCGTCGTGTTGCGAAGGGCGTGGCACACGGCGTCGCTGCGACCCTTTTGCTCGCTGCCGGGACAATCTGGACCTTGAGCCAGCAGCATCCGAAATACGTAAAGCCTGGCGAGCTGCTCAAGCTTCCCATCGCTGTCGTTAACGCGAACCCGCCGCCACTCCGCGAGCAGGCTTTCCGTGTATCGCAGGTTCTTCGGAGATACACGAAGGACACCGTGCGCGCCAACACGATCGCCGACGCACTCGTGAGCGAGGGCGCGAAAAAGAATCTCGATCCTGCATTGCTGATTGGGATTCTTCTCACGGAGGATGCGAAGCTCGATCCGAATGCACGCAGCAACGTCGCCGCGCGGGGATTGATGCAGGTGATGCCATTCCATGCGGGGAAGTGGAAGGGCTGCCCATCGAATAGCCTCACGGACATCGCCTCCAACATCTGCTATGGGACCAGCATTCTAGCGCAGTACATGAAGAGGGCTGGGGGGTCAGTCAGAAGCGCGCTTCAACACTACAATGGTTGCGTTCGCGGGACGAACACGCCGAACTGTTCGACCTATTCCGGCAAGGTCCTGAAGTACGCGGACCAGGCAGCGTCTCAGATGCTGAACATCAACATGGACGTGGGCGCTTCGATCGAGTAACTGAAGTTAAGCCTCCAAATTGAGGCTTAATTGTAAACACCCGTATTTCCTGCCCTGTTTTCTCTTGTCCTAAGGCCTCAATCGGGCTACCTTTATACGTTGACCGTTAACATGATTGACGGGATACGCGTAACGGATTGGATCGGCCGAGATCTCGAGAGGCTCCGCAAACTATAGGGTCTCAGACGAGAAGACGTGGCCGCTCAGCTCACGGTTCCGGTATCACCGTCCACGATTCGCAATA
>JBGQKT010000225.1:0-4601 GCA_041499635.1 Gemmatimonadaceae bacterium
CATCGCGACTGAATCTCCAGACAAATGCGCGTGCTTCGATCATGCGCGGCGGTGGTCGTCCCGCTGGCAGCATATTCGAGGATTCATTGATCATCGCGCGCGGCGACACTACGCGGCCAGAGACTCCGCAGGTCTCCACGACGCTTGCGGTGATTCGCGCTCGAGCCGCGGCTGACTCGGCGAAGCGTTATCGATTCAACTGGGAGACTCCACTCTTCCTGTCGCCGCATTCGCCGACGACGGTTTACATGGGCGGCAATCGCGTCCTCAAGTCGACCGACCGTGGCGATCATTTTTATCCGATCTCGCCGGATCTTTCGACGAGCGACTCCGCGCGAATCATCGTCAGCACCAGAACTACCGGTGGAGTAACGCGCGACGCGACGGGGGCAGAGACATACGGCACGATTACCACGCTCGCTGAATCGCCGATTCGTCCGGGAATTCTCTTCGCCGGCACGGATGACGGCAACGTCTGGATGACAATGAATGATGGCGGCACGTGGACCGAACTCACGAAGCGATTCCCTGGACTTCCCGCGAAAACGTGGGTGAATCGCGTCGAGCCATCGCACTTCGACAGCGCGACCGTCTACATCGCATTCGACGGACACCGCGACAACAACTTCAAGCCCTACCTGTACGTTTCGAACGACTTCGGAAAAACGTTCAAATCAATCGTGAACGATCTTCCGTCGGACGGAATCGGTTACGTCCACGTGGTGCGAGAAGATCCCTACAATAGAAATCTGCTTTTCGTCGGGACCGATGTCGCCCTCTATGCGTCCACAAATCGCGGCGAGACCTGGCAGCGATTCATGACCGGATTGCCGACAGTTCCGGTCAACGATCTAAAAATCCATCCGCGAGATCGTGAGCTCATCGCGGGCACGCACGGCCGCTCGATCTGGATCACCGACATCGCGCCGCTCGAGCAGATGGCGGACAGCGTGATGTCGAAGACGGCGTACTTCTTCGAGCCGGTAACCGCATACGAGTACGCGTTGGGATTCGCACAGCGATGGGAAGGCAACAAGGCGTTCGTTGCTGACAATCCTGCATATGGCGCGTCGTTCGTATATCGGCTCACGTCAGGCGATACTCGGCGCGACACAACCCGAATCGTGATTACAGATGTGAAGGGTGACGTTGTGCGTCGTCTCACCGGTCCGGGAGGCGCAGGTATTCATCGGGTTACATGGGATCTGCGCGGGACGTCACGCCCGCTCGGTCCTGCAGCGCTGCGCGACAGCATCGCGGCCGCTCGCATTCGTAATCAGCGCGCGGATTCACTTCGCGCCGCCGGCGGGGACACAACTCTTGCCGGACGCACACCTCCTCCCGGAATGGACTCAACGGCAATGCGCGCAATGCGCGATAGCATGACGGCAATGCGCGCACGCGGTGACACAGCGGGAATGCGTGCGCTTCGCGAAAGAATGGGCGGGCAAGTCGGTGGCAGAGGTCAGGGTGGTCCCGGTGGTGGACGCGGCGGATTTGGCGGTCGCGCAATTACGGGTGAGATCAATCTTCGTCCGGCCGAAGCGCCTCTTGGCGCTGGTGGCGCCTTCGGTGGCGGCGGTGGAGGTGGAGGCGGTGGCGGTGGTGGTGGTGGCGGATTCGGCGGCGGACGCGCAGGTCCCACGGTCGCTGAAGGAGATTACCTGGTCACGATCACCGCGAATGGCCAGACGATGAAGCGTGTCGTGCACGTCGAGCGGGTGAGCGAAATCCGGGAGGACACGGGCGGCCCACCGGATGACGACGACGATGGAGATGGCGGCTACGAGCCGTAAGGCGATCGCTCTATCGCTCTATCGCTCTATCTGATTCTTACACGTTCCTTACTCCTGCGCTGGGTCGCAGTCCAAACTCGCGTACATATATTTGGCGAGCTACTCATATCCTCTTCATTAGAGAACCCATGCATCCATTCAATAAGTGGTGCGCCGTGGCCTTGTTCGCTCCAATCCTCTCAGCCGGCGCGCAATCAACTCCGCAAGTAAAAATCTTATTTGTACAGGATTCTCTCCCCAACGGCCTTCACGTCATCTACAGCATCGATCATTCGACGCCCGTTGTCGCCGTCGAGGTGATGTACAACGTCGGCTCGAAGAGCGAGAGAACCGGCAAAACCGGTTTCGCGCATTTGTTCGAACACATGATGTTCAAAGGCTCGCGCGATGTCGCTGACGGACAGCATTGGTCGCTCCTCGAGAAAGCAGGCGGCCGAGCGGGCGCCGACATCAACGGCACCACTTCCTGGGATCGCACGAATTATTTCGAGCAGGTTCCATCGAATCAGCTCGACCTCGCGCTCTGGCTCGAAGCGGACCGCATGGGAACGCTCACCGAGACGCTCACGAAAGAGAAGCTCGACAATCAGCGCGAAGTCGTGAAGAACGAAAAACGACAGAGCAGCGACAACCAGCCGTACGGAGCGTGGCTCGAGAAAGCGCTGAATTACGTCTATCCGGTAAGTCATCCGTACCATCACACGGTGATCGGATCGATGGAGGACCTCACCAACGCGTCGGTCGAAGACGTGCAGAGTTTCTTCAAGACATTTTACGCGCCGAACAACGCAGTGCTTGTAATCGCCGGCGACCTCGATCTCGCTGATGCAAAGGCGCTCGTCAGAAAACGCTTCGCCTGGATTCCTCGCGGCCCCGCAGTTACTCGGCCGAGTCTGGCGATTGGTCCCGTCATCGGAACGGACCATCGCGAAGTTGTGCAGGATGCGAATGCGTCGGCGCCCGCCGTCTATGTCGCGTATCGTATGCCCGCAGCCCGCACGACAGACGGTCCAGCGGTCGATCTTCTCACCGATATACTTGCCGGCGGTCCCGCGAGTCCGTTCTACAAATCTCTCGTCCGCAACAAGCAAGCGGCGGTAGCCGTGAACGGTTTCAACATCGGGCTCGTCGACGGAGCAGACATGGCGGTCTTCATCGCCACCGGACGCCCCAATTCAAATCCCGACTCTCTCGAAAAGGCGCTGATAACTGAATTGGACAACGCGAGCTCGATGATCGATCAAGCTTCACTCGATCGAAGTCGCGCCGGGTCGCGCTTCCAGTTCGTCAACGGATTGCAGTCAACCGGCGGATTCGGCGGCCGAGCTGATCAGCTCGCTGAAGGCTTCACTTACTACAGAGATCCAAATCACGTGAACCAGGTTCTTTCAAAGTACGACGCTGTGACAGTCGCCCAGCTCAAGAAACTCGTCGCCTCGCGTCTGATCCCGACTAATCGCGTCAGTCTTGTGTTCGTGCCCGCGCCGAAGAAACCTGCTGCAGCCAATGGAGGATCCGAGTGATGCGACGAACATTCTCGACAACGCTCGCGGCACTCACGCTCATTGGTGCCGCACGGCTTCCAGCTCAGGACAAAACCCCGCCTGCGCCGAGCGCACTTCGTCCTTACGAGGTTCCAAACGTTCAGACTTTCACACTTGGCAACGGACTCAAAGTTCTTCTCGTAGAGAGACATTCTCTCCCGGTAGTTACCGCGCGCTTTGTCGTTGACGCAGGCGCGATGCGCGAGCCCGCGGAAAAGAATGGTCTCGCGGTTCTGACAGGTGATCTGCTTTCCGAAGGAGCGAAGGGACTCACCGGTGCACAGATCGCCGAGCGTATGGCCGATATTGGTGCGCAGTTCGGCACTCTTGGGGACAACCATCAGGCGTTCGTTGCGGTTACGTCGCTGAGCAATGTGTTCCCGCAGGCGCTTTCACTCGCCGCTACGACTCTCACCGATCCGACATTCAGTCAGTCGGATTTCGATCGTTTGGTCAAACAGGCGATCGCAGCTTATCAGCGAAATCAATCGACCGTCGAAGGAATCGGCGGACGCGTCTTCAATGCCGCGATCTATGATCCGTCGGTCGCGTACTCACGTCCCTCCGCAGGAACAGCGGCGTCTCTCGGACAATTGACACGAGACGACGTACTCAACTGGCACAAGTCGATGTATTCGCCGAAGAACACGACGCTCATTCTCATCGGCGATCTAACACCCGCATCAGCTCGCGCGACGGCGGAGAAGGCGATTGGAAGTTGGAATACACCTGCGCCGTCGCTTCAGCCATTCATGGGCAAGGCGCAGACAACAAGTGGGAATCGCGTCATTCTCGTCGACCGTCCCGGCTCGGTTCAATCGCAGATCTACGTTGGACAACCGACGGTTGGCTACGAAAGCAACGACATGCTCAAGCTCGTTGCCGCGTCACGCGTACTCGGTGGCGGATTCAGCTCGCGCATCAACATGAACCTGCGTGAGAAGCACGGTTGGTCGTACGGCGCATTCGCGAGCTACACTCCGCTCAAAGGAACCGGCGCCTTCTTCATCAGCTCGACAATTCGCACAAACGCAACTGACTCGGCGCTCGCTGAATCTGTCAAGGAATTTCGCCGGCTCGCCAGTGAAGCAGTGCCGGCTACAGAGCTGAGCGATCAGGTGACGAACGTTGTGTCGAGTTTCCCGTCATCGGTACAAACAGTTCAGGGATTGATGGGGCGTCTCACGAACGTGGTGATATACGGTTTGCCGCTCGACTATTACTCGACCTATCGCGAGCGTCTTTCCTCTGTCACGCCTGC
>JBGQKT010000226.1:0-4601 GCA_041499635.1 Gemmatimonadaceae bacterium
CAACGGACTCCCAACTCATACGATCGGAAAGGTCGGCCTCGCATTCGCGCAATCGAAACCCGATCGCATTTACGCGCTGATCGAGACGGGCGATGGCGTGCCGCTTCACGGGCAACCGACCGACAATGGCGAGCTTTGGCGGTCAGACGACGGCGGAAATACATGGAAAGTCGTGAGCTATGACCGAAATCTCGCTTGCCGCCAGCCGTACTACACACGGATGGCTGTATCGACTGACAATCCAGACGAAGCGTATTTCCTGTGCGCGACGTTTAGTCGAACTCTCGATGGAGGAGTAACAAATACGGCCGCAGGTTTCGGCGGTGCCGGTGGCGGTGGTCCTGCCGCCGCTGCAGCGCGAGCTGCAGGCGACTCAGCGGCGCCGCGAGCCCCAGTATTCACGACTCCTGGCGGCGACAATCACGACATGTGGATCGATCCCACAAACGCCAATCGAATGGCCGTTGCAAACGATGGCCAGGTCGCGATCTCTACTACCCGAGGTCGTACCTGGAACCGAGTGAACTTGCCGATCGCACAGATCTATCACGTCACGGTCGACAACCGCGTTCCTTATTACGTGTACGGCAACAAGCAGGATGGTCCGTCTTATCGCGGGCCAAGCAACAGTAGAACCGGGAACACAATTGCGCGAAGTGAGTGGTTCTCGGTCGACGGCGGCGAGAGCGGATGGGCGACGCCAGATCCAGTCGATTCGAATGTCGTGTGGTCGACTGCGTCGGGATCCGGCTCGAGGGGCGGCATCGTAATTCGTTTTGATTTGAGAACGCGTCAAGGTCAAAACGTCGAAGTGTATCCACTCAGTACCGGTGGACATCCTGCGGCTGATTTGAAATACCGATTCGTGTGGGATGCGCCGTTCCTGATTTCGCCGAACGATCACAATCGAGTGTACATCGGCAGTCAGTTCGTGCACATGACGACCAATGGCGGCCGCAGCTGGCAGGTCATCAGTCCAGATCTCACACGCAACGACAAATCGAAGCAGCAGATGTCTGGCGGTCTCACGCCAGACAACATCGGCGTGGAATACGGCGGCGTGATCTACGCGATTGCGGAATCGCGGGCGCAGCCAGGCTTGATCTGGACGGGAAGCAACGATGGCCTTGTTCACGTTACGCGCGACGCCGGAAAAACGTGGACCGACGTGACGAAGAACATTCCGGGCATTCCGATGTGGGGATCCGTTCGCCACATCGAGCCTTCACGTTACGATGCAGGCTCAGCGTATTTGATCGTCGACGGACATCAGGAAAACAATCGCGATCCGTGGGTCTATCGCACGAAGGATTTCGGAAAGACGTGGAAGCTCATCGTCACTGGCATTCCGAAGAGTCAGCTGAGCTACGCACACATAATTCGCGAAGATCCGGTGCGTCGCGGCCTTTTGTATCTAGGAACCGAGAACGCGCTCTACGCATCGTTCGATGACGGCGATCATTGGCAGCCGCTGCAGTTGAATCTTCCGCACGCGCCAGTCTATGGGCTCGCGATCCAGGAGAATTTCAACGATCTCGTCATTGCGACTTACGGCCGAGGGTTCTGGATTCTCGATGATTTGAGTCCGTTGCAGAATCTGACCCCCGACGTCAGCGCTTCGAATGCTCAGCTGCTGAAGCCGAGAGCCGCGTATCGTTTTGTCGATGTCCCGGGAAATGTTTCGACCACTGACGATCCGACAGCCGGTACGAATCCGCCGTATGGCGCCGCGATCAACTACTGGTTGAAGACAGCGCACACGGATACTGGAGCCGTCTCTCTTGCGATCCTCGATGGAAGCGGAAAAACGATTCGCAGTTTGCGCGGCACTGGAAGAGCCGGCATCAACCGCGTGTATTGGAATCTTCGCAACGACTCGAGCAAAGTCGCGCGACTTCGCACGAAGCCGATGTACAACGCGGAATTTCAAATGGATCGCGACAGCACGAGAGTCGCACCGGGACTTGGACGAGTCTCCGTGTTGATGCCGCCGGGAGCGTACACCGTGAAGCTGACAGTCGACGGTCAGTCATACACGCAGCCGCTCGAAGTGCGCAAGGATCCGAATGACGATGTCACTGATCAGGACATCACTGCGGCGACATCGACGCTGCTCGCGCTACAGAGTGATTTGACCGCGGTATCCGACATGCTTGGGACAATCGAATCGTTGCGATCACAGATTCAACACCTCGGAGCGACTGGTGACGCGCGCAATCGATCCGATGCATTCGAGCAAAAGCTCTTGGGCGTAGAAGGCAAAATCGTCGACCTGCGAATGACTGGACGAGGGCAGGACGAAGTGCGGTACCCGGTTATGATCGGCGGTCAGCTCTCGTATCTCGCGGGTGGTGTTTCTGCATCGGATTTCACACCGACTGCGCAGCAGAAAGAGGTTCAGCAAATTATAGAGAATCAGCTGAAGGAAACGCGCAGCACCCTTGACCACCTGATACAAACCGATTTACCTGCATTCAACACCGATCTTCGGGCAAAGGGACTGAAGGAGATCGAAGCGAAATAATGATGAGACGCATCCAGATTATTGCGTTCGTTTTATTCGTGAGCGTTGTTGCGGAGTTACGTCCGCAGGCAACGCCGGCGCAGAAGCTAGGCACCGTTCATTTTCAGAACTCGTGCAGCGCCGCCGCACTGTCGCCGTTCAATCGCGGCGTTGCTCTGCTTCATTCGTTCGAGTTCCGGCAGGCGATCGAGGGATTCAACGCGACGTTGCTGGCCGACTCCACGTGCGGAATCGCCTACTGGGGTCTTGCACTCAGCGCGTGGGGAAATCCATTCGCTAATGCAATCAGGCCAGATAAACAGCTCGCAAATGGCCTCGGCTTCGTTGCGCACGGTCGAACGGCTGGAGCGAAAACGCAGCGCGAGAAGGATTACATCGAGGCGGTGGCGCACCTGTACGAGAACGCGCATCCCACCGATCAGCTGGCGCGCCTCGTCGCATACCGTGATGCAATGCACGCGCTGGCCGATCGTTATTCAAGCGATACCGAAGCGTCGATCTTCTACGCGCTGTCTCTCGCCATTTCCGCTGATCCCGCCGACAAGACTTATCCAAATCAGTTGAAAGCGGGCGCGCTCCTTGAGAATCTCGCGAAAAAATATCCGGATCATCCGGGGCTCGCGCATTACATAATCCACACTTACGACGTTCCGCCGCTTGCATCCCGAGCTCTTCATGCGGCGAACGCATATTCGGCGATTGCTCCATCCCTGCCCCACGCGCTGCACATGCCGTCGCACACCTACACGCGCGTTGGCGACTGGCAGGAGTCTATCGACGCCAATCGCAAATCGACGGACGCTGCTCGTCGCGACAAATCGGGCGCGGAAGAGCTGCACGCGAGTGATTACATGATGTACGCGTATTTGCAGACCGGCCAGGATCATGCGGCGCGCGAGCTGCTGGAAAAGATTCCGGAGATTCAAACACGCTTCGATCCAACCAAACCGGCATCGGCGGCTCCACCGTCAGCCGGATACTTTGCGGTCGCCGCCATGCCTGCGCGATATGCGCTCGAGCGCAGTGCGTGGCATGACGCCGCTCAGCTCACAGTTCAGAAGAGTCCGACTCCTTATGCAGACGCAATCACGTATTTCGCTCGCGCACTCGGCGCCGCAAGGAGTGGTGACACTGCGACGGCATCTGCATCGATCACCGAGCTGAAAAACATTCGCGACGACCTAGCAAAGCAGAACGAGAAATACTGGACCGAGCAGACGGAGATTCAAATTCGTGACGCATCGGCGTGGCTCGCATTTGCTCAGGGTAAAAAAGACGAGGCACTGTCGACGATGCGTGAAGCTGCCGAGCGAGAGGATGCGACGGAGAAGAGCGCGCTTACGCCAGGGCCGATTGCGCCAGCGCGTGAACTGCTAGGTGAGATGGAGCTCGAGATGAATCAGCCCGCGGATGCGCTCAAGAATTTCGAGCGGACATTAAAGATCGAGCCTCATCGATTTCGCACCGTCGCCGATGCGGCCAAAGCCGCTACGGCCGCAGGCGATCGTGCCACAGCGAAAAAATACTACGCTCAATTAATCGAGATTTCGCGCCGCGGTGACAAACCCGGACGGCCCGAGCTCATCGCCGCGAGAAACATGGTCGATCGGTAACAGGCTGTGGCGACGTGGGATTGCTTTGATCGTGACGAGGGCAACGCGGTTTCGCCCACTGCACGCGAGCACGAGATTGCCATCCCGCGTCGCCATCATGTTGCGAACGACGCCCCCGCCGGAAGGAATTACCCACGTCTGAAATTTTTCCGTCTTGGGATCGAAACGTACGAGCGTGTTCGGAGTTACTCCCGATTCGCTGTACCATATAATTCCGTTCAGCGCGACGATTCCATAAGGCCGCGATTGTGGGCCGCTCGGAGAAGGCCACTCGCGCGCCGCTCCCGTTTTCGGATCGAAGCGACCGAGATAACCGCGCGAATAGTCCGAATACCAGATCACGTCGTCGCTGTCGATGGCGATGCGGCGTGGACGCGTCTCCGCGTTCGGGAGCACATACTCATGAATGTCCATCGTTGTCGGATCGATGCTCGCGAGTTTGTTGGACCCGAATTCACAGAAGA
>JBGQKT010000227.1:0-4559 GCA_041499635.1 Gemmatimonadaceae bacterium
GATGGCGGCTGCGATCACGCGCTCGGGTGATTCGTCGAAGCGCGATGCGGAGAAGGAAGTCGCCGCGACTGTTGATCGTTTGATTTATTACGCGGGCTGGGCGGACAAATACGCACAGGTGATCGGCAACACGAATCCTGTGTCGGGTCCATTCTTCAATTTCACGGTGCCCGAGCCTATGGGGATTGTGGGAATCATCGCCGGCGATCGTGATCCGTTGCTTGGATTGATGAGTCAGATTGCGCCGGTGATCGTGAGCGGGAATGTGGTTGTTGCGCTCGCGTCGGAGATTCAGCCGTATCCATCGATTGTATTTGGAGAGATGCTCGCGACTTCTGATTTACCCGGCGGCGTGGTGAATATGCTGACAGGATTTCGTCGCGAGCTGCTGCCGACATTTGCGACGCACACGCATTTGCGCGGAGTGAGTGCAGTTGTCGGCGCGAGTGAGCGAAGGGAGCTCGCCCTCGGCGCGGCCGATTCAGTGAAGCGGGTGAAGACTCGCAAGGCGGAAGACGATGTCGACTGGTACGCGGACAAGAGTCAGGGTGTGTACGAGATTCGCGACTTCGTCGAATTCAAAACGACCTGGCATCCTATCGGCGTCTAGGCTTCGGCATCGGTAGGACCTGGAGTATTGCAGGTTTCCGATTATCCTCGCGGTGTTTGGTAGTCAGGTCTCTCAAGGCATTCGCCAGCTTCAATGATCTCTATCGTTCGAGGTCATGTGAGAAAGCCAGAGGAAGTGGTGGATGCTGCGTTCGAAGCGCTCAATCTTGAAGACTGGGCGGGATTAGCTGATCTATGCGATCCCGTGAGCCTCCGGGCTTTTAAACGCGAAATGTTGGAAGATTTCTGCGTGCCCAACGATCGCGATGAGGCAACTCGTGAAGATGACCCGGACGATGAGGACGATCCGGAGATCCGGGCAGCGATCGAGCACGACCTCGCACTCATGCGTGAGTGGCTCAATCCCGCAAACCGGTTGAGGGCGGAGTTCTCGTCGGTAGAGACTGTGGACGAACTTCGCGAGATGGATCCCGGCAAAATGTTCACTCGATGGCTTCAGGCAAAGAAACCGGAGCGACACGTCGAGCGTGATCGCGATGCCAGCGAAGATTGGAAGCGCCAAAAGACCAGCGCCTCCGACAAAATGACACGCACATATCACTACACAACTCTCGGATCGGTTCTCGACGGCGATAAAATCGCCTACGTCGTCTATCGGAACTCAAAGAAACCCAATGACGTTTATCCCGGGGTCCTGGACGAGTGGGAATCAAGCGTCCCCAAAGATGAAGTGGAGTTGGCCCGTGACACCCGCTACTTGCGTCATCCGATGGTTGCCACGTGCCGCAAGCAGAACGACGGATCGTGGCGCCTGATTGCGAGCTCGCATTTCTCGCTTGTTGGTACGCTGCAGGCGGTGGAGCTGCGCAGGGAGTAGCGAAGGTTGACTAATTGATGGAATAATTGCTAGACTTAGTCCTAGAGACTTAGTCCATCTGGATACCATGGTCACCGTCAACATCCACGAAGCAAAGACCCAGCTTTCCAAGCTCATCGAACAGGCAATCAAAGGCGAGACATTCGTCATTGCCAAAGCTGGAAAGCCTCTGGTAAAGGTCGAAGCGCTTGATGCACCCGAAACGCCAAAACGCCTCGGCTTCCTCAAAGGCGAAATCGCAGTGCCCAAGGATTTCAATCGAATGGGCGAAAGCGAGATTGGCGCACTATTCGGCACTGAAGAGTGAAGCTTCTGCTCGATACCCAGCTCCTCCTTTGGGCCGCTGGCCAACCCGAACGACTCTCACAGGCGGCGCGCAAACAACTCAACAACCCACGCAACCAGCTACTCTTCAGCGCCGTAAGCCTTTGGGAAGTCGCGATTAAGAACTCGCTCGGCCGGGAAGACTTTCGGGTGGAGCCTCGTCTTCTGCGCCGAGGCTTGATCGACAATGGCTATCTCGAGCTGCCAATCACAAGTCAGCATGCGGTCAACATTGACGCATTGCCTTCCATCCACCGAGATCCGTTCGACCGTATGTTGCTTTCGCAGGCTCTCACTGAAGGCGTCACTCTGCTGACGACCGATGCGCAACTCGCCAGATACCGTGGACCAGTGCGCAAAGTGTAAGCAGGAATTCTCATCGGCGCGGTCAGGGGCAGTGGATATTGCTCTTCCAGACAGGTAGCGAAAACAGCATGGACAAGACACACGGCCGTCGAAATGTTGTCTGGAGGACTTGCGGCGTGGTTATGCGGAGAGGTACGCGCGTACTATCGCCGCGCTGTCCAAGTCGCTCGCGAAAAAAATGCCGTCACTCCGCTCGAAGCAGAGTGACGGCATAACTGCGATAAAAACGCTAGCGTTGCCTCAGCGCGCGATATGGTCTGAGCAGACCCGTCTTCATCGCGACGTACACCAGAAGGTCGGCGATCGTGAACATCGCCGCCATTTGCCAGAACGTTCCAAAACTCAGCATCGGAATGAAACTCAACACTCCCGCGACCAGCACGCCGAAAACTGCAGAACCGATCGCGTAACTCTCCAGTGACTTCCTTATGATGGAACGCATCGCGTCCGTCTCCTGAGGAGGGTTTCGCACTACACTACGCGGGACAAGTCCAGAAGTTTTGTGGACCGCCGCGCAACGCTAGAACAGGCATTTCAACCCGGCAAGGGCAGACACTATCGCGGCTCGAACTGCGGCCTCCTCCCACCCGACCGGTCCGAAATACCACGAATACAGGATGGAGGTAATGAATGAGGTGACGTCCGCGGACGCGATGCCACAGCCACCATCATCAACGACCGAGGTGCGAATTCCCGTGCCAATCCCGGCAGTTGTGTAGAGCTGCGTGCGAAGGCCGCCAGCCACGGGGGATAGACCCCGCCAGTTGTGGCTGTTGGCGCTCCAGTAGTCAGTCGAGCTAATCGCGAGCGATGCCGCGCCCGCAACTATCGCCGCTTCTGCGGGGACGAGTGTGGCTACTGCCATGTTTTGAATCGCATTAACCGTAGAAACGATCGATGTGGCACCGGCTCCTGAGGCAATCGCCCGTCGCATGTGTTCGAGCATCGCCGCAGCCTGAGGCGAAAGCCCAGCTCTCGCGTATGACGGTGTCTCATTGTCGAATGCTCGTACGTCGCCCGCTGAATTGACAGGCTTGCAGACATCATCAGTCAGGAACGCGTCAGCTACGCCGATCGCCCCGTTCTGCTTGCGATAGGACTTGTTGAACTCCTTCATCGCCGCGACAGCGATTCGACAAGTCGCTGATTGCGTACCAAGATTGCCGGTCTTCGACAGTCTCGAGTAAACGAAAGCCAGAGCATCGGTGTGGTACGTCCCAGCCCAGCTCGGATTGACTTGCGCCTCTGGAGCTTTCTGCGGTACGGCAGTCGACACCGATTGTGGTTGTGGTGCCGTCGAATCTCGCGAGCAGCTTACTGCGGTCACCGTAATTGCCAGCACTAGCCCGCTGAAGTAGACGGGGAACCTCCATTTTGTTCGCATCATTCCTCCTTTTCTTGATGGAGCCCGCCGAGTGGTTCCCGGCGGCGATGCGAACGGTAGAAGCGTCGATTTAAATCTCAGTCACCGTAACTTTGCGCGAATCACCGTTCAGTTTCGACCTCGCGCTCCAGAATCGTCGAGGAGCAGAATTGCGGCGACCCGATCAGAACTTGTCCGCCGTGAGTCCCTCTGCGGACCATCTCGAATAATCTTCTCGAGCCATTCCTCATTGGTCGTTTTCAACGCAACCAAATCGAGCAGATCGGCCTCAGCGGATGCGCCGAGCCGGCTCAATACGATCTTGCGTGCCTTCTCAGCGAGACTGACCACTCGCTGACGCTCATGGGGACGCGCGCTTTGAACGATGCCGGAAATCCGCGCGAGGACCTTGTGACGATTGCGCGCGATGACCGTTGCCGTGTTCTCGATAGAAGTGAGGGCCCGCGCTCGTTGCCGCGACGTCCGAATTCTTTGTAGTGCGTCATTCACCGCGCATGAGCTCGCAGGTACTTCTGATTTGGTCGCGAGAAGAAGCACGCCGAGGATCTCATGCGGATCTTCCGTAACGCGATCAGCTATCGATCCGATCAAAACGAGATTCGGCTCCTCGCCGACGAGAGAGAGAAATCCGGAGCGCGAGGCTGCAACCGCTGCGGCAAAGGTTGCGTTGTCTGCGAGGCGGACGGATCCAGCAATTACCCAATCGCGAAGGATGGTTCTGATTCGCTCTGCCGCGGCAATCGGACTGCGCAACACCTCTGGCCGGTCAGATGAAAGACTTCGCTGAGATCCGCCAATGGAGACTTCCGTCGCGTGCATCTTCCGTTTGATAGTTCGCTCGAGGTGGATGAGCGCTTCAGCAGCGGTCGACGGACGAATGCCGTATGCGTAAACACGCTGATGCGTCGATCCCAATCGCCTCACGCGCCCCAATCGTTGCTCCAGTCGCGCCGCTGTCCACGGAAGATCGAGATGAACGACAACTCCCGCATCCTGAAGATTGACCCCCTCGCTCAACAAATCGGTCGTCAGCAGAAA
>JBGQKT010000228.1:0-4473 GCA_041499635.1 Gemmatimonadaceae bacterium
ACCGATGTTATTGGTCCTCGCTGGACGCCGAGAGAAGGGGAAAGTGGGCCGCGATACCGATTGATGTGAATGGATGACTGGATGGGAGATAGTGGATGGGAAGGATTTGAGGATGCTCTTGCCAGTTTTGGCATGTGAGCCTCGATGTCTTATCCAAGTCACGGTGCCCATCATCCCAAAACTGGCAAGGGCATCCTCAAATCCTTCCCATCCACTATCTCCCCGCGGAACAGATCTCGATTTACGACGTGCGGCCCAATTCGTAGATGGTTATGCGCTGATTGATCTCGCCCGCAACAAAGGGGAACGTCTCCTCGTTTAGCAACTCGAGCTTTGCCTTCTCACACTCTTCAAGGAATTCCGGCGCGGCAATGCGGCCGGGATCGGCGATCAGGGCCACGCCGTGTAGTGTCAGAGCTCCCTTCAAAATTGTCGGCAATATTTTCGCGTATTCACTTTCGTACAGAACATCCGAGGCAATCACCTTGTCGAAATCTTTGGCGTCCGAGGGGAAGCGACGCCAGTTCATCATCTTCGCCTCTGGAGATTTGCCCAGGTTGCGGAATGCATTCGCCCGCGTAAATGCGAGAGCGTCGGTGTAGTAGTCCGTCGCAATCACATCGTAACCTGCGGCCATCGCCGCCGTCGTAACGAGTCCCACGCCGCACCCCAGCTCCAGGAGTCGCTTATTCTTTGCGGGGCGCGAAAGTATTTGCGCCGCGAGAATCGTCGACGACGGCCAAATATCCGCCCAGTAAGGAAGGCGCTCGTCTTCGACGAAATCTTCCTCTCTGATGAGATCGTCCGCATTGCGCGGTCGGAGAATGCTGAACGTGCGATCACCGATGTCTACGTCGTTAACCACTGTATCGAATCGCCGCTCGAGTGCTGTTACGAGATCCGCGCCCGAGAGATCCTGGAGCTCAACAGGCGCATCGGTCATTTAATCTCGAAAGTCTCCGACATCCACAAATCATCCGAAAGAGGAAGTGCGCGCAACACTGTTCCAACCGGATTCGATCGACAGTCCGCAGGCACCACAAGCAGAGCGTTCGCGCGAGCCATTGCGCTCAAGACGGCAGAGCTTTGCGATCCAGCAAGACGTGCAACAAACGCTCCGTCACTTCCTCGGTTAATCGACGCACGAAGAAAATGTGTAAGCGGCGCAGGAGTGTCGACGTTTTCAGCGAGACGCACATCGATGAGCGCGCGATGAAGCTTTGCGTGTCCGAGCATTTTACGAATCACGGGCCGCCCGAATACTTCAAAGCTAACCATCGCCGAAACCGGATTGCCTGAAAAGCCGAGCCACGGAATGCCGCGAAGTGTGCCAAACGCCATTGGTGCACCAGGTCGCATTCTCACCTTCCAGAAAATGAGTTCTCCTCCGAGCTCGGCGAACACCGAGCGTACGTTATCGAGATCCCCGACCGACACGCCCGCGGACGTGATTATCAGATCGCATCCTTCGGTCTGCTTCAGCTTCGCGCGCAATGATGCTGGATCGTCGGATGCGATGCCAAGATTCACGACTTCGCCGCCGGCATCGCGAATCAATTGCGGCAGCGTCCACGAATTCGATGAGACGATTTTCAATCCCGCGACCTTCTCTGAATAATCGCGCAGCTCGACCAACTCGTCGCCCGAGCTGATTACTGCGACACGCGGCCGGCGGTGAACATCAACAGCTCTGACTGCAGCGGCGGCGAGAACTCCGAGATGCGCCGCGCGAATCTCCGTTCCAGCATCGAACAAGACGTCGCCCTCGTGAAAATCCTCGCCCGCTCGGCGAATGTTCTTCTGCAAATCACGGAACTCGCGAACCGTAACGCGATCGGCGGCGCCGTCAGTGTCTTCGATTCGAATGACCGAGTCGGCGCCGATTGGAAGTGGTGCGCCGGTCATGATCCGCATCGCTTCGCCTGGGCCAAGCGGACGCGATGCAATACTTCCTGCGGCGATCGTCGCTACAACTTTGAGCTTCGTCGCCGAAACGACATCGGTGCTTCGAATCGCGTAGCCGTCCATGGAGGAGTTGTCCCATGGCGGTGAGGTGGTGGCGGCGACGACCTTCTTTGAAAGGACGAGACCGGCCGAGTCTTCGAGCGCTGCTCGATCTGTATCGAGCGCGGAAATCACATTGAGAATTTTCGCGCTGGCTTCACCAAGCTCGAGCATCAGCGACGTTTCGCGCGGTAGCTTGCGAGTAGCGCTCCAACCTCGTTCTGAAATTTGCTGACGCTGTCGACAGACACGGTGAAATGATTGTGCAGAAGACTGAATACAAGTCGGTCACCATCGGCGTCGTTTACGTATCCCGATAGCGAGCGCACGAACTGCAGCGTGCCCGTTTTGGCGTGCATGTTTCCCGCGGCCGGTGTTCCGACCATTCGAGTACGTAGAGTGCCGTCGACTCCTGCGACAGGAAGCGCATCATACAGAGCCTGAAACGCCGTATCGCGTTGAATCGCGACGAGGGTGCGCACGATCGTCTCGGGCGAAACGAGATCGTGTCGCGATAAACCACTTCCGTCGTAAACGCGGAAACCGTCGCCCTCTGCGCCCCACGAGAGCAGCTGGCGTTTCACCACGGCGGCTCCGCTGTCCGCGGTTCCAACTCCGGTTTTCTCCAGCCCGATCGTATGAATGAGAATTTCCGCGATCTGATTCTGCGAGGGTTTCTCGAGAAGGCGCAGTATGTCTCTCAGAGGAGCCGATGAAACAACAAAAAGCGTGTCGAGTCCCGACGCATTGACTTCAGCAACGCTGTCTGTAACGCCGTGCTGAATCGCAATTCCTCTCGCCTTGAGAGCCACCGAGAGCGCTTCGAGATACGTACGTCCTGGCGTACGTGTCGCGATATCGACGGTCGTGTCGCGTCCATTCACGCGTGCGGGCATCCTTGTCATGCCTTCGTTGTAAAGCAGCTCGTCAACTGGTGCGCCGCTCTCCGTCGTCAAATCATCCCATTCCCAACCGTAACCGTAGATGCTATCGGGAAAAGCGTTGCCGCCTTGCACCAGCGCGCCACTAACTCGTTTTATTCCGCGAGCAGCGAGCGAATCGCCAATTCGCGCCATCCACGACATCGCATTGCCCTGGGCGTGATTGCTGACCGTCGGGTCGCCTCTGCCGATGACGATGAGATCGCCGTCGAGCGTGCTATCGCGAACTGCCCCGCGAGTAACGAACGCAGTCTTATAGCGATAGTCGGGGCCGAGCAGCGAGAGCGCGACTGAGCCAGTGATGATTTTTTCGTTCGACGCGGGCATGAACAGCTTGCTCGCGTTTCGCGAGAAGAGCGTGTCTCCCGTCGCAGGATTCACAACGAGAATTCCCATGTGGGAATTCCTGAAGATTGGATTCGACGCTAGTGAATCGATGGAATGGCGAAGCGCTTCTCGCGGATTGAGCGCGGGCGAAATTCCGCCACGCTGCGTCGAAGGCGTGCACGCGGCGAGAAGAAGGAAAACGAGTGAGCGTGATTTGAATGACGACATTCAGTCGGCCCGGTAGGTTGCGCTCAAGGTCTTGTCTTCGGCGACTGTCACCGAAGAGACGCTGGTTGATTCGGGAAGAGCAGAGGACACGCGATCGAAGATGTAGCGCGCGAGGTTCTCACCTGTCGGTATGAGCTTTCCGTCGGCGAATTCCGGCACCTCGATGTTGATGTTGCGATGATCGAATCGCTGTCGCACTTCGCGATCGAGAATGCCGTCGAGAACTGCGAGGTCAATAACGAATCCCGTGAGCGGATCGAGCTCGCCTTTGACGGTTACCTCGCACGCATACGTATGACCGTGAAAGCTCGGGCGCGCGCACGCGCCGAAAACTTCCTCGTTCTTTTGGTCACTCCACTCTGGACGTCGATAACGATGGGCCGCTGCGAAAGCGACGCGGCGGGAGAGATAGGCTGATGGCATGGCGGAAATCTGCATAGTAAACGGATCGAACGGATTAGGCCGGATTAGAGACGGTCAGGTTTCTCGTTATACTTCGGTTGTGTTGCGGCACCCGGTTTGCGCTCTACGAGGCCAAAGTGGCGGGTTCGATTCCCGCGAATTTATTGGGCTTTGGACGTGAGAGTCGGGGTTCAAATCCCTGCGCAGCACATGCGGATGTAAGAACTGAGACAATAACGGGAGGGGAAGTTTTTCGGGATCCTCTTGCCAGTTTTTGGCAAGCGCGCTTCGATGTTTTTATCAAAGCCGGGTCGACCGTCTTGCCAAAACTGGGTTCTTCCGGAAATCCCGTGAAAGTTCTCCCGGAGAACCTAATGCCACAGTTTGCGCGTCCGGAGTTTTCAGTTTTTCAGTTCGGCGTTCCGAGTAGCATTGCCGCGACGACGTATCTGATTCGAGCGCCTTTGTGTGCCGGTGGAGTCTTTCGATGATGGTGACGCCCACGGCTCCATGTAGCATGCCTCATATGCAGGATTACCGTCGGCTTCGCGTCTGGAGAAGAGCGCACGCA
>JBGQKT010000229.1:0-4406 GCA_041499635.1 Gemmatimonadaceae bacterium
GCATCCCAGTTGAGGTCCTCGTTGTTGTCGTTCGACGTATAGACGTCTTTCTTGACGCCCAACGGATTGACGGTGAAGCGAAACGCAGTGCGGCGATCGTGATACGAATCGATGATTAAATGGATCCAGTCGGAGTAGATGCCGCTTGCGTCACGTCTCGCGAGCTGCGCAGCGATCGAATCAGGCCTCGAGTCGAACATGCGCACTCCGACGTATAGCGCAGCGTCGTCATAGAGAACGCGCGCTTCCATTGCCTCCGTCGGCTTCTCATTCGGCTTCGGATAGCTCTGAATGAAATTCGTTATCGGTTGCGCGGCCTGCCATGCCGGCTCGTCGAGCTTGCCGTCGAGATTTATCTCCCCTGTGCGACGCGCGGCGATGGCGACTTTGCGATTTGACGTGTCCGGCGCCGTGGGCTTGGCCGGCGTGTTTTGCGCGCTTAGCGCAAGCGGAGCAAAGCCCAGAAGAAAAACCAGAGTTCGGCGCATGTCGGCGAAAAGTAAGAGACTTGGCAGGCGGAAACGCGTACGGAACTTGGACAGCTGCTGTAAGGGATTGGTTTGCCGACAAACGGCAGAAGTGCTAAAAATTCAACTGTGCTGAATTTTCAACACCTATCACGGAAATGTCAAGCCCCGCCCGGAAATCCGGGCGGGGCCGGCAGGAACATCGCGAAACTACTTCAAACGTTCGAGCTCTTCCGCGAGCTGTCCAACGAGTTTTGCTTCGCGCGAAAGCGCATCAGACACGCGTGCGATTTCGGGTTCGACCTTTGTCCACTGATGTTGCTCGAGCGCTTCACGCACACCTGGCATTGTCTTCACTCCGTACCCTGTGTAGAAACCGGGTGCGTAGAGCAGATGCCGGTACCAAGGGCGACCGGACAAACCTTCGGTCGAAGTCAACATGCGCTCCGCCTGCAACAACTCTCCATTGATCGACCGCAAGGCCGCTTGTCGCGATGCATCGCTGCTGCCTGAGAGCGCCGAGACGTACGCTTTGTCGTACGCCTCCGCTGCCTTATCAAGCGACTCCACAGCTTTGTCGAGCGGAGCAAAATCGTATTGCGGAGGCGGCTCCTGTTTCGCTGGCGCCACGATGGGGTCGCGCGGATCACTCGTCGCCGCATACACACCTTCATCGATCGACCGATTTCGCTCGGCAATTTGATCCGACACGGAATCGCGCAGCTTCTTCAGCTGCTTCACGTACTGCCCTGATGTCTCCGCGAGATTCGTAAATGCAAATGGCAGAAGATCCGCATTCGCGAGTCGCATCACCGCGATTCCTGCGGCTTGTGAAAGCGCCTTGCCATACACGAAGCTCGAATCGCTGAAGTGCATGAACCAGTAGAAATCGTCGTAGATCGAATGGTATATCCCGCCGTTGTCCTCGCCGCCGAATCCAAGATTGAGTGCGGGAACGCCTGCATGATCGAGGAATGACGAGTAGTCTGAGCCTGAGCCCAGCGCATCGATGCGTTGATCCTCACGCTCTCGTGCTTCTTTTTTCTCCTCGGTGCGTCCGCTGCGAATTGTCCGCAGCTGCTCCCGCTTGTTGACGGTGAGCTTCGTTTCCGGATCGACGACATCGCGCCCGACACCGTTAATGAATTTCTCGAGCGAGTGCGATCCTTCGACTCCGAAGTAGCCACGGCTGTTCGTGTCGCTGTTGATATATGCGACAGCGTGTTGAGCCAGCTCGTCAGCGTGCGTCTCGACCCACTCTGTCGAGCCGAGCAGGCCCGGCTCTTCGCCGTCCCACGCGGCGTAGATGATCGTTCTCTTCGGCCGCCATCCCTGCGAGTACAAAGTGCCGAGTGCGCGAGCTTCCTCGAGCTCGCTGACGAGACCGGAGATTGGATCCTGTGCTCCGTTGACCCATGCATCCTCATGATTCCCGCGGATTACCCACTGATCGGCCTCGGTCGTGCCGGGAATTTTCGCAATCACATCGTTGATTGTTTTGAGACTCCAATCTGATTTGACTCGCAGATGCACCTTGGCGGGTCCCGGACCGAATCTGTAGGTAATCGGCAAACCTCCGCGCCACGCGGCAGGTACAACAGAGCCACGAAGTGCAGCGAGCAATGGCTGCGCATCACCGTATGAAATCGGAAGGGTCGGGATTTTCGTCAGCGTCTTCGCTTCGGAGATCTGAAGTCGCTTCGCATTTTTTGTCGCGCCGATTCCGGGCGTCAGCGGGTCGCCGGGATAAGTCGGCATGTCGGCGACGGAACCACGCTGCACGCCTTGTGCGGGTCGCATTGGTCCTTTCGGAAAAACGTCATTGATCGCGTAACCGTCATCTCGCGGATCAGAGTAAATGAGACATCCAATTGCGCCGCGCTCAGCCGCAACTTTCGGTTTGATCCCGCGCCATGAACCGCCGTACTTCGCGATGACAATCGCGCCTTTCACGGAAATTCCGTGACGATCGAGCTCCTCGTAGTCGCCCGGCACACCGTAGTTCACGAAGACAAGCGGTCCGGTGACGTCTCCATCGACGGAGTACGCTACGTATGGCGGTAGCTGCTCCGCGTGCTGTCCCGACGTCGGATCATTCGCGACCGTCGTCTCCTGAAGCTTTGCCTTGTAGACAGTCGGCGCGACGAGCTCGACGACTCGCTCCTTCGGCGTTGGAAACAAAACGTCGAAGCTTTCGATGTGCGCATCCCATCCGTACGACTTGAACTGCGCGAGAATCCACTGGGCATTTTCCTTGTCGTACGGCGATCCCACGTGATGTGGGCGCGCGGAAAGTCGTCGCATTGCTTCGCGCATGTGCGATGGGTCGGGAAGCGTTGCGAATTTCGCCTCCCACTCACGCTCTGTACGACCCGACTCCGCGGTGAACCCGCGCGGTGGCGACGTATCTATCGAAGTTGGGAGAAGTACAAAGCCTGAAAGAACAATCGAAAGAGGAATAAGGCGCATCTAGGGGGATCTCCGAGAGGAAGCGGCTATGGTCGGACTGAATATCGGCTGTTCAACGCGTGCGGGATAGCCGCCGTAGTATCTATGCCTTTTGGTGACGGGAACGGCTCAATAACTTGCCACTGAGATGAAGAGCGACACCTTTCGATCTAGAGCTTTATTAATCGGAATTCGCCGCGGCTGCACTGCTTGCGTCGTGTGTCATTCCAACGGGACTCGCGGCGCAGCAGACTCTGAACGGACGCGTCGTTGACTCGGCGGGCGCTGCAATACCCAACGCAGTTGTGAGTCTCGCCGAGCTCCGTTTGGCCACTACGACTTCGGGCGATGGAACCTTCGCCTTCCCTGTAGTGCCGAGCGGCAAGTTTACTCTCGTGGTGCGACGGGTCGGATTTGCGTCTGCCGTTCGGGAAATTGTCGTCCCGAACGCTGGAGATCTCGTCGTTCAGCTCAGCGCTACTCCGTTTGAAGTCGAGCCGGTCACGATCACCGCGACGAGACTGCCGACGACGTCGCTACGCTCTCCACTTCCAACGAGCGCGCTCAGTGAAGATCAGCTGAGGCGGGACCAAAGCATCTCCGTCGCGAAATCCTTGAGCAAACTTCCCGGCGTTCGATCTGTGAGCACGGGTGAGCAAATCGGAAAGCCGATGATCCGCGGACTCTTCGGCTCTCGCGTTCTCGTTCTCGAGAATGGAAGCCGTCTCGAGGACTACTCGTGGAGCGATGAGGACGCGCCGAGTGTCGATGCGCGACTCGCACAGCGTGTCGAGGTGATTCGCGGTCCCGCAAGTGTGCTCTATGGATCGGACGCAGTTGGCGGAGTTGTGAATGTTGTGCCCGAAGATCTGCCATCGACGAATGGCGGACGCGCATTTCGTCAGATCGGCGTCGAAGCTTACGGCGCCACGAACAACAAGGAGCTCGGCTCAGCGATAAAAATTGCTGGCGCGAATGGTCGTGTCGGTTGGCGTCTCTTCGGCGTCGGGCGATTCGCTCAGAGCTATAGCACGCCCGACGGCGAGGTAAATAACACAGGATTTCTCTCCGCGAATGGTGAAGTCGCGGCGGGAATTCGAGGGACGCGAAGCAACACGAGTCTGCGATTCTCACACTATGGTGGAGAGTTCAAGCTGCTCGAGGCGGGTGGTCCACCGCCTGGTGCTGTTGAAGGAGCGGATCAGGGACCTGAACGAAAACTTTCCGACGACCGCGTACAGCTCGTTTCGGATTATCTGTTCAGTGGATTCCGCCTCGAGACAAAGGCGCAGTGGCAGCGTCATTCGTTGCAGGAAGTTTCGGACGATGCCTGCAGATTGTTTCCGACGCTTCCAGACTGCGTTGTTAGAGTCGTCAGCTCATCCGCGGCGCCGACGGAGCAGCCCGCATTCGATCTCCTCCTCAACACCGGTACGGTCGATGTCTTAGGACATCACACGATCGGTGAGCTGGTGCGCGGCACGATCGGAC
>JBGQKT010000230.1:0-4395 GCA_041499635.1 Gemmatimonadaceae bacterium
TCCGAGGGATATTGCTGCGCGACGAAGCTCTCGACCGTCGCCCTGAGTCGCTCCGCGCGATTGTAGGTGGGGATGATTACCGAGACGAATGGTCGCGGCGACTGCTTCACCGGCGGCGGCCTCATGTGAGCGCGCCCACGATTTCGCCGAATCGGGCTGCGAACTGATCCGGCCCCCATCTTCGAGCGTGCTCCCGTCCGCGCTCAGCGAGATAGGCGCAGAGGGAGTTGTCCATCCAAAGCCTTACAAGACAATCGTGAATCTCTTCGAACGAGTGAGGATCAAAGAGCAGCGCAGCATCGCCTAGCTGTTCCGGAACTCCGTAGATGCGCGACGTCGCAACCGGACAGCCCACCTCGAATGCTTCGAGCGGTGGAATGTTGGTCGGTCCAAAGAACGTGGGCATGACAAGCGCTCGCGCTCGTTTGTAAAAGCAGGGCACGTCCGCATCGGGAACGTATCCAAGGAATTGCACGTACTGGCTCAGTGCGTTCGCCTCGATGAGGGCGCGTAAATCTTTGTATCCGTTTCGCTCAGCTGCGCCGACAAGAACGAGACGGACGTCTGGATGCGTGTCCTTCATCAATGCAATCGCTTTTACCAGCGCCCGGTGATTCTTGTGGCGATATACCTGAGCAGGATAGAAAAAGAACTTCTTCGGCAGCTCGTATCGGGATTCGAATTCCGCATCGGGAGTTGGAGGATCCCGCATGTAGCGCGGCGCAATGTACGGCAAAACAAAAACGCGTGATTCGGGAATTCCATATGACTCGTGTAATTGCTGCTTCCCGACTTCCGAATCGACCAACACTCCCTTCGCCCAGCGACAGGTTTCACGGAAATGAAATTCGCGGCGCTCGTATTCTCCGTCCTGCGACACCTCGGGAAAAGACGGCTCGTAGCGATGCATCAGATCGTGAACAGTCCCAAGCGTCGGCGCCGGGGCGCGGAACGCGTAACGATCATGGTTCGGACAAATCCAGAGGTCGGCGTGCTGAGTCATCAATGCGCGAATGTTGCTGTCCAGGCGCGCAGCACTCCTTCGCCAAACCGATATCGGCAAATGCGACTTATGCCATCCACTGTTGAGCGCGCGATTCCATCGAGAGTCATGTAGAGCGAGACGCTCGACATCGTCCGGAAGTTGGTCGAGCCAAAGCGGATCGATGTACACCGCGATGAGCGAGTAACGATCGCGTGGCAGAGTGAGCGCCGCATCGAGAATCGTCTGCGTGTATTGATACGTTCCTCCGCCCGGTCCGGCTGTAAGCAGAACTCCGACACGCTTCATCCCCGCGCGACGAAACATGCGGCCCACGTGTGCGGGCCCGGCGGATTTTCCGTCATCCATTCGTGCGCAGTTACGAGCGACATTCCATTTGCGCCGAGAAGAAGCTCGATCTCCGGGCGGAACAAGTACCGCATCCGGTGCGTTTCCCTGAGCGTTTCGACGACCGCAGTCTTTCGATCGTAAACGAGGACTGTGTAATTCACGTCGACGGTGTTCTGCGCCGAGTTCATCGTCGGCTCGGCGATTCGCGTAATCGAAACGGCCACGTCCTCGAGACGTTTTACAGTGACCGCCGGTCTCTCGACAAGTACGGCGGGCCCGTACCAACAATCGAAAATGAAAACGCCGCCTGGATTGAGATGCGCTTTTGCCGTTGCGAACGCTGCTGTAAGGTCAGCGTTCGACGTCTGATAACTCATCACGTGAAAAAGAGAGATCACCGCGTCGACTTTTTCTCCAAGGCGCACCGAGCGCGCGTCGCCTTGAGAAAATCTCATGCGTGCGCGGATCTCAGGCTCGATAGTGTCGAGCTTTGCTTCCGCCGCCTCGAGCATTCCCTCGCTTCTGTCAACTCCGTGCACGTAATAGCCGAGCGTTGCGAGCTCAAGAGCGTGACCGCCTGTGCCGCATCCAATCTCGACTGCCCGAGTCGCACCTGCGGCGTGGCGTTTAATCAACGACGCAACGTAGCGCGCTTCCCCAGCGTAATCCTTGTCGCGATAGAGAAGATCGTAGTAGCGCGAGTATGCTGCGAATACGCTCAAGCCAGAATCCGTTTCACTGCTTCTGCCACTCGCACGATCTGTTCGTCTGTGATCGCGAGTCCGCTCGGCAGATAAAATCCTCGGCGGGCGATTCTCTCCGCGTTCGGATATCGCTCGCCTGGAAACAATCCCGTTCGCCGAAACACCGGCTGCTCGTGCATCGGCCAGAAAAATGGACGCGTGCCGACGCCGAGATTGGTTAACCGGTTCATCGCGTCGTGTGCGTCGAAGAAAACGTCATCGTCGAGCACGACTCCGAATACCCAGTTGATGTTGTCGGCGTATTCGGTGCACGCAACCGGCAGCTGAATTCCCTTGACTCCGTCGAGCAGCTCCATGTAGCGCGCGAATGAATGTCGTTTGCGCGCGACAAATTCGTCGAGCCTCTCGAGCTGCGCGAGTCCGACGGCCGCCTGGAGATTCGTCATTCGAAAATTCCAGCCGAGCTCTTCGTGCACAAACCTGCGCGGCGGAGAGAAGCAAAGATTTCTCAGCGAGCGGCACCGTTCGGCCAGCGCGTCATCGTCGGTGACGATCATTCCACCTTCGCCGGTGGTGATGTGCTTGTTCGGATAGAAGCTGAATGTCGAGACATCGCCAAACGATCCGCATGGACGGCCCCGATATGTTTGACCGATCATCTCCGCTGCATCTTCGATGATTTGAAGATTGTGACGCTTCGCAATGTCGAGCACCGGATCCATGTTCGTGGGAAGCCCATAGAGATGGACAACCATGATCGCCTTCGTTTTCGGCGTGATCCGAGCTTCGATCGCGGACGGATCCATGTTCCAAGTTCTCTCGTCGCAATCTATGAGAACGGGAATGGCCCCGAGTCGTGTGATGGCCGAAGCGCACGAGATGATCGTGAAGGTCGGCATGATCACTTCGTCGCCCTGGCCGAGCTTTAGTGCCGCTGCCGCAGCCTCGAGTGCGGCCGATCCGTTGCAGACGGCAACGCCGTGCTTACGTCCGACGCGCTCGGAGAATTTCACCTCGAGATCGCGAACGAACGGACCTTCCGATGAGATCCAGCCGCTGTCGATGCACTGGGCCAGATATTTTTTTTCGTTCCCGTCGAGTACGGGCTCGTTGACAGGTATGAACCCGCTCACCCGATACTCCCTTCTCCGATCGTCACCTGGTCAACGGTTATTCCGTCGAAGCGAGTCTTGTCCTGGTCACCGGCGTACGGACCCTGCTTGACTTCGATCATCTCGATTTCTTCGAGAACCTCGAAGCCGTGGCCGCCGGTCGCGAGAAGGATCACATCGCCGCCCTGAAGTATTCGGCTCTCGATGTAATTGCGGTCGTTATCGTAAAAATCCACGCGCAGGCGTCCGCGTTTGATGAACAGCACCTCCTGCGTGTACTGGACGTTGCGGCTGACCGGATTATGGACGTGCGGATCGATGACCTTTCCCGCCGGATGATGCATGTAGGCGAGCTGCTGGGATAGATCGTTTGGAGTGAAGAAGTGGATGCCAGGCTTGTCAAAATCGCTGTACACGATAACGGCGAGGAGCTGGTCACCCACTTTGAGCGTTTCTAGCATGGGGTTGAAGATAAACCCGCTGCCCGCTACCCGCCCCCCGCTACCAGCTAACCGCCAATCGGGGACTCCTGCTCGTGGGACATTCAATAGCCCGTTGCGTCACGTGGATCGAATCGGGCCCCTCGATAACAATAATTCGAGAGAACCCCTTTGCTTTTGCCTTTGCACAGAGGGCGACGGGCAGCGTATCAGCAGGAAGCTGCGCGCTGGTTCGCCGTTTGTACTTCGTCATTCCGTACTGATTTGTGAGATCGCAGTCGGCCGGCGGCATTCCGTCGATGAGTGCCATTCCTGACGTCGCAGGCACGATGAAGGGCACGAACGAGCATCGCTCGGGCTCGGTCCAGATTCGCCAGAAATGGGCATACGACTGCGGAATGAAGACGGCGGTTCGCTGCTTGAGCGACTGCGGTGTTGTGTCGAGAGCGCGAAGCGTCGAGATCAGAGCGTAATCGGGAGAACGACGCAGACCCTCCGCGAGAGTCGCAGGATTGGCGAGCGACCTGATTCCGACCGGGCCGTTGACTCCTGCTTCGGCGTAAAGCGCGCGACGCAGGTCGATATTCGCTCTGAGCGCAGTCGTCGGCGCCCTCACGATATTTAGTATCATTGTGATACCAATCGCCAGCCAAATCAGGCCGAGGAACACGTGGGATATTCGGACACCCCCGACGCCTACGTACACTCGCCGATAGAACTCCGCCGATTGGCGGCGGAGCGCGAGCCAACGCCACGCAGAAGCCATCAGCAGCGACAGGGCGAGCCATCGCTGCACGTCGGAGAGA
>JBGQKT010000231.1:0-4376 GCA_041499635.1 Gemmatimonadaceae bacterium
ATCCGTAGACGAGCGTCCCCACTGATTCTCGAAGATCGATTGGAATCGCGCTGCGTGATTCGATTGTGAGATAGGAGATGCAGCGCGTCGCATCGAGAAGGCGGGGCTCGATGAGCGCATCGGTGGGACACGCGTCGAGACAGCGCGTACACGTTCCGCATCGATCGGCCTCGAATGGAGCGTCGGGCTCGAGGTCGAGGTCGAGCAGCAATGATCCGATGAAGAAATACGATCCGATTTCCGGATTGATGAGGTTCGTATTCTTGCCGATCCAGCCGAGTCCGGCTTTGCGCGCGAGGTCGCGCTCGAGAATGGGGCCGGTGTCGACGTACGCTTTGCCGGTTACATCGCGCTCGAGATGCGATTCGATCCAGCGATGGAGCGCATCGAGTTTCGCGAGCATGACGTCGTGGTAATCATCGCCTCGAGCGTAGCGCGCGACTGGACCACTTGGTGTCGTTCCATCGTAATTCAGCGCGACGACAACGGCGCTCCTCGCACCGGGGAATGGAAGTCTCGTATCCCGTCGCTTTTCCGCGTCGCGGGGAAGGTAGGACATCTCGCCCGCGAATCCGCGCGCGATCCAATCATCGAATCTCTCGGCAGACTCGACTGGGCCGAGTGTCGTAATTCCGGCGAGATCAAAACCGAGATTCAACGCTTCGGATTTGATGAGAGAAGAAAGCTGTCGTTCCGTCGTCAATTCTGTCGCGCCCACTTGGCGTAGCGGATCACTTCGCCCGGGCTGGGGATTGCGTCAAAGTCCCCGTACGCGGTGTACATCCGCCAGCGCAAATAAGTGGGATCCGGGAGCGGAAGGAACGGAGAATGCCTGTACCAATCGCGCGCGCGGAAGCGCCAGGCGACGCTCATGAGATCCACTGCGAGCGCGGGATTAACGAGTGATCGGGCGGCGAGCGCGAGAGAAAGGCGGCCCCATGACATTACCTGCTAATATAAGTCCATGACCGGAGTCCCTTCGCCGGACCGGCACGTCATCGGGCTCGTCTCCGATACGCACGGACAATTGAGAGCTGGAGTTCACGCCGCGTTCGCGGGTGTCGAGATGATTCTTCACGCGGGCGACGTCGGGGGCCCGGAGATACTCGACGAGCTCAGAATGATCGCACCGGTGAAAGCAGTGCAGGGCAATGTCGATCCGAATGACGATCCGATGCTTCCGCCCGCGGCGACCCTCGAGGTTGGCGGACTGATGATTCACGTGAGTCACGGCAACGAGCTCGGCACTCCAACTCCCGCAAAGCTGATGGCGGTTTACGCCGCGGACGTGATCGTGTACGGTCACACGCACAGATCGCTCGTCATGCGGAGTGGCTCGAGACTCATCGTGAATCCCGGATCAGCGGGTCCGAGGCGGTTCGATCTTCACCCGAGCGTCGGAGTCTTGACGATCGTCGAAGGGGAGGCGGAGGTTGAGATCATCGACATCGCGTAGAACTACGTAAAAGCAACAGAAGAGATCTCTTCTGTTGCTTTTACAGATGAACGCTGCCCTTTCGAACCAACCGCCAATCATCTCCGAGCGCCGCGAGGGCCGCGATATACTGGCCGTCGGCGTAATCGATGATCCTGCACAAATAGTCTCTAGTTATTTCTGCGAATAACGGATTTGCTCCGTCCACTCTGCCGCCATTCTCGAGAACCTTCCATACTCCGACACCGTACGCTTTTCCGGAGCCTTCCCGCCTTACCCATAACGACAGGAAATCCCGATCTCTCGTATCCGGTGATGCCGACGCGATTTGTTTGTGCTCATCAGCCGACATGAATCGTTTCGCGAGCTCGATCGCTCTCGGAATCTCCTTGATGCGCTCGACGTCGACTCCCACGTGGCGCGAGTGTGCAACTCCGTAAAGAGCGATGTCGCCGGAATGCGTGAGATTGAATTCAAATTCTTTCGCGCTCGCGAGAAATGGTTTTCCCTCGCGCGTCATTCCGAATTGCAGCTCGCGTGGTGATTGATCGGCGTACCCGGCGAGAAGCTCGCGCAACTTTCCGCGCGACACGATGAATTGATTCCTCGAGCGAAGATCTGTGAATCTCATCGCGTAAAGCAGCTCGCCACGCGAAAGAAGCGATTCGTTGCGCTCGATTTCATCTTTGCCGACCGCAAGAGGCGCATCCCACAAATGGACTTCGTCGGCAGCGATTTCGATCGGTGTCATCCCAGTTGTTCCGCGTCGTGCGCTGTATCGATGTCGAGCTCCGCTTCAGGAAGCGGCACGGTCGTCACTTGATCGGGATGATCCCGAAGCCATTGCCCCGCGCCTTTGTCGCCCGTGAGCCGCATCAATTCCTTGATGTGCTCGCAACCGAAAATCGCGGGCACGCCGACGGTCTCCGCATAACCGGCTGCGACGATTCGATGATCGTGGTCGAATGCCGCAATCAATTTCTTTAGCGCGGCTCCATCGACGCCGGGTTGATCGGCGAGCATGACAAGCACCGCGTCGCATCCGGAGATTTCCATCAGCGTGCGCAGGCCGACCGCGAGCGACGATGCGAGCCCCGTCGCCCAATGCTCGTTCACCACAGTTCGCACGCCGCGAAGTCTCGTCAGCTCGGCAGCAACCTGCGCTCGGTTCGCGCCGAGTACGACGATCACCGGCGAAGTGTGCGCAGCAGTCGCTGCTTTTGCTGCGGCACGCACGAGTGGTTGTCCTTTGTAAACGAGCAGCTGCTTCGGAGAGCCAAATCGTGTCGAGTTACCAGCAGCCAGAATTACAGTACCGATCATCTCGTGAGATTAAGGGAACAGCATAACGTAGAACGACACAGACGAGAGAGATCAGAAGAATTAGAGATCAGTGCCTAGGGTGAACCTTCAAGACACCTCCTGCCCGAATGAAAGACAGAAGGCCCAGGTTCTTCTGAAATCCGGCCCTGACATCCACGAGGAGGATGGCTGAAGGTTCACCCTAGGCACTGATCTCTAACTCTTCTGATCTCTGTTGTCTGTGCCGTTCTAAGTTACGCAGTCAATCAGTAGTGAGTGGCGCGTGGAGCGGCCCTTTCTTGTCCCGCAAGTGTCCACCCCCTCGCTGATTCACGACGGCAGAAATTTCCGCGATGACGGCGAGTGCGATCGCGTCGGGGCCATCGCCCCCGATATCCATGCCCACGGGCGCGAACAATCGCGCAGCATTCTTCAGCGGCTCGCTCGACCGCGATGCGAGATCGGACAACATTTTCTCAGTGCGACCGCGTGGGCCGAGCACTCCGATGTACGCAACGTTCGCGTTGAGAAATGCGCTGACGTAATCGGCGTCGCGCGCGATATTGTGCGACATCACCACTGCGGCAGTGCGCTCATAGAGCGTCACCACTTCGCCGAGCTTCGCGGCTTCGGGCGATTCGACAACACGCGCGCCGGGGTAACGCGATGCGTGCGATTCATCGAGTGGTCGATGATCGACGACCGTGACAGTCCATCCAAGCTCAGTCGCCATGCGCGCGAGTGGAACAACGTCCGGGCCGCTTCCGCAAATCACCAGCGGAACCGCTGGCGTCACCACTTCGTACGCGACTTCCACTCCGCCGAATTCTCGCACAAGCCCGCGTCGTCCTGCGGTGAAAACTTCGCCCGTGTCGCCTGTTGCTTTCGCGAGAGTGTCACCGGTTCCCCAGCCGCCGGTTTTTTCGATTCCATTGCCGATGATCAATGCATGCGCGCCAACGCCGGGCGCACCTTCGCCCTCGCGCGTTGTGATCACTGTCGCGAGAACCGATGGTTTGTCGGCGCAGAGCGCTCGATCGATGAGCTTCGCGAGATAACTCGCGCGAGCGGGCGGTAGTGGCTCGAGCAAAACATCGATCAGTCCATTGCAGCCGAGTCCCAGTCCCCATGGGGCGTCATCGTCGTCGCGTGTGTCGTAGCGCACGACTTCTGCGCGACCACCTTCATGAACTCGTCGCGCGTGTTCGGCGAGATCTGATTCGAGGCATCCGCCGCTCACGAGGCCGACGGTTGATCCATCGCTGCGAACGAGCATGCGCGCGCCGACGCCGCCGTAGCTCGAGCCGGTAGCTCGAACTACAGTCGCCAGCACAACGGATTCTCCGCTGCCTGATGCTCTAACTAATCCGTCGACGATTGCTCGATGAGTTGTCATGTGTGCGCGATTCGCAACATTAGATTCTTGGAGTGCTAGCCGCTAGTTCGGCGGGAAACGGAAAGTCGGAGGCAGAGGTGATGGGAAGTTTTTGAGGAGCCTCTTGCCAGTTTTGGGTTCTTCGGGAAATATCGGGAATAGGTCGGCCCAAGCTGCTGACCGACCGCTCAGTTTTCGCGTCTGGAGTGATCAGTTTTTCAGTGCGGCGTTTCGAGTAGCATTGCCGTGACGACGCATCGCGCC
>JBGQKT010000232.1:0-4373 GCA_041499635.1 Gemmatimonadaceae bacterium
ACCTGTCCGGTCAAATGCCAACGTTCACCCACGAGAGCGCCGTCCCCTATGGCTTGTCAACGTTTCACGATGTGACGCCGAACCCAATCCGCGAGTTGCTTCTCGGAGTATTGCTTGCCGGCCACGGCCAACATCGTGGTTACGACTTCCGTCTCGGTCGCGACGAGCGAATGTCCGTTGAGTCCGAGAAACATCAGCATCGAGAGGAACGCGATTCGCTTGTTGCCATCCCGATAGGGATGACTCGTTGCGATACCGAATCCGTAAGCTGCAGCAAGCTGAGCGAGATCGGTCTTTTTGTTGTGCGCCCACTTGTTGCGCGCGCGCGCCAGGGCCGACTCGAGCGCGTTCTCATCGCGGATGCCAGTGAGTCCGCCGTGCTCGCGGAGTTGGTCGAAGTGAACCGCGTCGACCACGATGCGTGACACCCATCGCGGTTCTTTCACCGCTTATTTCGCGAGCTCTCTCAGCGCGTTCCGATACTTTCGAGCTCCTTCCGCGGCGATTACGAGTGCTTCCTCGATTGCAGGATCGTAAGGGGTTAGGAGAATGCCGCGCTCCGTTTCGATCGCGAGCATTCGATCTCCTGCGCCAACGCGTAGTCGGTCTGCCATATCCTTTGGCAGCGTGGCGGAAACCGAACCGCCGGCCTGGCGTAGCGTGAGTTCTTTTGTCATACTCACGAATGTAGCATATTAGTGCTACTCAGCGCAAGCTGCCCGCTTACCGCCCGAAAATCGTCGGCGCGTGCTGCAAATCGTCCAACGTCTTCATCACAGCCTTAGCGATCGTCTCGACATAATACTGCGGATACGCCGGCATCACCCTCGAGGATATCACGCGGATTCCGAACGTCGAGCTGCTTCTCAGATCCCGAACGGAGATACTCACCTTCACGGTGTCTCCAGTTCCGGTGTAGCTCGGAGTCACCACCACTTCCGGATCCGAATCGACGAGAGCGAATCCCTCTCCTTTATCTACTGAGCCGCGGATCGCGTCATTGAGCGCCTTGGTGAATGTATTGAGCGACGGCTGCTCGGTGCTCGCGGCCGGCTCGGCAATCGAGAGTCGGCGTTTTCCCGCCGCGGCAGGAACTGTCGGCAGCGTGGGCGGCGCGGCGGTCGGCGCAGCAACGGCCGCTGCGGCTGCGGCAGCTGCGACCTTTGCGCGGTTAGCGGAATCAGTCGCCTCCTTTAGCGCGACTCTCTTCAACGAGTCGGTGTTGATTGGCGCTGCACCAGGTTTCTTTTGCGCTGCGGCCGTCGCGGCTGCGATGCGTTTTGCAACAGCCGCGGCGATTGCCATCGAATCGATCTTCGTAATGACCGGCGCAGCAACTGGCGCCTTCGCAGCCCCACCAGTTACGGCGGATGGTTGTCCTGTTGCGGGGTCCTTGAACAAAGCACCCTGCGGCGACTGAGCCGACGCGAGCGTCGGATTCTTCCCACGCTGGAACCAGACGAATCCGGCACCGGCTGCAAGCACGAGAAAGATGAGCGCCGGAATGAGAAATTTGCTGCGACTCTTCTGGGCGCCGACTTCCGTGACGAAAGTTTTTTCGACCGTGGGCGTCCGGGGTGGGACCACCGGGGGCGGGACCGCGACCGGTTGCGATTTCGTCTTCGACTTCGACGGAACCTTGTGCTCTCTCGTTCTGATTTCGCCTGACGATGTTGCGATCATGTCGAGCGCGGCCATCAGCGTGTCGGCATTCGCGGGCCGATCGTTCGGATCTTTCTGGAGGCACTGCATGATGATCGACGACATCCTCGGCGGAACATCCTTGCGGATGTCCTTCAACGGCTTCGGTTCCATCGTGAGGAGCGCTGCCATCACCGCCTGGGGAGTGGCTCCCCAAAACGGTGATTGCCCAGCGAGAAGCTCGTATGCGAGCAGTCCAACCGCGTAGATGTCGATGCGATGATCAGCCGCCGGATCGCCCGCGAGCTGTTCGGGCGCCATGTACGCAGGTGTGCCGATTGCCATTCCCGTCGACGTCATTGCCGACGGAGCCATGGCTGCGTTAATGGCTTTTGCTACTCCGAAGTCGGTGACGAGCGAGTGATTGCCGGACCGAAGAATATTTGCGGGCTTGATGTCGCGGTGAACGACGCCGCGCGCGTGTGCGTAGCCGAGTGCGTCGACGACATCGTAGAGAACTCGAATGACTTCTCGAACCGGGAGCGGTCCATTCTTCTCGAGAGCGTGTTTGAGCGACTCGCCCTCGATGAACGGCATCGTGTAGTAAACGAGCTCGCCGTCTTCGCCGGCGGAGAGCAGCGTGACGATGTGAGGATGCTGAAGCTGCGCGGCAACCTGAATCTCTCGGCGGAATCGGGCGCGGTTAACGCTTTCGGTTAGCTCGGGTGAGAGGAGCTTGATGACAATTTTTCTGCCAAGGAGCTTATCGGTCGCGATGAACACGCGGCTCATCCCGCCGCCGCCGAGTTCGCCTTCGATGTTGTAGGCGTGCGAAAGAGATGTTTTTAGATGTTCTTCGAAGTTTTCGGTCATTTCAGCAGGGGCTTTGGCACCTCAACAAAATACGGTAGTGCGCATTGTTGAGGTAGGAAAATCTTCGCTGTCCGCGTCCGCGTAGCTGTTTCGGCCCGTCTTTTGGCGATAAAACAAGTCCATCGCTCGTTCCGTCACATCGTGTGCGCAGCAGATGTACGAAGAATGGTAGGATGTCGCAACGTGGGCCTACTCTAATGAACGGGATATCGAGTATGCGCAGAGGATCGATCATAATGGTTTCGACTTTCTCGGCGATGGTTGCGGGTGCACAACAAACGCAGGCTCCTCCGCCCGATTGTTCAGCTGCGGAACATCGTCAATTCGATTTCTGGATTGGAAGCTGGGACGTTTTCAACGCGCAGGGTAAGCAGACAGGGAAGAGCGAGGTGACCTCGGCGCTCAAGGGTTGCACGTTGCACGAGCGTGGGGAAAGGAAGGAGATGCGGATCACGTTTATCAGCTCGCGGAATATTCGAGCGACGGTGGGAAGACCTGGCAAACGTACTTTGACGGTCACTACGTGCGCCGAAAGTGACGAGCGGGTTTCGTCACGCAATTCTCTTCGATCGGCGCGTGTGAAGAGTGACTGAGACTCCAAGCTTAGCCAACATCTCGACCAGCGAGTCGATGCTGAAAAGATCGATGCGTCCGCGAACGAGATCGCTTACGCGCGGTTGTGAGACGCCGAGCACTCGCGCTCCCCGTACCTGAGTGAGTTTTCGGTCCTTGAGTGTCTTGGCTAGCAGATACCACCGTCAAGTTGATTCCCCAGGATCAACTCCACCTTAGCCATGGTACGCAGCAAAGACTGGATCAATTGCTTGCGCTGGGTGTCGAATGGCTGCACCGATCGTTGCGCTTCAAGAATCTCTTAACCAAGTTCGATCTATGGCATCACGCGCACTCCAGGTTGATAAACTGACCGCCGAAGAGCGAATCGAACTCATGGGTCGGTTGTGGGACAGTTTGGACCCCGCGACGGCAGCGCCCATAACTGCCGCGCTCGCGCCGGAACTCGATCGCCGCGAGCTCGAGGCAGACTCTGATCCTGAGGCCGGGGATTCGTGGTCGGAGATTAAAAAGGGTCTCACCAAGAAGCCTCGGTAATTCCGAACGTAATCAGTATCGTGGGTGTTATTCACGGCCATCGCCACCCGAAGACATGGCTCACGCGCTGAGCGCTAGCGTACTACGAAATGAAGCTCTGGATTGATGCCGACGCTGCTCCGCGCGACGTGAAGGAAATTTGCTTCCGCGCTTCGGAGCGTCTCGAGCTCGATACTGTTCTTGTTGCGAACCAGCGCAGTCAGCTGCCGGCGGGATATCGCTTCTTATCAGCGGTTCGAGTAGACGGGGGTCCTGATGTCGCGGACAACTATATAGTAGAGCACGCCGAGGCGGGTGATGTTGCGGTGACTCAGGATATTCCGCTCGCGGCGCTCCTTGTGCCGAAGGGTGTCGTCGTGATCGACCCTCGTGGCGATGAATACACTGAACACAGTATCGGCGAGCGATTGTCCGTCCGGAATTTCATGGACGGACTGCGCACCACCGGAGTCGACACGGGCGGGCACAACGCTTACGGCGTTCGCGAGAAGCAGTTATTCGCGAACTCACTCGACCGTGCTTTGACTCGAGCGCGGCAGCGCGGGTGATTCAGCGTAGTAACGAAACAATGGGGCTTGACGCTAAAGCGTTTTAACGTCATGTTCCCGTCATGCCATCAGCGAAGCGAGCCACCATCTATTTCGATCAGAGCATTCACAAGGCACTCCGGATCAAGGCGGCCGAGACAGACCAGAGCGTCTCAGAACTTGTCAACGAAGCAGTCCGCCACACGCTGGCGGAGGATGCGG
>JBGQKT010000233.1:0-4368 GCA_041499635.1 Gemmatimonadaceae bacterium
ACGGCGTTGCGATGAAGCGCTCGCGCGCGGTGGCCACGCAGAATTCGAAGGGTGTCGAGTTTCTTTTCAGGAAGCACAAGATCACGTGGATCAAAGGCACGGGAAAAATCACCGGTAAGAATTCGGTCGCGGTGAAAACCGCTGATGGCAAGGATGAAAAGCACGACGCGAAGAAGGCTGTGATCATTTCAACCGGCTCGCGGGTGAAAGGACTTCCTCAAATCGGACTCGAGCTGAACAAGACAACGGTCATCTCATCCGACGAGGCGCTCATCCTCGAGAAAGCGCCGAAAACGATGGCGATTGTCGGCGCTGGAGCAGTCGGCTGCGAATTCGCCGACGTGTTCAATGCGTTTGGAACTCAGGTGACTTTGATCGATGTAATGCCAGGAATTCTTCCGCTCGAAGACAGCGACTGCTCTGCCGAGCTCGCGAAGAGCTTCAAGAAACGGAAGATCGAAGTGGTCACTGGCGCAAAGATCAGCAACGTCAAAGTTGGAAAGAGCAGCGTGAGCATGTCGATCGATGCCGGCGGTAAATCGCAGCCGCTCGAAGTCGAAGTCGTGCTCGTCGCAGCGGGGCGCGCGCCGAACATCGAAGAAATCGGACTCAAGGAAGCCGGAGTTCAGGTGAACGATCGCGGGTTCATCAAGATCAACGAAAAGATGGAGACGACGGCGAAAGGCATTTACGCGATCGGCGACGTGGCGGGTCCGCCGATGCTCGCGCACAAGGGACAGCGCGAAGGCGTCGTGCTGGCCGAGCTGCTCGCGGGCGATCCGCATGTGCAGCTGGTGAATTACGGCAATATTCCGAATGCGACCTACTGCCATCCGGAAGTCGCGTCGGTCGGCCTTACCGAGCAGCAGTGCAAGGATAAGAAGCTCGAGTACAAGGTCGGGAAATTTCCGTTCTCCGCCAGCGGACGCGCGCGCACTTCGGGAGAGACCGAAGGATTCGTCAAGATCATTCGCGACGCGAAGTACGGCGAAATTCTCGGCGCTCACATCATCGGATCACACGCAACTGAAATTCTTCACGAGCTGGTCGTCGCGCGCGCGAACGAGTTCACGGTCGATGAAGTCGATCTCGCGATCCACGCACACCCGACGCTTTCCGAGGCGATTGCGCAGGCGGCGCTCGATTCTCTTGGCAGAGCGCTCGACATCTAATGAGCGAGCTGTGGGTCGTTAACCTCGGCACAGTTCCATACGAGGACGCCCTCGAGCTCCAGCGCGCGTTGGCGCGGGACCGAATCAGCGGCGCGATCCCCGAAGACATGTTGTTGCTGCTCGAACACCCGCCGGTAGTTACACTCGGACGAGCGACGAAAGCGCGCAACATGATTTCAAGTCCGGAGTTTCTGGCGTCGAAAGGTGTCGAGCTATTCGAAGTGGAGCGTGGCGGCGACGTGACGTTTCATGGACCCGGTCAGCTTGTCGGTTATCCGATTATCGATCTCAAACGTCATCGTCTCGATCTGCACTGGTATCTGCGGCAGGTTGAACAAGCGCTGATTGACACGTTGGCCGCGTATTCGATTTCGGCTGAGCGCAACGTCGGATTCACCGGCGTGTGGACGAACGGAAGAAAAATCGCGTCGATCGGAGTGCACGCGCGTGATTGGGTAACGTGGCACGGCTTCGCCTTGAATGTGACGACGGATCTCTCGTATTTCGATCTGATAATCCCGTGCGGGATTGACGACGTCACAATGACTTCCATTGAGCGAGAGCTCCACCATCAGGATTCCCAATCGCCGCCGATAACCGTGGACGCTGCAGCGGAAATCGCCGCGAAGTCGTTCGCTGCGCTCTTCGATTTGGTTCCGACCTCGGTTTCGAGCTGGGAACTGGGAACCGGGAACTGGGTCACTCGTACTGCCAACCGGTAACCGGCCGGCAGTACCACATGCGAGTTCCGAGTTCCCAGTTCCCAGTTGCGCTCCTGTCCTATATTAGGAAGGCATGCCTGACGCTCTTCCCCGCCCTGTTCGGATCTACGCGACCCGAGAACGATTAGTACCCGCATCCAACCGGGATCTCGCTGCTGATCTGAATCCGCAGCAAGCGGCTGCTGCAACACACGGGGACGGTCCGCTCCTCATCATCGCTGGCGCTGGCACGGGAAAAACTCGGACGCTCGTCTATCGCGTCGCTCACCTGATCGACCGAGGAGTCAAACCGGAACGCATTCTTCTTCTCACCTTCACTCGCCGCGCCGCGCAGGAAATGTTGTCGCGCGCGGAACGCCTCGTCGGCGGCAACAGCAAGAAAGTTCAGGGTGGGACTTTTCACGCGACTGGGCATCGCTTACTCAGGCGCTTCGGAAGTGCAGCCGGTCTCCCGAAAGATTTCACGATCATGGACCAGGGAGACTCCCAAGATCTGATGCAGCTATCCCGATCGCAGCTCGGCTACGCGCAAAAATCGAAGCGATTTCCGAAGAAGGAAACGCTCCAATACGTCTATTCGCGTCACATCAACACCGGTATCTCCATCGAAGACATCATTCGCGACGAATATCCGCAATTCGTCGAGTACCTCCCCGATTTCACCAAGATCTACACCGACTACATCTCACGAAAACAGGCGCGCAATCTCGTCGACTACGACGATCTTCTTCTTTTCTGGGCGATGTTGCTCGAAGCGTCGCCGGAAATCGGTGGCAAGATCGCTTCGCTGTACGATCACATCCTGGTTGACGAGTATCAGGACACCAACGTTTTACAGGCGCGTATTCTTCGCGGAATGTGCCGCACTCACGCGAACATCTCCGTCGTCGGCGACGACGCGCAGAGCATCTACTCTTTCCGCGGAGCGAATTTCCGCAACATCCTCGGATTTCCAAAGCAATTCGAGAACACTACCATCGTTACGCTCGAGCAGAATTACCGCTCCACCGAGCCGATACTCGACGTAACGAACACTCTCATCTCGCGCGCTACGGAGCGATTCACGAAAAACCTGTGGACCGAGAGAAAGGGTGGCGAGATTCCCTGGCTCGTCGCCGCGCAGGATGAGCAGGCGCAGACACGCTTCGTCGTCGATCGGATTCTCGAGCTGCACGAAGAGGGGACGCGCCTCCGCGAGATGGCCGTGCTCTTCCGCGCCGGCTACATGTCCGCGGATCTCGAGATCGAGCTCACGAATAGAAAAATCCCGTTCGAGAAATGGGGCGGACTCAAATTTCTCGAAGCAGCGCACGTCAAGGATGTGCTTGCTTTCCTGCGGATACTGGAGAATCCGCGCGACGAGGTAAGCTGGTATCGGATTCTGTTACTGCTTCCCGGAATCGGCGACACCACCGCGCGCTCTGCAATCGATTCGATGGCAAGCGCTGCGTGGCAATCGGAAGCATTCGGTAGATACCAACCACCTGCGCGCGCACGCGCAGCTCACGCATCGCTTGTCGCACTTCTCGACGAGCTTCGCTCCGGCGGCACCGCCGACGAAGCGATCGTCTCGGCTGAGATTGCGCGCGTGCGAATGCTTTACGACAACATTCTCCGCGAGCGATACGACAAAGCTGAGCCGAGGTTGATGGATCTCGACCAGCTTCAACACATCGCCGCCGGATATCCCGATCGCGCCACATTCCTGTCGGCACTGGCTCTCGAGCCACCTCAAGCGACGCAGGATCTTGCGGGCGCCAGCGCGGACGACGATCAGGATTATCTCATTCTGAGCACTGCGCATTCCGCGAAAGGAAGAGAGTGGGACGCGGTGTTTCTCATCTGGGCTGTCGACGGCTGGTTTCCTTCAGCTCGCTGCCTCGGCACGCATGAAGAAACCGAGGAAGAGCGACGTCTCATGTACGTCGCGATGACGCGCGCGCGAAATCATCTCAGCATTACCTATCCGCTGAATGCGTACTCCACGCGACGCGGATCAGATTATTCGCTCGATCAACTTTCGCGATTCATTGATAGAGGTATTCGAGACCGGATGGAGAGAGTGACTGTCGGAGTTCCGCAGCGAAACGACGCTGAACCGGTGCAAACGGCGCCGAGTATCGACCTGCGCGCTCTTCTCAGAGGAAAATTCGGCGCGTAGCCCTCCGTTCTCGCGCTTCGAACGGATATCCCTAGCGCAAGCCCGTGCATGGCAGTATCCTAAGTCCGTTGCGCGTGGAGGTACCAATGCGGCACTCCGGCTTCGCCACCCCGTCCCTGGCAGCGTGTTTCTGCGCCGTCGCTGTAGCTTGTGCTTCTAACCCGCCTCTCCGCTACGCCGAGACGACGACATCGCCTTACGGCGACGCCATTATCACCGGTGACGAGATCGACGCTCAGCACTCGCCAAACGCGTGGGACTTACTGAAAAGAGTTGCGCCACGCTACAACTACATCGTTGACCGCTCAGGCCG
>JBGQKT010000234.1:0-4251 GCA_041499635.1 Gemmatimonadaceae bacterium
GGGATGATGGGTGATGCTCCCGAACTCGATTCCCTTCCGGCTCATGAACTCGCTCGACGCGTAGTAGATCACCTCGTCGGAGTCGACGTTGCTATGGTTGTATGGCGCCGGAACCGCCTCCGGATGGAAGTCGTACGGCCTGGGGCAGAATGAGCACACAACGAATCCGTCGCCTTGAAAAGTCTGATGAACCGGCGGCGGTTGATGCACCCTGCCCACGATCGACTCGAAGTCGCGGATGTTGAACGCCCACGGATAGAAGTATCCGTCCCATCCAACCACATCGAATGGATGATGATCGAGCACGAGCTCATTTATCCCGTCGTATTGCTTCACGTAGAGGGAGAAATCGCCCATCTCGTCGTGCGGTGCGAGCTCCAGTGGAACGCGGATGTCTCGCTCTGAATACGGCGCACCTTCGATCAGCTGCCCGAATTCATTCTTGTACCGCGACGGATATCGCACGTGACCTCGGCTCTCGAACACAACCAGCTTCGTCTGCTCTCCCTCGAGATTCATCCGGTAGCGATGGAGAATCCCGCGATGAATCACGAGATAGTCGCCTTCTCCGTATTGCAGATTGCCGTATACGCTCTCGAGAATTCCACTGCCTTTGCTGACGTACACGAGCTCGTCGGCCTGAGCATTCCGATAGAAGAACTCATCGTTCTTCGTCGGCTCGACATAGAGCATCGCGATGTCGGAGTTGAAAAGAAGTGGAATCCTGTCTAGGGTCGGACTCCCGCCTGGCTTTACTCGCGACGTAAGAAAATGCCGGTGATGCAGCGTCTGATCCGGATCAGCCTCGAGCTGCATTTCCTTCACACGCCGCACCGACTTCACCGTCGTCGGCGGATGCGTGTGGTACAACAGTGACGACGTCCCATGAAATCCTTCGTGTCCCATCAGCTCTTCGGCGTACAATCCGCCGTCGGGCTTTCGAAACACGATGTGTCGCTTCCGCGGAATAGTCCCGAGAGTGTGGTAGTACGGCACTCAGAGATTTCCTCGAAGCGCCTGTTCCCGTTCGATCGCCTCGAACAGTGCCTTGAAGTTCCCGGCGCCAAAACTCTTCGCCCCTTTGCGCTCGATAATCTCATAGAAGATTGTCGGCCTGTCCTCAACGGGCTTCGTAAATATCTGGAGCAAGTACCCCTCGTCATCTCGATCGACGAGAATCCCGAGCTCTTGCAATGACGTCAGATCCTCATCGATGTGCCCCACCCTCTCGAGCAGAGAATCGTAGTAAGTCCCCGGAATTCGCAAAAATTCTACGCCACGCTCACGCAAAGCGGACACAGTCGCAATGATGTCGTCGGTCGCAATCGCAACGTGCTGTACTCCGGGGCCGTTGTAGAACTCGAGATACTCGTCGATCTGCGACTTCTTCTTTCCTTCCGCGGGCTCGTTGATCGGAAACTTGATGCGCCCGTTTCCGTTGGCCATCACTTTCGACATCAATGCCGAATACTCGGTCGAGATGGTCTTGTCATCGAACGTGAGAATGTTCGTGAACCCAAGCACATGCTCGTAAAATGCGACCCACTTGTTCATCGCACCGAGCTCGACGTTACCGACACAATGATCGACGTACTTGAGACCGGTTAGGGCCGGCTTGTGTCGCGATTCCTTCGGAACGAATCCGGGCATGAAAAGGCCCCGATAATTCTTTCTCTCCACGAGACTGTGGATCGTGTCGCCGTAAGTGTGAATCGCCGCGACCACCATTTCTCCATCATCGTCCTTGATGACTTTTGGCTCGCGCGCCGGCCTCGCGCCGCGCTCGACTGCGAGCGAGAACGCGGACCGCGCATCATCGACCCACAACGCGATGTCCTTTACTCCATCGCCGTGGCGATGCACGTGGTCTGCAATCTCGCCCTCCGATCGTATGGGAGTCGTGAGAAGCAGTCGCACTCTATCCTGCTGAAGCAGATAGCTCGCACCCTCGCGGTGGCCCGTTTCCGGACCTCGGTATGCGAGAAGCTGAAATCCAAATGCGCTTCCGTAATAATGCGCGGCCTGCTTTGCGTTCCCGACGTAAAACTCGATGTAATCCGTTCCGTTGATCGGAAAAGTGTCGGTGTGTTGTTCGCTGGTAGGTAGTGTCGCTGTAGCCATTGCCGTCTCCAAAACGCCAGAGTTATGCCGTCAGCCGCCGCCTGTGACCTCGCGCCCCTTTGCTTCGGCGAGCTTTCGCGCTATCCCGCGATAGAACGCAGCGTCGGCGGGCTTCTGGTGCTCGTCCATGTTGAGCGCGGCGAGCTCCAAAGCGAAAAGTATGTTGCCGAGGTAGAGGTTTGCTACGTCCCCGACCGGCTCCGGCTGGTCACCCATGCCTGGCCTGAGGTACGGGCGTGACGTCGCCCGTTACGAAGCGCGTGTCGGCGGTAACTACCTTCACGACAATCGCCGTGATGTTGTCGATTCCGCCATTGTTATTTGCCTCGGAGATCATCGCGTTGACGATTCGTTCCGGAGAGGCTCGCGAGCCGAGGAGCTGCAAGAGGCGGCGATCGTCGACCATGCCCGTGAGTCCGTCGCTCGCGAGAAGAAACACGTCGCCCACCTTAGTTTCGCCCGGAATCACGTCTGGCTCGATGTCGCCCGACATTCCGATGCAGCATGTAATCACATTGCTTTGCGGATGATGCCGCGCCTGTTCAGCCGTGATCAATCCTGCGTCAACCTGCTCCTGCACAAGAGAGTGATCCTTCGTCAGCTGCTTCATCTCTCCCTCGCGAACCAGATAAATCCGCGAGTCGCCGACGTGGCCGATCAGATAGTGAGTATCGGATAACAAAAGAGCCGAAGCGGTACTTCCCATCCCGGACTTCTCGAGCTCCTTGGTAGTGCGCTGATAAACCGTTCGATTTGCGAGCTTCAGCGCCTCACCGAGTTTTGCTTCGGCTTCGCGGGCGGTGAGATCGTTGACTTGAGCGAGCTCCGACGTGAGCACGTCAACCGCCATCTGACTCGCCACTTCACCGGCCGCATGCCCGCCCATGCCGTCAGCTACTATAAAGAGGCCCCGATACTCGTTCGCGTCAGCGTGGAGATTGTCCTCGTTCCCACGCCGCATCCTTCCGGTGTCGGTTCGCGCGGCAACAGCAAGATGCACTAGCGGGCTCTCCCCGCTGTTAGCGGGCGACTAGGGTTAATCAGGTGGTTCCGAAGGTTCGTTAGGTGCCTCAAACTATCCGCCGCCCAAAGGGGCGGCAAGCACCGCGCCACCCGCCAATTCACTCGGCATACGCTCACCGCTTTGGAGGAGCCAAAGTCTCGCATAAAGCCCGCCGCGCGCCAGAAGATTTCGATGATTCCCACGCTCCACGATTTCACCATGGTGCAGCACCAGTATCTCGTCCGCACCAACGATCGTACTCAGACGATGCGCTACAGCAATCGTCGTGCGACCCTCCAGCATCACAGACAGCGCGTGCTGAATCTCTGCTTCGACCTCGCTGTCGACCGCACTTGTCGCCTCGTCGAGGAGAAGCAGCGATGCGTCGGCAGCGACGGCACGCGCGAACGACAATAGCTGCCGCTCACCAACGCTCAGCGACGCGCCACGCTCGCCGAGCTGATGACGGTAACCGTCAGGAAGCCTGCGCACGACGCGATCTGCTCCAACCTGAGACGCAGCGAGCTGCACCTCGGCATCGGTGAGCGGATTCGAGAGTCGAATGTTGCTGCCGATGTCGCCGGCAAAAAGAAAAATGTCCTGCTGCACATATGCGATGAGGCCGCGGAGCTCTTCGAGCGGCATCTCGCGAACATCGACGCCGTTTACGAGAATCCGGCCGCGCTGCGGGTCGTAGAATCGCATCAGCAGATTCGCGATCGTGGTCTTCCCCGCGCCCGTGTGACCAACCAGCGCGACCGTCCGCCCCGCCTCAGCGACGAAGCTCACGCCTTTGAGGACCCATTCGGGTTCGCCGTGCGTTACATCCCCCGCAGCGAGATGTGGCCGCTCGTAAGCGAACCACACATCCTCGAATCGCACCTCGACAGGTTTGCGTCCATGTGCGAGCGAAACGGCGAGACGGCTGCTCCCCGCAGGTTGCGTATCGAGTAGCCCGAAGATTCTCTCCGAGCTCGCCATCGCTGCCTGAAGAATGTTGAATTTCTCGGCGAGGTCCTGAAGCGGCTCGAAGAATCTTCGCAGCAGCTGGAGAAACGCAGCGACAGTTCCAACAGTTAGAGTGCCCACGCCAACTCGTGACGCGCTTGCCACGAGCAGCAGGGCAA
>JBGQKT010000235.1:0-4222 GCA_041499635.1 Gemmatimonadaceae bacterium
ACCTCTGTGATCGGTTATCGGCTAGCGGGTATCGGCGACCGTCAGTTCTCCGCTTTGTCCGCGTTCTCCGTTGACTTTCTGCTTCAAACTCCCCTATCCTAGAGAATGCGAATAACCACGTGGGCTGAGTACGGAGTGATATGCGCGCTGAACCTCGCGCGCAGGACGGAAAAAGGCCCCGTGACGGGAAGGGAGATCGCTGCGCAGGAACGTCTTCCCGCAGACTATGTCGAGCAGATTCTTCTCCGCCTTCGTCGCGCCGGCGTCATCACGAGCACGCGAGGTGCGCACGGCGGTTACATGCTCGCGCGACCGCCTGAAGAAATTTCAATCCGCTCAGTGATTCACGCTTCAGAGCTGGAAACGTTCGATCTCCATTGCCTGAGTCACCCGGTCGAAGAAGATCGCTGCGCCGCGTCGCACAATTGCAGCATTCGTCCGGTGTGGGTTTTGTTGCAGACCAAGATCGACGACGTTCTCGAGGGTGTTTGCCTCGCGGATCTGTTGCACGAAGAGCCAATCGTGCGTGAGCGCGTAGGACTCCCGATTCTCGAACACGTCTAAGGGCTTTGGGCCCGTTCGATCTTCGTATGGGGTAACGCCCTGGTCTGTATCTCTCTGCCTCGCTCTCGCGGCGTCAGCTGAATTTCTCTCCGCGCAGCAACCAACACAAACACTCTCGATCTCCGGAACAGTAATCGCCTCCGTCGGCGGTCCGCTTCCATACAGCACGGTTTCAATTCGTGAGAATGGAGTAGAGCGGTTCGCCAACGAGCGCGGTGAATTTGTTCTGGTTGGTCTCGTGCCGGGCACATATCATCTTCGCGTGAAGGAGCTCGGATTCGCGGCGGCTGATACCGTAATCCTCCTCACGCCCGAGATGGCATCACAGAATCTGAATGTCGTTCTAAAACCAATCGCATTCACGCTTGCAACCGTGACGATCAAAGTCACTCGCGCGTGCGTCGATCCAAGCGATACCGCCGCGGCAGATTCTGATTTTCAAACAATTCTGGTCGAGCTGCGAAAAAATGCCGAGCGCGAGCGATTGCTCGTGTCGTCGTATCCGTTCGAGTATCGAATTGCAAAGTGGTTCGATTCGTCCGACCCCTCGGCTCTGCCGCGGTGGGGTGGAGCGGATACGGTGGCTTACCGAAGTGACGAGCGCCCGCACTATTCGCCTGGGAAGCTCATCAGAGAGGATCCCACTGTTGAGCCGCCGAACAATCGCATCATGACGGTGCCCGGACTCGAGGATTTGGGCGATCCCGAGTTTCTCCGAAGTCACTGTTTCATTTATGCGGGGAGTGTAACCGATTCGGGCGTCGTGATTCATAGAATCGATTTCAGGCCGAACAAATCACTGCACGCGCCCGACGTGGAAGGGTCGGCATTTCTCGACGGAGATTCGTTCGTGATTCGCCGCGCAATCTTTCGAATCACTCGCCCCTACCAGCTGCGACCGCCAGTGACTGATCTGCAGGTGACCACGATCTATCGCGAGATTCTTCCCGGGGTGACCGTGATTGGCGACGTGCGCTCGGAGCAAAGCGTTCGCCCGCAGTTCTCGTCGTTGCGAACTGTACGGTTGACCGAGAGGCAGCGGCTGCTCGACGTTCGGTTCTTGAAGGGACTACCCGGCGAGAGCGTCAAGAAATAACAGTGCCGAAGGGGGGACTCGAACCCCCACGGGCTTGCACCCACTGGCTCCTGAAGCCAGCGCGTCTACCAGTTCCACCACTTCGGCGATTGAATTTTTGAACTTAGAGAGGCAGTAGGTTGAAGTCAAAGGGCCCGGCAAACCTTTCTCACTGACGCTCAGAGTTCTAGTTTGACTTGAACAATGGTTGCAGAGAAAGAGGAAGCTCGCGAGTCTATAGCGCGGAACAGACGCGCCCGGCACGACTATCAGATCCTTGACACATGGGAGGCTGGAATCGTGTTGACGGGCAGTGAAGTGAAATCGCTACGAAACGGCAAAGCGAACATCTCCGACGCTTACGGAATTGTGAAGGAAGGAGAAGTGTATCTCCTGAATCTCCATGTCTCGCCCTATGAGAAGGCGAGCTACTTCAATCACGAGCCGACAAGAACGCGCAAGCTCCTTCTCCACCGGCGCGAGATCAGGCGAATGATTGGCGCTGTCGAGCGTCAGGGACTCACGCTCGTTCCGCTCGAGCTCTACTTCAAGAAAGGCAAGGTGAAAGTCGCGCTCGGACTCGGTCGCGGTAAGAAATTGTACGACAAACGCGCCGACGAAAAACGGCGTGATGACGAGCGCGACATGCAGCGGGCCGTGAGAACTCGATGATCTCATTGCTGCTGTTTCTTCAAACCGCGGTCGCGCAGCCGCAGAATCTGGTTGTGAAGCAGGGCGACGCAGTGCGGGTTGTGCCCGTGATTGGCTCGACGACTGGATCCTACATTCGCGCCGATCTTCTTGCCGCCGCCCTCGGTGGAACGGTCAGCAACGCACCAAACGCTCACTATCGCATTTCGCTCGGCGATACCCGGCTCGACCTGGTTGAAGGAGTACCGTTCCTGCGCGCCGACACATCGGTCGTTCCGATGACGCTGCCAGCGCTCAGAAGCGGAAATACTTTCTTGCTGCCGTTTCAAGTTGCGAGCGTCGTCATTCCGCGGTATGCCAGTGGTTTTTTCTACGACAGCAATGTTCGCGAGCTCAGAATTTTTACGACGATCGCGCGTCACTATCCCGAGCCACCGCCTCGCGTCGATCTTCCACCGTCGCTGGGAACGGGTTCCAGCTCGGGATCCGTCGCTCGCACGCGTCCGCTCCGACGAAATCAACGCTATCTCGTCGTCGTCGACGCGGGGCACGGAGGTCCCGATCCGGGAATGACAGGTCCGATTGGTGGCGGACCGCGTATCGTCGAGAAGGAAATCACGCTCTCGGTTACAAGGCTTCTTGCGGACGAGCTGCGCAACGATGGAGTCGATGTATTGATGACGAGGGCTACCGACACCCTCATCGCACTATCCGATCGCGGCCGCATCGCGAATCGAAACAAGGGCGACGTGTTCGTTTCGATTCACGTGAATGCGACTGGATCGCGCGGTGCATCCGCCGCTCGCGAACGCGGATTCGAGACGTATTTTCTCGCTGAAGCCAAAAGCGAAGACGCGCTACGCGTTGAGCGAATGGAAAACGAGGCGGTGCGATTCGAGACTGGAGCGTATGCGCCAAAGGGTGATCCGCTGAGCTTCATCATCAACGACATGGCGCAAAACGAGCACCTTCGTGAATCGAACGATCTCGCCCAGACAATTCAGGAGGGATTGCAGACGTTTCACCCTGGACCGAGTCGCGGCGTGCAACAAGCGAACTTTGCGGTGCTGCGCGGATCGTTCATGCCTGCTGTTCTGGTTGAAATTGGATTCGGCACAAATCCCGATGAGGCGGACTACCTGAGCGACTCGTCCAATCAACGCCAGATTGCAGCGAGTATCGCCCGATCGGTGCTCGATTATCTCAGTCATTACGAAGCGCGCGTCGGTGGAGGAAGCAAGTAACCGTGGCGAGCTCGGCGCTCGCCGTATCGTTTGCTTCTCTCGAGTTTCAAAATCCACTTTTACTTGCGTCCGGCACCGCCGCGTTCGGCCGTGAGATAGCCGGCGTAATCGATCTCGACTCACTCGGCGGAATTGTCACGAAAGCAGTGAGTCCGTCGCCGAGGCGTGGTGCGGCTGCGCCGCGTGTTGCGGATTTCGATGGCGGGATGATCAACGCCGTCGGCCTCGCGAACCCCGGCGTCGAAACTGTGCGTGATCAGGAGCTGCCCTGGCTCGCCGCAGAGCTGCATCGCGCGCGCGTGATCGTGAACGTCGTCGGCGATTCTGTCGAGGATTTTGCGACTGTAGTCAGTGCGCTGAACGGAACGCAGGGCGTTGCTGCATTCGAGCTGAACGTGAGCTGTCCGAATGTCAAAGCCGGCGGAATGGAGTTCGGTGCTGACAAGGCGACGCTCTCGCAGCTCGTAAAGCTCGCGCGCGCGGCGACGCACAAACCGATTACCGTCAAGCTCTCTCCAACGCTTCACGATATCGCAGAGAGTGCACGCATTGCCGTGGATGCCGGCGCCGATGCGCTCACACTCGTGAACACATTGCCGGGACTGGTCATTGACGTCGAGACTCGTCGTCCCGCACTCGGCTTTGGGAGTGGCGGAGTGAGTGGCGTCGGATTACTGCCCGTTGGAGT
>JBGQKT010000236.1:0-4126 GCA_041499635.1 Gemmatimonadaceae bacterium
AGCTATCGCGTGCAGATCCGCGCACTCGGCTACGCTCCGAAGAACTTTCGATCCGTAGAGATCAGTTCGACATCGCTGAGCCTCGACCTTGGGACGGTAGCTCTCGTTGCCGCGCCACTCCAGCTGCAGTCAGTCCAGGTAACAACCCAGCAGCAGAAAATCGAGCTCGCGCCGGATCGAAACACATACATCGTCAAGGACATGCCAACCACGCGCGGGGGAAGTGCGCTCGATGTACTTCGCAATGTTCCGGCAGTCGATGTCGACATCGACAACATCGTAAGCCTGCGCGGAAACTCCGGAGTGATCGTGCAGCTGAACGGCCGTCCAAGTCCGTTGAAGCCGGCGCAGCTGGGAAATTTTCTCGGGCAGCTCCCCGCAGACGTCGTGGCGAAAGTGGAAGTGATTCCCAACCCTTCCGCGCGCGATGATCCCACGGGCGTCGCGGGAATCATCAACATCGTTCTGAAGGAGGAAGCGGACGCCGGCAAAAGCGGTGGACTGACCTTGTCCGGTGCAACGACTCGACAGGCAAATGTCGGAGGCAATCTTGGACTCCAACGCGGCCCGCTGACGTTCTACGGCAGCTATGGTTTTCTGCGCGATCGCCGTCCTCGCACCGAATCGATCTTCCGCGAGAACACTTTTGAAAATCCGATAACGTATCTGGAAGAATCGGCGACACGCTTGCAGCTCCCTTTGTCGCACACGCTCACCGGAAGCGGGCGATACCGATTTGGCGAGCAAGACGAGCTTTCGCTGGACATGATGTACAGCTCACGCGATGAGGATCAGAGCTATGGCATCGCATATCGCGATCTGAATGCGGATCACGTGATAACCGGCAGGAGCGATCGGCTGACAACTGGCGAGAACAATGAGTTCAACGCCGAGTCGACGCTCGGGTACAAGCACGCGTTCGCCGAAAAGGGTCACAAGCTGTCCGGCGAGCTTCGCGTTTTGCGGGATGGTGAGGGCGGCCCAAGTGATGTTACCGCTCACACACTGACGCTGACCGGAGCGCCGATCGGCGCGCCCTCGCAGGAGAAGCAGAATTCGCGCGAACGTCCTGGTGAAAATTCTCTGAAGCTGGATTACACGCGTCCGCTCTCGAGCGAAGTGCGGATGGAAACGGGATACAAGGGATCGCTACAGCAATTTCGAACAACGCTGAACACTCAGCTGTTCGACAACATTCGCGGCGGATACTTCCCCGACTCGAGTCGCATCAGCGATTTCACGTACGACCAGCTCGTCAACGCCGCATACGGAATGCTCAGCGCGCAGCTCGGCAAGTTCCAGCTGCAGGGTGGCGCGCGAATCGAGCGCGCGACGACCAAGTTTCATTTGAAAACGCTCGGCGTAACGTATGACAACGGATACAACAGCCTTTTTCCGAGCGCGCTCGTCGCATACAACATCGATGACTTGCATCAGGTGAAGCTGAGCTATTCGACGCGCGTCAAGCGGCCCGACGACACGGATTTGCTCGATCCGACTGCACACTACGCGGATCCGCTCAACCTCTCGCGTGGGAATCCGTATCTCAAGCCCGAGTACATACGCGCGCTCGAGCTTGGACTTCAGCGCAACGGCGAGCGGATGACACTTCAGATCACGCCGTTCTTCCGTCGCACTCTCGATGCGGTTCGAACCATTCGCACTATCGACAGCGCTGGCATTACCACCAGAACTTTTGCGAACATCTCCACCAGTGACGCGTACGGCGGCGACGCCACCGTCGCATTGAATGAAGGACGATTGACGGGATTCGCAGGCGCTAGTGCTTTCCGACAAGTGAGCGATGCGGCGAATGTCGCGCCCGGTTTTTCAATCAGCACTTTTGGCTGGAGAGCTCGCACGAATGCGTCGTTCCGCTTCTCCAGGACTTTTGATCTCCAGACCTTGTTCTCTTATCAGGCGGCAATGACAGTCGAACAAGGTCGGAACGCCAGCCGGACTCAGTTCAGCGTGGCCGCACGACAGAAACTCATGGATGACCAGATCAGCCTGACGCTGCGCATAATCGATCCGTTCAATACGTCTCGTGAAGGCTCAACGACGATCGATCCGCGTTTTTATCAGGTATCGAACCGCGCACGTGCAATTCGCGGACTGCTGTTCAGCGTGAATTGGACATTCGGCAAGCCCGAGAAAAATCGCGAGCCCATCGATCCGGGAACTGACACGAACCCGCCCTGATCTTTATTTACTCTGCGACCACTTGTTGTTGGTCGAGTCTGCATCGAGCCAGATCCCGGTATTGAGCACGAGTGCTTCCAGCGATTTCTTCGTTGGAACTGAGATTGTCACTCTCCGAAGATTCGCTTCCCAAATAGCAGGCGTCTCGTGAATGACGTCGCTCGTGCCATCGGCGTAATGCGCCTCGAAATCGGCTGGCGCGGGAATACCACCGATGTTGTCGATGGTCACAGAATATCCGCCGCCGCTGTGAGTGACCCCTGATATCGCGAGATCGATATAGCCGTTGCTGAAATACCACGCGTTCCAAAACCAGTTCAGGTTTCGGCCGGTGACATCGTTCATGGTGTAGAAAAAATCCCACGGAATCGGATGCTTCCCGTGCCACCGATCCATGAATGCGTGAAGTGCTGTTCCGAAAGACGCGTCGCCGAGTAGATCTTTGAGCGCGAGATAGCCGAGTGCGGCTTTGCCGTAAGCGTTGTCGCCCCATGCGCCGGGACCGAGACCATCGGCTGGAGTGATGATCGGCAAATCCTCGAGCGGCGATGTATTCGTCGCCCAACCTCTCACGCGGAATGTTTCGAAAGATCGATCTGCTCTTTGCTTGCCGACATCCGCCAGGCCGATCAAGTACTCCAATGCGGTCGCCCAACCTTCGTCCATCATCGGGTAACGACTCTCGTTGATGCCCATGTAAAACGGGAAATACGTGTGCGCAATCTCGTGCTCGACAACGAAACGCGAGAACGCCGTATCAGCATAGCTCTCGTCGTTGGCCATCATCGGATATTCCATTCCAGCCTGACCTTCGACAATCGTCGTCTTCTCGTAGGGATACGGAACGCCGGGCCAGTTGTGCGAAAGCCAATCGAGTGCATGTCGGCCGAACTGCACCATAGAATGAAAGTCAGTCGCTGTATCGTTGTACGCTGCCTGCACGCTCGCTCGTCTGTGTGTCGACTCATCGACAACAACGCTTGCGCCGTCCCACACGTAGTGATCGCTCAGATTGAAAGTCATATCTGGAACGTTCGCGGCGCGGAACTTCCACGTGTTCGTCGATTGCTTCGTCACCGCCTTTGATGCCATATCGGCCCTGGTCGCGACATTGATCGTCTGCTCGGAGCTGAACGATCGATTGAACCGATCGAGTGCCGCGGGCTGCAATACATCCGACGCGTTGAGCAGAGTTCCCGTGCCCCATACGACGAAGTTCGCTGGCACCGTAATAGCGACATCGTAATCGTTGAAGTCGCTGTAGAACTCCTGACCATCGGTAAACGTCATCGTGTCCCAGCCGTTGTAGTCGTCGTACACGGCGACGCGCGGATAGAAGTACGCGAGGAAATACGTCGTCGAGTCGAGCATCCCTTCGCGACCGCTTCGCTGGGAAATTTCGTAGTGCCACTTGAACGAGAGACGCACCGAATCATGTGGCAATAGTGGTGACGAAAGTCCGACTCGCTGGAACGTGAAAGTCGTTTCATTGCCCGGCCAGGGAGTCGTCCGTCCGTTCACGGCGAATGAATCGATTTGCACACCGGGAGTGAGATAGGTCGCTCTCGCTCCTCCGGCTCGGGGAGCGCCGGGTTTGTGAATGTTGAGAAAAAGTCTGAATACCGGAATCCTGATTGTGTCAGGGCTGTTGTTGAAGTAGGTGATCTCTTCGCTGGCGCTTACGGTGCGATTCGGTGGAAGCGCTGTGATCGCGATGTTGTATCGTCCGCGATTCTGCCAGTAATTAGCGCCGGGCTTTCCGTCCTGCGATCGGGTTCCCTTGATGTACGCTTTTCTAACTGCGCGCGGCATGTATAGAGTTGTGGTCGCCGCTTGCGATGAAGGCAAAGGCGATGTCGTCGGAGTCGGGACGCATCCAACTGCGAACGCGCCGGCGGTCAGTACGAGAGCTAAACGCACACTC
>JBGQKT010000237.1:0-4109 GCA_041499635.1 Gemmatimonadaceae bacterium
GCCCGTCGATCAGGCGGAGGGTTATCGCCAGCTTTTCGACGAGCTCGAATCTGCGTTGAAGGAGATCACTGGATTTGCTGCGATATCGCTGCAGCCGAATGCCGGCTCGCAGGGTGAATATGCCGGTCTCCTCGCGATTCATGGATATCACGCGTCGCGCAACGAGAGCCATCGCGACGTTTGTTTGATTCCGCAGTCGGCACACGGGACAAATCCCGCGAGCGCGGTGATGGCGGGAATGAAAGTCGTCGTCGTGCGAACCGACGAGCGGGGCAACATCGACGTCGCTGATTTGCGTGCGAAGGCCGAGCAGCACAGCGCTGATCTCGCTGCGCTGATGGTGACTTATCCGTCAACTCACGGCGTATTCGAGGAAGGAATCGTCGAGATTTGCTCGATTGTTCACGAGCACGGCGGGCAGGTTTACATGGACGGCGCAAACATGAATGCGATGGTCGGCCTTTGTCGTCCGGCAGACATCGGCGCCGACGTTTGTCATCTGAATCTTCATAAGACTTTCTGCATTCCCCATGGCGGAGGCGGACCGGGAATGGGGCCGATTGGAGTAGCGAATCATCTCATTCCATTTCTTCCGGGGCACTCGGTTATTCCGCTTCCGGGAAAGCATGCGGTCGGCGCAGTGTCGTCAGCGCCCTGGGGAAGCGCGAGCATTCTGCCGATCTCGATGGCGTACATCAGGCTGATGGGCGGGCCTGGACTCGAGCTGGCAACCAAGGTTGCGATCCTGAATGCGAACTACATCGCGAAACGAGTCGACGTGCATTTCCCCGTTCTGTACAAAGGAGCTCACGGGACCGTTGGGCACGAGTGCATCATCGACACGCGTGTTGTGAAGGGCGCGAGTGGAGTCGACGTCGAAGACATCGCGAAGCGCCTGATGGATTATGGATTCCACGCGCCGACGGTTTCGTTCCCCGTTTCGGGAACGCTCATGGTCGAGCCCACCGAGAGCGAGTCGAAGCCCGAGCTCGACCGTTTCTGCGACGCGATGATCTCGATTCGCGAGGAGATTCGAGAGATCGAGGAAGGGACTGCCGACCGGAAGGACAATCTTCTGAAGAATGCGCCGCACACATTGCAGAGGGTGACCGCGAACGAGTGGGCTCACTCGTATTCGCGTGAGCGCGCCGCATTTCCCGCGGAGTGGACGCGGGATTCCAAGTTCTGGCCGGCGGTAGCCCGGGTCGAGAGCGCGTACGGGGATCGAAACTTGATGTGCTCGTGCCCGCCGGTTGAGTCGTACGCAACAACGACGTAAGGACAGGTCCGAGGTCTCAGGTACAAAGGTCACCAGGCTTGAGGTGAGGTGCGAGCACGTGAGTTGGCATCCTGAAACCTCACCTCACACCTGGAATCCTCGAGGCCTGAGACCTCGGACCTGTAGTTCCGCGGTAGCTTGAATCGGCCTTGCTAGCAGGCTTCCCAGGTGTGCTGTACCTTATCGCAATGATGTTTTGAGCTCGCCAACTGCTGTCCCGGGGGCTGCCAATGAACAAGGCGGAACTGCTGGAAGCACTGCAGCGTCAGACAAAGCTTCGACCCACGCATGTCAAGCGCGTGGTGGACGCGATCTTCGATCCAGTCGACGGCGTCATCTCACGACAGATCAAGCGCGGCGGGAAAGTTACAATTGCCGGGTTCGGCACATTCGACCGGCGGTCACACAAAGCGCGTGACGTGAACAGCGTGTTCACGGGACGCACAGTAAAAGTGAAAGCGCGAAGGCTCCCTGGTTTTCGCGCGGGCGTCAGCTTCAAAGACGCGCTCAAGTAGAAAACGGATTTAACGGATCAAAACGGATCAGGAGCAGCAACTGCGAAGTTCTGCTCCTGATCGGCGTTCATTCGCTAAATCCGTTTTCTATCCGATCTGCGCTGAGTAAGCCTCGGCCGAGAGAAGCGCGTCCAGCTCTCCCGAGTCTGTAGCGCGCATCTTGATCATCCAGCCGTCGCCGTAGGGATCAGTGTTCACGAGCGCGGGCTCCTTGTCGAGTCGCTCGTTGATTTCCGTGACTTCGCCCGAGATCGGCGAGAAAAGCTCCGACACGGCCTTCACTGCTTCGATCGTCCCGAACACGTCGTGCTTCGAGTATTTCGCGCCGACCTTCGGAAGCTCCACGTAAACGACATCGCCCAGCTCTCCCTGGGCGTAGTCCGTAATCCCGATCTCTGCGGTCCCGTCAGATTTCGCGCGCACGTACTCGTGCTCGGGAGTGTACTTGAGATCAGGGGGAATTTTTGCCACAGCGCACTCCGGCGGGAGAATTTGTTGCGTCGCGCGTCGCGCGAGCTGATTGGGAGCCGAAGTCTACCGGAAGGCGGAGAATGGTGTCAAGGCGCGTTCGATGCGCTGAGCGGGACGTCGTCGCGCACGATCTCGTCCCACAATTTGTCGACTTCGCGCTCGAGGTCTTTCTTAGAACCTGAGTTCTCGATGACCCAATCGGCGCGCGCACGCTTCAGCTCCGCGGGCATCTGCGAGGCGATCATGTCCATCGCCTCCGCTGTCTCCAATCCGCGATCACGCACGATTCGCTCGAGTCGAACGTCGCGTGGCGCGTCGACAAGAACGATGTAATCGAATTCGTCGGCGAGGTGTCGCTCGAACAAAAGTGGAATCACTGAGACGACAACGCGATCGCCTCTCATGCGAGCGGCTTCGACTTCCGATTCGCGACGCCGCCCCACTTCCGGATGTACGATCTCATTTAGTGCATCGAGATCAGAGCGATTGTTGAAGACAGTCTTTCGAAGTGCCGCGCGATCGAGCGTCCCATCTTCACTGAGTACCCCGTGTCCCCATCGCGCGACGATTGCGTCGAGCGCCGGACTGCCGGGCGTGACAGCTTGTCGCGAGAGCTCATCCGCATCGATGATGGTCGCTCCCTTCCGCTCGAGAAGATCGGCAACCGCGGACTTTCCGCTGGCAATGTTGCCGGTCAAGGCAATGACTCTCGTGGGGGCGCCGTTTGACTTCATAATCCTGCAACCTAGAGTGATTTCCGCCGCAGGTAAACAACAACTATTTGGCGGGATTTTGCGACGTTTGTTTACAGGGTTTCTGCTAGAGGAGTGACCCTTGCCCCGCGTCCCGGCGAGGCGCCGAAAAACACATCCGGCACCTCGCTTCGTAAGAATCGGTGCTGCCAACCATGATAGTCGGCGAGTCGTACGGGGCGGGCTTCCCGCTGATTAGCCGTTGATTGCGACTCGCCGGCCCGCCACATAGAACGCAGATCGCGTGGAGCTTGTCGACTACTTCGGCGACCGCCATCAATTGCGGCATCGATCCGAACGGCTCTCCGCGAAAATCGGTATCGGTTCCCGCGATAATCACGCGCCTTCCTCGGCCGGCAAGAGATGTCACGAGCGGGACAATTCCGGCGTCGAGGAACTGCGCTTCATCAATTGCGATGACGTTCGCCATCGGGTCGATCTGCTGCGAGATCTGAGTCGACGAGTCGGCGGGAATCGCTTCGAACGTGCGACCGTCGTGACTCGATACCGTGTATATGCCCGAGTAGCGCTCATCGAGCCGGGATTTGAAAACCTGCACGCGTTTTCGGGCGATGATCGCGCGTCGCACGCGACGAAGCAGCTCTTCGCTTTTGCCGCTGAACATCACGCCGGCAATGACTTCGATCCAGCCGCCCGTCTGGTGGAACGATTGGCTCATGAGCGGTCGCGCGGCGGTCTGCGGTCGCGTGGTGGTCTGGCGTCTCGCGACGGTCTGCGATCCTGCGAAGGTCGTGCGTCGCGGGGAGGCCGGCGATCGCGGTCAGGACGTCCCGCTGATGGCGCATCGCGCCGAGCGAATCGCGGCGGCTCAGGACGCTGCGGTGCAGCAGGACGTGGCGCCGCAGCAGCGGCAGCGGCCTCGATGTTTTTTCGAATTGCTCGCTCACGCTCCAGCAAACGCAATGCGGCAGCCGCGATCTCGATTCCATCGTGCCGGTCGAGCAATGGCTCGATCGCGAGAATTTCACGCGCTGGTACGCCCGCCTCGAGAACTGCCGATAGCTCGCGCTGCAGATTTCGCTCGCGATCGCGGGCTGTTTTCCCCGCGGTCGAAATGGTGAGCGGCCTCAC
>JBGQKT010000238.1:0-4098 GCA_041499635.1 Gemmatimonadaceae bacterium
ATCAGGTGCGACTCATGGTTTCACGAATCAAAGATGACGCGATCACGCACACACGATTCTTTGATTTCCCGGATTTTCTGAACTCCGGTGATGTCGTCGTCGTCAACACGAGTGCGACGTTCAACGCCGCTCTCGATGCCGAGCGGGAATCGCTTGACGGTGAGCGGAGTGACATTGTTCTGCATCTCTCGACTCCGATCTCAGAACACGAATGGGTCGTGGAGTTGCGACAGCACTCGGAGAAGGGAACGATTCCTCTTCTCGATGCGGAGGCTGGTGAGGTAATCCACCTGCCGGCTCATGGCGTTGCAACTCTCGTGGAGCCGTACTTGCCGGCCGCGACTGGATTTCCAGGCGAACCCGTGAGACTGTGGGTCGCCAATTTGGCGATCCCGGCCAACGTGATCACATACACTGCTCGATTCGGTGCACCCATTCGATATGGATACGTTCGGAAGTCGTGGCCGCTCTCATTCTACCAGACAATCTTTGCGGGAGAATCCGGCAGCGCGGAAATGCCATCAGTAGGCCGTGGATTCACGCATGAAATGGTCGAGCGACTCAGGCGGAAGGATGTTCACATTGTACCGGTGACTCTTCACACTGGTGTATCGAGCCTCGAATCGCATGAGCCGCCATATCCCGAGCGGTATCGCGTGCCGGAGCTGACTGCGAATGTGGTGAACGCGGCACGCGCGGATGGTGCGCGGATTGTTGCAGTCGGAACGACGGTTGTGCGCGCGCTCGAAACCGTCGCGGATGAAGATGGGTATGTCAAAAGCAATGCCGGTTGGACCGATCTGGTGATAACTCCCGAGCGAGGACTCCGCGTTGTCGATGCGATTCTTACGGGATTCCACGAGCCAAGAGCATCACACCTCTCGATGCTCGAAGCCCTTGCAGATCGTGATCACATTGCGCTCGCTTACGATGCCGCGATACAAAATCGTTATCTCTGGCATGAATTCGGAGACTTGCACCTCATCATTTGATGAGTCGTTACGAATACAGTCTTCGCAGCACCTTCATGTGATGCGTCGCGTGTCCAGCGACGACGTACGCAAGCGCGCGGACCGAAAATGGATTGTCACTCGCAATGCCACGACGATTCCACGCCTCGGCCGCGAGCGAATCGAAGAGAGCCAATGTCGCTTTGCGAATCGCGTCGAATTCCTCGATGTGGTTTTTCAACGATCGCTCATCGGCGCGCGCACCAGCCACGCCAGCATCCTGATCGAAGCTCGGCATGGGACTGTCGAAGCCACGCGCGAACCAGAACGCACGTCCAACGAAAACTCGCTCGCCGTCATTCACATGACTCACCACTTCGCGGATGCTCCATTTGCCCGGCGCGTACCGATACACCGATTTCTCCTCGGAAATTCCTTTCAGCTGCTCAACAATTTCCGGAAGTTGCGCCCGAAGTATCTCGCGGATGTCTCCCTTCGGAACCTGATCGATGTACGTGAAATAGTAGTCCGCTGCCTCACTGTGATCAGGAGGCGTCGCAATCAGTTCATCTGCTCTCATATGCGCCATCGAGAAATGGAATTACCGCTGCCGCTAATGCGCGGGACTTGAAGATCGCGTAATCGTTGATTCCGACGCAAGAACTCAGGGCGCCGATATTGCGGTGAGTTATGCCGCATTTCCCAAACCACAAACCGAGGACGGATCATGCTACTAGTTCGCGAAGTATTCCATTGCAAGCCGGGGAAGGTTCGAGCGCTCGTGGAAAAATTTCAGGCTATGGCCAAGCTACCCCAAAGCGGCGTGGGCAAGATGCGCCTCATGACCGACTTTTCTGGCGAGCGCTATTGGACGCTCGTTGCGGAAATGGAAGTGCCGGACATGAAGACGTTCGAGGAATCGATGCAGGGTGCGGGCATGGATCCCGAATCGATGAAGGAAATGGAAAAAATCATGAAGGACTATCACGATCTTGTCGATCACGGCCGGCGGGAGATCTACAAAATCGAGGCGACGTAAATAGTACGGTCGCGTCGAATCGATGGGCGTCGAAATTGCAGCGATTTTGCTGAAACGCGAACGAGGAACATCAATGCCGCTCTATCTGACGAGGTTCAGTTACACGCCGGCAACGTGGGCGAAGCTCATGAAGAATCCTGAAGACCGTAGAGCCGCTGCCAAGCAGTACATCGAATCGGTCGGCGGAAAGCTCCACGGTTTCTGGTATGCCTTCGGCGATCACGACGGATACAACTTGTGGGAGGCGCCGGATAACGTCTCGATGGCCGCAGCTGCGCTCGCAATCACCGCCGGCGGAGCGCTGAGCTCGTTACAGACGACTGTCTTGCTGACGGTTGATGAGACGCTCGCAGCGCTGAAAAAGGCCTCGTCAATCGCCTATAAGTCACCCGGAGACAAAAAATAGGAGCCGGTTGTTGCGCGCCCGGAGAAAATCCCGGGCGCGCATCCGATTCTTACTGGTCGGCTAACACCTCAGTCAACGAATCGAACCGTTTTGACCAATACTCCTTGAGGCGATTTGCAGTCTCGCGGTCTGGAAGCTTCGGGTGCTGCACCGCAACCGAGCTCTTTGTTTTTCCTTTCGATAAGAAGCCGACGGCGACAATTGTACCGTCGCTCCATCCAATCCTCTTCGGTTTCGGCGCGGTGGCGGTTCGCACTTTCACCGCCGCGCCGTCGAGCCATCGCTTGCGGAAATTCGCATCGGACCACGCATCGAACAATGTCCCTACTGGAACATTGTGCGTGCGCGATTTGGTCGCTTCATACGTACCGTCACGGCGCTGTCCGGTCCGAGGTCACAGGAGCCGAGGCCGCCAGGCGTCAGGTGAGGCCCGAGGGTTTCCTCACAGGCCGCCAGCGCCGCGTGCGCTCGCAGTAACGCGCGTATGATTCGCCGAACGTGCGGCGGAGTGTGGGCTCTTCGTATATCGTCACAAAAAGATGCGTGATCAAAACGAAGAGTGCGCAATATCCGAGGAGCGCCCACGATTGGTAGAAGAGTGTCGCGCCGGCGAGAGCGAGTCCCGCTCCGATGTACATCGGATTTCGCACATATCGATATGGTCCAACATCTACCAGTAATCGCGGCGGGTCGAATGGAGCGGGCGTGCCTCTGCCAGCAAAGGTGAAAGTAAAAACGCACCACAGCGCGAGCAACGCGCCGCTCGCTCCAACGATCACGCCGACGATTTGCGCTACACCAATATTCTCCGGGCGAACAATCCCGGACCACGATAGAACGCGGCCCGGCAGGAAAACTAGAAGGAACCCGATAAACAGTGTTGCGTAGGTAATCGTGCGAATGAGAACGAACATTTGCTCTTCTACACGTGCACTAGGGGCGCATGGTGAACGCTGCAACGAGCAGCGCGACCCCGGATACGATCGCGAAGCCCGCGATCAAGCCCATGATCGCCGCGAGTGTGACCGGCGGCACGAGCAGGGCGAACAGTCCCGCAGCGACACTAAGAACAGCGAACGCGATGGTCCATCCCCATGGCAGCCCGATCTGCTTCTGTCGCATGCCGACGTACAGCCCTAGAACGCCGGTGATCGTGAGCCACCACGCCACCCAAACGACGGCGAACGTGAGTGAGAGCACCGGGTAGTAAATCAGTGACGCGATTCCAAACGCGACGCTCACCAGGCCGCCGAGGAGCATCACCCACCAGTGGCTCATCACCGATCGCATCTCGATGCCGTGCATAATTTCGACGGTGCCTGAGAAGAGCGCCCACCACGCAATCAAGAGTGCGAACGCGGCGATTGATTCAAGTGGTCGCACGAAAACGAAAACCCCGATCGCGACCGACAACAGACCACGAAGCACCAGCGCCCACCACGCACCGCGATACACGCGTCTCACATCATCAAGGACCGTCGTCGCCATGTTGCCTCCGCCTCAGAGTTTTTTTTCGCTACTGCTCCTTTGCGCGTTTCTTTTTTCTACTCGAATAAGAGTTCTTCTGAGCCTACTTTACGATCAAGATTAAATCTGTCAAGAACCGCCGTGAGGGCCACTGTATTGGCTTCCTTACATCAACGAATCCAGGCAGTTATCTCGAAGATTCCGCGCGGACGCGTGGCTACTTACGGGCAGATTGC
>JBGQKT010000239.1:0-4093 GCA_041499635.1 Gemmatimonadaceae bacterium
AGATCCCGAAAAACTTCCCTCCCTACATTTCACCCGCGAGAAGCCTACTTATAACCTGCGGCCTGCATCCGAAATAATTCTTCGTACAAGCCTCGACGCTCGAGCAATTCTTCATGAGTGCCTTGCTCGACGACTGTCCCGTGCTGCAGCACGATAATTCGATCGGCCATTCGCACCGTCGAGAATCGGTGCGAGATGAGAATCGCCATTCTGCCCGCAACCAGCTCGGAGAATCGAAGAAAAACTTCATACTCTGCTCGCGCATCGAGAGCCGCCGTTGGCTCGTCGAGAATCAATACCTGCGCGTCGCGCAGATACGCTCGCGCGAGCGCGATCTTCTGCCACTCGCCACCTGAGAGATCGACTCCTTCCTCGAAGCGCCTCCCCAGCATCTGCTGATACCCTTTTTCAAATCGCGGTAGCAGCGACGCTGCCAGTGAATTTGTAGCCGCGATTTTGATACTCTCGGGTACGCCGTTGTTTTTCTCGAGGGCATCGCGCACTGATTCGATCTCACCGACACCGATGTTCTCATCGAAGCGCATGTCGTAACGAACAAAATCCTGGAAGATGACGCCGATCGCGTGTCGCAAGTCCGCAAGGTCGTACTCGCGGAGATCGACACCATCGAGGAGAATCCGTCCTTCGGTTGGCTCGTACAATCGCGCGAGCAGCTTGGTGAGCGTTGTCTTGCCTGCGCCGTTTTCGCCGACAAGCGCCACTCGCTCTCCCGGCTCTAGCGAGAAGCTCACGTTTCGAACTGCCCACCGATCGTTCCCGGGATACTTGAAGCTCACATCCTCGAAAACAAATCCATCCGTGATCGGCCGCGGGACACGCTTCGCATCGGGCGATGACGCAATCGTCGGACGCATGTCGAGAAACACGAAAAGATCTCTCAGATACAACGCCTGCTCGTATACGTTGCTCGCTGAAAGAAGAATCCCCTGAATGGTGTCTCGCCCGCGTGCAAACGATGCCGAGAGAAAGACGAGAGTTCCCGGCGTGATCTCGCCCTTGACGGCACGAATCAGAATCACGACGTACGCAGCGTAATATCCGATTGTCCCGAGTATCGAGAGCAGGGCGCTGACGATTCCCCGGCGAATCGAAAGCTTCTTGTTCTCGTCGTAGAACTTTTGCGACAAAACTCGGTAGCGCTCCGTGAGCCACGGTGCGAGACCGAACATCTGGACTTCCTTCGCGGTCTTATCGCTTGCGCCGACGAAGCGGAGGTAGTCGAGCTGGCGTCGCTCGGGCGTCCAGCGGAAGAGCAGGGAATATCCAAGGGCCGCAAAGTGCGTTTCTCCGAGAAAGCTCGGCAGCACTGCGATGACTAGCAGCAGCAACATCCACGGACTGTATGCGACCAGCGCGCCGCCAAGGGTGATGAGAGTCACTGCGTCCTGACTCATCGACACAACTTGTGTCAGCAGTGCAATACGCCCGACTGTTTGTCGCCGCGCACGCTCTAGATGATCGTAAAAGTTGGGATCTTCGAATTGTGCGAGGTCGAGCGTCGCCGCGTGGTGCATCAGCTTGACGCTCATGTCGTTCGAGAAGAGATCGCTCAAGAGACTTTCGATGAGCGACGACGCGCGCGCGAGAATCTCGCCCGTCAGGACGAGAGCGATTTCGAAGGCGACGTACTTCCACAGGAGTGCGTATGTCGCGTGGCCGGCTCGCGCCGCCAGAACCGTATCGAGAATCAGCTTGCCGACCCAGAACGTCGATACCGGCACGAACGCGCGAGCGAATCGCAGTGTCAGCATCGACGCCGTATAGCCGCGATGCGTTCGCCAGATCATCCTGACAAGTGGTGGAACGTATCGGAGAGCTTCGAGTCGCTCACGCCACGTCGGCGCTGTTTCGTCTGTCGGCCGCCCGCGAGACACCATCCTCGGCGGCATTGGGTGCGTCATTGCTCTATGTGTGCCCTTGACCGTCTCGCTCTATCTGTCCGCCGGATTGTTCCCATTCGCGAAAACCGCCGGTGACATTCGCAACAGCGATTCCATTTTTCTGCAGAATACTCGCTGCAATTGCCGAGCGTGTTCCGCCCTGGCAGTGCACAGCTATTTCGCCACTTCCTGGAATTTCGTCAAGGCGCGATTCGAGCGAGCCGAGGGGAATGTGAATGGCGCCGGGAATGTGTCCGTGATCCCACTCATCGCTCCCGCGAACGTCTACGACGATCTGCCCGTTGCGAGACAGGCGGTCTTTCAATTCGTCGGTCGTCAGCTGCGGTGTCGATTCCATCGCAACACCTGCCGACGCGAGCTCGTCGATCGATCGGCATGAATAGACGCCGCCGATTCGATCGATCCCGATCAGTGCGAGATCGTCAATGATGGAGTCTGCGTTATCATTGCCGGCGATGAGATACAATTCGCGGTCGTACGGAAGTATCGAGCCGGAGTAAGTAAGAAATGATTTCGTGTAGGGAATGTTGATACTCCCTGACGCGTGCTTCCTGGCAAAGTCGGCTCCAAGCCGCGTGTCGATCACGAGAGCGCCATGAGCGAGCTCGCTGGCGAGCTCTCGCGCGGTGATGTCCGCCGGCGGAATATCCGGCTTCGCTGGCGGACCATCGCGATTGATTCGTTTCATCATCGCGAAATACGCCGGCGGATCAGGCTGTCCGCTTAGAACCTGACGGACGAATGATTCCTCATCATTCTCGGCGAGTCCCCAATTGAAGAGTCGCTCGTACCCGAGCGTGCTCGATGGCATTGCGCCGAGTGCTTTGCCGCATGCGGAGCCGGCGCCGTGTCCGGGCCAGAGCTGGAGATAATCCGGAAGTGTTTTGAATCGCTGCAGCGATCGGAAAAGATCCCGTGCTGCAGTTTCTTTAGTGCCGGCTATTCCCGCCGCGCGCTCGAGGAGATCAGGTCGTCCGACATCGCCGACGAAAATGAAATCGCCGGTAAGCGCGCCAATCGGCGCATTTGCCGTGGCGCAATCAGTGACGAGAAACGTGAGGTGTTCCGGCGTGTGACCCGGTGTGTGCAGAACATCGATGCGAACGCGACCGACCATGAAGCTCGATCCGTCTCGAAGCATGTCGGCATCGTTGCCGGTTTCACTGTACTTCCAGTCGGCTCCACCCATGTCAGACAAATGCAGGCGCGCATCTGTTGCTCGAGCGAGATCGCGCGCGCCGGATACGAAGTCCGCGTGAATGTGCGTCTCGGTGACGTCGGTTATCCTCACCTTCTCCTCGGCAGCAAGGGCAAGGTAGCGCCCGACGTCACGCAGAGGGTCGACGACTAGCGCCGTACCAGTTTCCTGGCAGGCGATCAGATAGCTCGCCTGCGCGAGCTTTTCATCGTAGAGTCGTTTGAGAAGCATTCACGATGAATATAAATCGAAAAAAAAAGCGCGTCTTACGACGCGCTTCTCTTCTACTGCCGATCCCGTTACTCGACTATCGTCGGCGCCTTGAAGTTGTAGTAATTCGGGCCGGAGCTTGGCCCTTTGATGGTGATGTTCTCGTTACCCGTTCTGATGGCAAGTTTATCGACAACAACAGCGCCATTGATCGTTAAATCGCTGTGCGATTTAGCGGAAAGTGAGACATTCGGCATGTACACGGTGCCATAAAGAGCTGTGGCCGAGCTGCTGTAGAGGTAGTCGGTGTAAACTGTTCCAGCTACACCGGCAGCCGGATCACCATAAAACAGCACGCCAGGAAGCTTTCCGGTGGTCATTGCGGTAAGGCGGACATCCGAATTCACTTCCATATCGATCACTACATTCGCCTCCTTCAGCGAACTCGGCGGCGAATTAGTAGGGAGGCTGAAGTTGGCTGACCCACCGTTTGCCGAAGGCGCGTTGGTAAACACGAAAGTCACTCCGGCGCCGATAACTGTCGCGCTCTTAAAATAAAGACCGCCGCCCGCAATGATGTACAGGCCGGGCTGGAGCGTGACTGTGCCGCCGTGATCGATCCCGATGCCACCACAGTAGGTGCCGGGGCTCAAAGTCGAGCCTCCGAAGTTGGCGTATGCACCGTACGCCCCGTTACACGCGCCGACCGTCGGCATCGAGTCCTTGAGCGCCGAAAGTGGATTAGTGCCGCCTGGTGGAAGCG
>JBGQKT010000240.1:0-4041 GCA_041499635.1 Gemmatimonadaceae bacterium
CGGTGACGATGATCGCAACGTGCGATTTGGGCAGACCATCGATCTCGAGCGGCGCCTCGCGAAGAAGGGCGTGACATTCGAGGAGATGATCATCCCGGATGACACGCACCATTTCATGCGTCACGCGAATTCAGTGAAGGCAGACAGCGCGATCGCAGAATTTCTTTTACGAAAGCTCAACGGACCAAAGTCGAAATGAGTCACGCTGAGATGCGCGCGAAGTCCGGAATGATCCGGATCGCTTTTTTGCGTTGTTGGAAAGTGAGGCAAATGTTTCCAAAACAGGCGTAAAGCCGCTGATCGTATCGCTAACTCGAAGGCACGATATTTCTTGAAATTTGTGGTCTCGATCGCCTTGATTGGGCAACTGTCTTGCGGGTAGGCTAGAACTGTTGAACCTGCAGGCGGTGCGAAAAATGAGCTTTCGAAATTTTGTTGATCCAGATGGGCACAGATGGGACGTGTGGTTCGTCCGTCCTACGTCGAAGGAGCGGCGCAAAAAAGACAGGCGGTCTGACAATGCGCGTGCCGCCGCGACGTATGCCTCGAAAGACCGCCGCATGCAACCCGATCGACGGGTGAACCCATTCCGGCCCCGCACTCATGTCGCGATGGGCTACGAGAATGGATGGCTCTGCTTCGAGAGTGAAGACGGCGAAAAGCGCCGACTGGTGTGGGCCCCCGAAGGATGGGAGAATCTTCCGAAAGAGCGACTCTGGGTTCTCTGCCGAGTCGCGACGCACATCACCAAGCCCGAGACGACATCGTCGCACTAGCGGGACCAGACTCGCCGACTGATTTCTTTGCGCGTCGGCGCTCCACACCGTAACATTGACCTCGAAAGCTGTGCAATTCGTCGCGTGCGTCTGACGCACTCGAAAATCGTGTATTGGAGGTCGTGATGATTGTTTCGCGTTACTGTGCAGGACTGTTTGTCATTGGTGTAGCGGTGGGATGCGCGTCTGCGCCGCCACCGGTGGTCGAGCCCCTGGGACTCACTGGATTGCCGGCGCAAATCACGGTCACTGATTGGCCTTTCTGGGTGGATATCCCCATTGAGTCAAAAGACTACGATCGAACGTGGAAGACGGTCATCGACGTTGTTTCCGAGCGCGCGGCGATAGGCGTTCTCGACAAGGAGAGCGGATACATTCGCACCGAGTGGCGGCCTGTCGACGTGTCGGTGGCTCTCTACAGCGGTGGGAGGGACGAGAGAGGACGGCCGATCATCACCAATCAAACAGGTGAGCAGCGCTACACTTTCCGAATCCGGCAATCAGAGTCGAAGATCCGGATGGGAATCGAGTCTCGATTGATGCCGAGTCAGCGATGGGCAACCGGACTCCGAAATATTCCAAACGCTCCCTGGGTTGGAATTCACCGAGAGCTTCAGGACCGGCTGGTAACGCGATAACCGGTTACCGGACGTTCCGTTTACCAGCCCGGAAGGTTCTTCGGTTTCCAGGCAGGCTGTTCGCGGCCGGAATTCGGGAGAAACATCACAGAGCGCGAAATGATCGTCGCCGAGGGACCATTCCTCCTCGTCACGAGCTGGCCGGCATTGGGAAAAACGTCGCTCGCCCACGTGAATGGGCCGAGGTTTATCGCGAGCGAGAAGTTGCCGTCATCGTCGCCGACCATCGTGAGCGGCATCCGAATCACGACGGAGTTTCCCGGATATGAAATGAGAGCTCGCGTGAAACCGAATTTGCTGAAGACGAGAACTCCCGTCGCGAATGAATCGAACAGGTTGACAACGTAGTCGACTCCGAGGTTCGCAGACGCTCCGTAAAAATTGCTATCGGGCGGACCGTACCCTGTCGACGCGTCGTCATCCATGTCGAGCTCGATCTCACCGCCGAGGGAGTTGAAGGTATCGGAGTTGCCTGCGCGCACCGGCGACGCAAAAGTCAGAGTCAGGATCAGAGAGTCGCGCTTGAAATCGCCGCGAACACGAAGAATGTCGATCGCGGGACTTTTTCCGGCGGGGCGCGCTGCGGTGTCGCCGGCGGGATCAGCGACGTCGAACGCCACTATCCCGGAATCAGGCGCGATGCCCTTTACGCGCCAGTCAACCCCGGGTAAACCCGGAATCTCAGCGCGAAGGCGATTCATTACGAAACTCTTTCCGAGAGTCCAACCGACCTTTGCGATGCCGAGTGAGCTCGTCGTCTGGACGGCAGCGTCGAGTTTGCCATCGCCGTTGAGCACAGTGAAGATCACCATCGCCCCGGGAACCGGACGATTTTGCGCGTCTGTCACGAGAACTGTGGGCTTGAGCGAGGTTTGCTCTCCCGCAACTCCGATTGCGTCAACAGAGCCGCTCAGCACGATGTTCGCCGGTGGACCCGCCTTTGGCGCCGTGCTGTCTTTGCAGGAAAGCGCGAACGACGTTACTGCAACAGCAAGAATTGCTGATCGCTTCATGGACGACGACGTGCGCTCCGGGCGACGGGAGATTGTTACCCGAACACTGTCACAATGCGCAGAAAGGCGCCAGCCTGGAGGGAAGTGCTATTGAGTGCGGCGCGCCGCGGAGACTGTCTGCACCACAAAGGGCGACGTCGTGTCTTCAGCAGGCTTTGAAACAGGAGAAGTGCTCGCCACTGCCGCTGCTGCGGCGTCTTTTCGCGACCGCGATTCGACAATCTGAGTCATGAATCGCTCTCGTTCGCGGACTGCAGCGAATTCGGATATGAGGCCGCTTGTTGCTTCCTCGATTCTCTGAATTCTCTCCTCCATTCTTGCCAGGCGAACGGAGGCGGTAGGACCGCCGGTGTTTCGTCGCGCCCAGCTGCCCATGATAACGCGGCTCCCGATGCTGATTGCGGCGATTAGGAGGATGATTGCGAACACGTTTGATGCCTCGATTAGCATACAAAGCCCCAACGAGCGAAGGGGTCGCAATTGTTTCAATCATTTGCGGCTACGTAGCGGTACGTATTACGAACTGACCCGGGAACCGTTATCCGTAACCGTGCCCGTACCCGGGAACCGATACCCGGTAACCGATAGGCGGTAACTGAGGCCCGATGAATCAACTGCAGAACGTGACGGTCGAGCGAGCCCCCGCGAGAGAACGCATATCGTGGGCGCTATACGATTTTGCGAACACCGTGTTCTCGATGAACATAGCGACGCTCTTTTTTTCGCTCTGGATCGTCTCCGATTTCCATCGCTCGAATACGCTCTTAGCAACCGTCAACGGGATCGCCTCAGTATTGGTTGTTGTGTCGATTCCAGTTTTCGGCGCCATCTCCGACGCAACTCAGAGGAGAAAGCCATGGATTGTGGGATTCACACTAATTGCCTGCATCTCGACCGCGCTCATTGGTGTTCTGGGCGAACGCTGGTTGCCGCTGATTGGTGTGGGCGTCGTGGGCACTAATGGGCTGCCCGCTCCGGGCGATGAAATGACGCTGCCTCTACTTGGGGTGCTGGCCGCGTTTGTGATCGCGAACTACACGTATCAGGGCGCGCAGCCGTTTTACAACGCGATGCTGCCCGATCTCGTTCCAAAAAACGAGCAGGGACGACTCTCGGGACTCGGCGCCGCGTTCGGCTACGTCGGCGCGATCACGGCGGTGCTTGTCGCGTTTCCATTTTTTCAGGGCTCGCTCCCGCTTCTCGGGCCAGTGTCGCCCGGGATCCTCCACGCAATGCGATCCATTCCCTACGCGGGCGTCGGCGGACGCGTCTCTGTTTTCGTGCCGACGGCGATTTTATTCCTCGTATTCTCGCTTCCGTTATTCATTTTCTGTCGCGACCATCACGCAATCACGGAAAAGATGAGCGTGGCTTGGCGCGAGGCATTTCGCGCCGTCCGAGCGACGCTGCAGGAAACGAAGACGTATCCGGGATCGCTCCGTTTCATTCTCACGTCGTTCGTCTATCAGGATGCGATGGGGACGATCGTCTCGTATATGGCGCTATACGCGGTTTTCGGGATGGGTTTCAAGGAAGGATCCGAGGCAACGCTTTTTGTTGTTCTGACGATCCCTGCAGTGCTCGGGAGCTATCTCATTGGAAAAGTGGTTGACC
>JBGQKT010000241.1:0-4025 GCA_041499635.1 Gemmatimonadaceae bacterium
ACGTGAGCGCTCTCGGTGATGTCCTCGAACTTCATGTGCCCTTTGTTCAGGTACAGGCGGCTGGACACCATGTTGCCGGCGAAGAAAATGTCGGGCAGTCCATCGTTATCGATGTCGCCGACCGCTACGCCGGCGCCGTTGTAGACGTAGACGTCGCTCTGAACATTCAGCGAGTCGTCGGTCTTTATAGTATTGGCGAAAGTGACGCCGGTTTCATCGGGGCTCAGAAGCTTGAATAAGGGATGATCCTTCCTTGCACAGCCCGCGAGGGACAGAAGGAGAAACGCGCACAAGCGTGAGGGTCGCATGAGAGCGCAGAAGATAGCAGCAGTACAACACGAGAGGTATGTTTTCACGAGACAGAACTGAACGACAGGTCCGAGGTCTGAGGGGCCGAGGTGTCGACGTACCAGATGAGGTTTCAGGAATTGCTTTGTCGCTGGGACCTCGCCTGACGCCTGGAAACCTCGGCCCCTCAGACCTCGGACCTGTCGTTCAAAATCCGTTTCCGTCTCTGGGCACAGGCATGAACAAACAGCGATACATCTCCCGCGTCATTAACCTGATTCCAACCGAGTCTCAACGCCTTTGGTCAATCGACGAATCTGAAGCTCGGCGACGCTTACTTTCCGGTGATGTGGATGCGGTTCGAAACATCGACGGCTCATTCGCGCTCCTTGCACAAGATGGCGAGCGCGTTTTGTTAGCGCGAAGTCTCGATCGTCCCATGCGATATTTTCTCGCGAAGTCCGCCGACGGTCCTGTGCTCATCGTCGCCGATCGCATTGACGAGATTGCAGCGGAGCTGGCTCGTCACGGATGGACCGATCAATTCCACCCGAGCTACACGCGCATGGTTCCGGCGCATCATGTGACGACATTGCGTCTCGTCGGATGTCCCGATCCAAATCCCGTGCATCAGCGTTTCTTCGCTCCGCCACGCGGTACGTTGCCGGCGGATCTCGATCTCATCGGCCGACATTACATCGAGGCCGTCTACAATGAGCTGCATCGATGGCTGGTCGCACAGGATTCAGCGGCTCCGATCGGAATTCCATTTTCCGGCGGAATCGACAGCGGCGCGATCCTGCTTTGCCTGTACAAGCTGCTGTTGAACGAAGGGCAATCGCCCGCGAAGGTGAAAGCGTTCACGCTTTCAATAGACGGTGAAGGCGACGACGCACAACAGACGCGCGAGTTTCTCACTCGCACGAATCTCGAAATCCTTGGGGAAATCATCGACGTCCCGTCGAGTGCGCTCGATCCACTACGCGCAGTGAGTGTGATCGAAGACTACAAAGCGCTCGACGTCGAATGCGCCGCCGTGAACCTCGCGTTGCTCGCCAGCATTCGTGACCGGTATCCCGAGTGGCAGCTACTCGTTGACGGCGACGGCGGCGATGAGAATCTCAAAGACTATCCCATCGAGGAGAATAGCGAGCTCACGATTCGCAGTGTCGTGAACAACAGCATGCTTTATCAGGAAGGCTGGGGCGTCGAGTCAATCAAACATTCGCTCACCTACTCCGGCGGTTACAGTCGCGGCTGCGTAAGGAGCTATGCGTGCGCGCGCGAATATGGCTTCAATGGATTCAGTCCGTATACGCGTCCTTCGGTTATCGCCGTCGCAGAAGCGATTCCTTTCGCCGAGCTGACGGAAGGATCGCACGAGCGACTGTATGCGTTGAAGGGAGAGATTGTATCGCGCGGCATTCGGTCGGTATTGGGACTCGACATGCCCGTGTTTCCCAAGCGCCGCTTCCAGCACGGATCCGTCTCGGCAAAACAAGTCACTCAATTGTTCCCGCAAAACGAAGCTCGCTACCGCCGACATTTCGAGACGCTGTACGCTCAAGTCGTGTGAGCACGACTGATGTGGACCGGCGGATTCGAAGTCTGCGTCCGCCGAAGCTCAAGCTCGATCCGTACGCTGCGCAGAGGAGTTTGCTGGAGGATGAGCGACGACCCAACGGCAAGCGCGAGCACACACTCACAGTTTTTCTCAGCGGTGCCGAATGTCCGTTCACGTGTTCATTTTGCGACTTGTGGCAATTTACGATTGACGGGCCGACACCTCCCGGCGCTCTCACAACGCAGCTGGCGAACATTCTTGGAACGCGCGAAAAACCGTTCGCCGATCGCCTCAAGCTCTACAATGCGAGCAATTTTTTCGACACGCGAGCAGTTCCCGCAGTAGACATCGTAGGAATTGCGACACTCAGCAGATCTTTCGCTGGCGTCACTGTCGAATCACACGCAAATACTATCGGTCCGGCGACTCTCGAATTCGCTCGGAAGGTCTCTCCTGCCCGACTCGAAGTAGCGATGGGACTCGAGACGATTCATCCCGTCGCAGCGGCGCAGCTCAACAAGCACCTCGATCTCGCGCGATTCGATTCGGCGGCAAAGCTCCTCGCCGACAACGACATCGACCTCCGCGTGTTCGTATTGCTCGGCGCACCATACGTTGGCGTGGATGAGACGATCGAATGGACCGTGCGCACGGTTGAGTATGCCGTCGAACGCGGTGCAGCTGTCGTGTCGATTATTCCAGTGCGCGGCGGAAACGGGGAGCTGGAGCGACTACAGGCGCTCGGTCACTTTACTCCGTCGACGTTATCGCAGCTCGAGGAATCGCTCGAGCAGTGGTTGCATTTCTCTGATGCAGTCGTCACCGCTGATTTGTGGGACGCTGAGCGCCTCGGCGCGTGCGATGATTGTAAGTCGGAACGCATCGATCGTCTGCGACGCATGAACTTGAGCGGTTGCAGTGAACCGCGGATTGCTTGTCTCACGTGCGGAGGAACGTGAAACAATCGTGTGAAGTTGCGATCGTTGGCAGTGGCTTTGCCGGATCGCTGCTTGCTCGCGTGCTTGCGGTGCTGGGCTACGATGTCGTTCTCCTCGAGCGCGGTACGCACCCGCGCTTTGCAATCGGCGAGTCGTCAACGCCACTCGCGAATCTTTCGCTCGAGCGTATTGGTTCTCGTTACGGCTTGGACGATTGTTATCAACTGGCAACGCATGGCCGCTGGCTCGAGCATTTCCCTGGTCTTCGCCGAGGTCTTAAGCGCGGATTCACATTTTACCGGCATCACCCGAACGAACCGCTTGCCAGTCGCGGCTGCCCTTCCGAGCGATTGCTTGTTGCAGCAAGTCCTCACGATTCACTCTCGGACACGCACTGGTTGCGCGCTGATGTCGATCATCATTTCGTCCGCAAGGCAATCGAAGCAGGCGTGACGTATCTCGATCGCATGAATCTTACTGGCGCAGATGTCACACCGGACTCAGTGCATGTGAGCGGCACTCGAGACCGCAACGCGTTCGAGCTGCGCGCGAATTTCCTCATCGACGCGTCAGGTCCCGGCGGTTTTCTCGCGAGACAGCTCTCGATTGCTTCAGGAATGGAGCAAACTGAAACGCGCTCTGCGCTCGTCTTCAGTCATTTCGATGGCGCTCGACTTATGGGCGACATTTTTCCAGGAATGCCCGAAGGTCCATACCCGGATGATTGGGCAGCCGTACACCACGTGATCGACGAGGGGTGGATGTACTCGCTCCGGTTCGACGATGGTGTGACGAGCGCAGGGTTTCTGCTTACGCCAACGGGTCTCGCGTCGCTGAAACACGAGGATCGGAGCGATGCTGCTTCTATATGGTCTGCGATGCTCGAGCGATATCCCACAATCGCGAGCGCGTTCGCCGATGCAACGCCACTCATGCCGATCGCATTTCATCCCGCCATTCAGCATCGCCTAACACAGTCGACAGGAGAGAGATGGGCGATGCTGCCGCACGCGTACGCGTTCGTCGACCCCCTTTTTTCGACAGGGATCGCGTGGAGTCTGCGGGCAGTCGAGCGACTTGCCCTCGCGTTCGAATCCGCTGCAAACGATCAGCGCGTGCCCGACAAAGAAGTTCTCGCGCGTTACTGCGCGGCGCTCAGCGCGGAAGCCGATCAGATCGATCATGTTGTCGCCGGTGCGTACGAAGCGATGAGCCACTTCGATTTGTTCGCCGCG
>JBGQKT010000242.1:0-4024 GCA_041499635.1 Gemmatimonadaceae bacterium
CAAAGGCGAGGCGCTAACGAAAGCTCCGAAGCTCGGCCCGAACGTACCGAGTCGAGGAAACGCATTCTCGCACTGGCTCGGGCGCACTTCGTACACGCTCACCGGCTGGCATTTTGTTGGAGCGCTGCCGGATCTACCGAAGTTCGTGATCATCGTGGCGCCCCACACTTCGAACTGGGATTTCCTGGTCGGTGTTGGGGCGTTGTTCGGACTGCATCTCAGAGTCGCTTATCTGGCGAAGGACTCGCTCTTTCATGGCCCGATGGGGGCGATCATGCGGTGGCTCGGGGGAATTCCGGTCGATCGCTCGGTAAGCCGTGATCGTGTGAGGGAAATGATCGACACGTTACGCGTGCACGATCGTCTAGTTCTTGTGTTCGCGCCTGAGGGAACGCGCAAGAAAGTGACGGAATGGAAGACTGGTTTCTACCATGTCGCGGCGGGCACCGGAGTTCCAATCGTTCCTGTTGCTTTCGATTATGGCAAGAAGGCCGTCATCATTGGTCCGCCGTTTTATCCATCAGGCGATTCAGGCGGAGATATTGCGTTCCTTCGTCGATTCTACTCCGGAGTTACGGCGAGAAGGCCCGAGAACTTTGTACCGGGGTAGCAAAAAGTGTCCATTCGTAAAGGTTGAGATTATGACATCCACTCGCATTAGAAGCTTTGTCGTTACAGCCCTGATCGTATGCGCGCAAACTGTTTCGGCTCAAGGCGTCAGTCCGCTCTGTCCTCCGGGATCGTTCAATGGCCTCGGACAACCCGACAACACGAAGATCGCGCAGGACGCGTGTCAGAAGGCGATCGATCTCTTTCAGTATGTCGCGCCGCAGCTAGGTGCGATTGTCGCCGGTGGAAGCGCGACGCAGGGATTCACCGGCACTCTCGGCGGGCTCGGACATTTTTCTGTCGGGATTCGCGGCAACGCAATCAATGGGTCACTCCCTGATATTGATCGCGTCGTACCGGCTACGCGCGGAGCGGAACAGAGCACGTATACAATCACCGATGCTGCACTTGGTCTTCCAACAGGTGATGTCGCAATCGGACTGTTCAACGGTCTGCCACTTGGAATCACCCATTTGGGAGGACTCGATCTACTCGTGAGCGCGGCGTACTTGCCGTCTTACAACAATTCGAGTCTCGACATCTCCGTTCCGTCCGGATCGTGGAAGGTTGGTTACGGCGCGAAGATCGGCATCATTCAGGAAAGCGCGCTGACTCCTGGCGTGTCGCTCAGCTATCTCAACCGCGAGCTACCAATGGTCAAGGTTGTTGGCAGCTCGGGAGATGATCGACTCGTACTCGATAGTTTGAAGGCGAGGACTCGCTCGTGGCGTCTCGTCGCGGGAAAAAGTTTTCTCTTCCTCGGCGGAGCGGCGGGAATTGGACGCGACACGTATGACACCGATGCGACGATAAGCGTGACGATTGCGCCGCGCGCACTCACTCAGGGTGGAACCGGTGGTCCGATTGCACTGACGCAGAAATTGTCCCGCACGAATCTCTTCGGCAGTCTGTGGATCAACACTCCCATCTTTCGCATCGTCGGAGAGCTTGGACGGGTGAGTGGCGGAGAGATCCCCACCTACAATCAGTTCAGTGGGCCGCAAGCGGCGGACGCTAGGACCTACGGGTCGGTGGGCTTAAACTTTGGATTCTAGTAGGGCAAAAAGCGTAACGTAGAACCCCGCAGCCTGTTGTCTGCGGGTTCTAGGTTACGTCGTTCCTCTCTACTCGATCCAACTCCTCACTTGCGCGTACACCAACGGATCGATCAAAAGATTGAAATGGGCGAGGCATGACGTCTGGTGATTGGTCGCGCCCGCGAGAAGCACGCTATTGTCGGGATTGATCGTCTCGTCGCACGGCGACCACCACGTCCCATAACGAACGAAGCCGGGGGTTTCATCGCCCGAGTTCAACGCGGCGAGAAATGCCGATCCAAGTCGAAGCTCGACACACGGCGTGAATGAGCAGTTGTTCGCATCGTCCGTCCCGTGATTTGGACCGGCGAGTGACACCCACGCATCGACCTTCGCATCGCCGCCGAGGTTCTTGATGTAGTAGCGGGATGAAACGCTGCCCGCGGAGTGCGCAATGATGTCGACCTTGGTTGCTCCCGTTCGCGCGAGGATCGCGTCGACCTGCGATCGAATCTCTTCAGCGTCAGTCGCGAATGAGTTGACGACGCTGTAGTCGTACCCGTAGAGCTCGTTGTCACTCCATCCGTCTGAGCGAAAAACGGCGACCATCGTACAAAAATTCTCTTTCGCTCCGCCGTAACCGTGGACGAAGAGAATCGGATCGTGCCTGAGCGCCGTGGGCGCGCCGCGCGTGCCTCCGCAGAGCGCGACATCCGGTTCAGTGACTGTCTTGGTGCATCCGCTGACAAGCGCTGCGAGGGAAAGAAGCTCTGCCAAAAAAGCGCTGCGCCTGATTCTGCGAAATGTCATTCCATTACCGTTGAAAGTTTTTTTTGATCAAGAAGAAATGTAGCGACGGTGCAGAATGCTTCTTCCTTGTATTTACTCGACGATTGTCAACTGAAAATAGAAAAAAAAAGGCGCATCTGTGGCAGGGCACTTGCCTATGTAAAAGGTGTTGTTCTCCACCGGAGTGCCCGCAATGATGAATACCCTACTCGAATCGAAACCCCAAAAAAAGCGCAATCCAGGGGGAATGGTTTTTAGCGTGATCTTTCATTCGACGATTCTCTTTTTCGCGATTTACGCAACGGCGCGTGCCGGCGTTGCGAAGGACAAAGAGAAGCGCGAGCAGAAGGTGACGTTCGTCGAGATGAAGAAGGAGCCTCCTCCGCCTGAAGTGAAAAAAGAGCCGCCTCCTCCGCCGAAGGTCAAGAAGGTGACGGAGCATAATCCGGCGCCATTACCGCCGGCGCCGAAGGAAGAAGTCGCGCCGCCGAAGGGATTCAAAGTCCTCGAAGCGCCGGTCAACGTTCCGACCGAGCTTCCAAAGGTCGACCTCTCGGCAAAGGTGACGGATGAAGCCGACTTTAGCGGGAAGGGCGTCAAGGGCGGCAGTGGGTCAGGAAAGGAAGGAAGCGAAGGCGACAAGGAAGGTGGGAAGGCGGCGATTAATCCTGACAAGCCGTACATGGACTTCCAGGTAGAGAAGCAGGTCGAGGCGATTTCCGGAACGCAGGTCGAATATCCCGAGTCGTTGAGATCGAGCGGAATCGAGGGGGAAGTCCAGGCGCAGTTTGTCGTGAACGAGAACGGCCGAGTCGAGACAGGCACATTCAAAGTTTTGAATGACCCAAATCCGGCGTTCGTATCGGCGTTGCGCCGCGCGCTGTCGGGAATGCGATTCCATGCTGCGCAGATTGGTGTAACGAGGGTATCGCAGGTGGTGCAGCAGTCGTTCGTGTTCAAACTGAACAAGTAGAGATTAGAGAGAACGGCGCAGGGAGACGGTGAGGCGGTGAGAAAAAGCGGCGAACATTGCTCGATGTTCGCCGCTTTTTCTCACCGCCTCACTGTCTCCCTGCGCCGTTCTCTCTGTCTCGGTAATCGTCCGGCTCGTATCTTCATGCCCGACGATACTTGGAGACTTTTGTGCGAAGGTTGAATCTCATAGCGATGTTGATTGCGTTCGCGATGCCGATTGCGAGCATCGCACAATCGGCGGCCCCTCCAATTCATGGTAAACGCGCGACTCGACTCGTAATCAGGAATGCAACGATCGTCGATGGCAACGGAACGCCGTCATCCGGTCCAGCGGACATCGTCGTCGAGGGAAATCACATCGCTCAAGTGGTGTTCCTCGACCCCGTTGCCGTACGGAGCGGTGTCGCAAAGCGGCCCGCTCCCGGTGATGCCGAGATCGACGCAACAGGGAAATACGTTCTACCCGGACTCATCGACGAACATGCGCACGTCCAGGACGAGCGCGGCGGGATTCCCCAACCATTGCAGTACGAGCTGAATATCTGGCTCGCGTGCGGCATCACAACCATTCGCGAAGTGGGTGCCGACAACACGCAATCGATTATCGACCTTCG
>JBGQKT010000243.1:0-4023 GCA_041499635.1 Gemmatimonadaceae bacterium
CCTTCTTCAACGACAAGCAAGTAGCGATTGTCGGCGAGAATCTGCTCGAGCATCGCGCTGTCGTAAGGCTTCAAGAAACGACAATTGACGACGGTCGCGCTGATTCCCTCGACAGCGAGAATCTCGGCAGCTGCAATTGACGGCAACACCATCGTTCCCACCGCGAGGATTGCGAGTCCGCCGCCCGAGTCGCGCGTTCCCGCGCCGCTCTTTAGGATCTCCCACGTTCCATATGGAACCGCGTCGATTTCCGAGATGGGCGGAACAATATCCGGCACTGCATCGCGTGGATATCGGAAAGCAAACGGCCCGTCATTGTGTGCGACGGCGGTCCGCAAAAGGCCAAGCATCTCTCGGCCATTCTTCGGCGCGGCGACGGTCATTCCCGGAACAGCAAGCATGTATGCGATGTCGTACAGACCCATGTGGGTGGGGCCGTCTTCGCCGACGACGCCCGCGCGATCCATCGCAAATACCACGGGCAATTTTTGAATCGCCACGTCGTGAATCACGTTGTCGTACGCGCGCTGCAGGAACGTGGAATAAATCGCGCAGACAGGTCGCACTCCGCGCGTTGCCATGCCTGCTGCGAAAGTCACGGCATGACCTTCTGCAATTCCAACATCGAAGAATCGATCAGGATGCGCGGCCGCGAAAATTCCTGTACCCGTTCCACTCGGCATCGCTGCAGTAATCGCAACGACTTTTTCATTCTCAGCTGCGAGCTCAGCCAATCCCTTCCCGAACACGGCGGTGTATGCAGCATTGCTCGATGAAACCTTGAGCTGTTTTCCCGTCGCGGGATCATGTCCCGGCGGAAGCGCGTGCCATTTCTCGGTGTGCTCACCGGCGGGGAATCCTCTTCCCTTCTGCGTGATGACGTGCACGAGTCGCGGTCCACTGAAATCACGAACTGCCGTAAACGTGTCGACAAGCGCATCGACGTCGTGACCATCGATCGGTCCGAAATAACGGAAGCCGAGCTCCTCGAACAACACGCCCGGAGTGAGGAACGATTTCATGCTCTCTTCCCACTTCCTGATCAAAGTCCCGACTCCTGAGAGCGGACCAGGCGCGGCATCGACAACGGATCCGATTGCAGATCGCACGCGATTGTACAGAGGATTGCGCTGAATCGACGTGAGATACTTCGACATCGCGCCGACGTTTGGCGCGATCGACATCTCGTTGTCATTCAGGACAACGATGAAGTCTCGACCTGATGCGCCAGCATTGTTGAGACCCTCGTATGCGAGTCCACACGTGAGCGCGCCATCACCGAGCACCGATACGACACGGAAATCTTCGCCGTTCAAATCGCGCGCAGTCGCCATGCCGAGTCCCGCCGAGATTGCCGTCGCCGCGTGACCCGCACCGAACGTGTCGTACTCGCTCTCTGCACGTTTGAGGAATCCGGAAAGTCCACGCTCCTGTCGCAGCGTTTCCATTCGCGTGTTGCGACCGGTGAGAAGCTTGTGCGGATACCCTTGGTGACCGACGTCCCACACGAGCTGATCGCGCGGCGTGTCGAAGGCTACGTGCAATGCGACGGTCAGCTCGACGACACCGAGTCCCGCACCGATGTGACCGCCGGTGCGCGAACACACTTCGATGAGCCGTTCGCGAATAGCCGACGAAAGCTCGCGAAGCTCGTCTCGGCTCAGCTCCTTCAGATCATCCGGCGATTCTATGCGATCGAGTATCGTCATTTCTCAGTGCGCGCGGGAAACCACGAATTCAGCCAGATCATCGAGCTCAGGCGTGAGAAGATCGACACTTCGAAGCTCGCTGCATGCCTCGCGAACGAGGCTGTTCGCGCGCTCGGTTGCACCGTCGACGCCGAGCAAGCCGACGTACGTGCTCTTGCCGAGCGCGGCGTCACGGCCCGTAGCTTTTCCAAGAGTATCGGTCGATGATGTCACGTCGAGTACGTCGTCCATGATCTGAAATGCCAGGCCAATTCGCGATCCATATGCAATGAGTGCCTGCAGCCTATCGCCAGTAGCGCCGGCCGCAATCCCACCAATCTCGAGCGACGCCGTAATGAGCGCGCCCGTTTTGGCGGAGTGAACCGCGTCGAGCTCGTCGCGCGGGAATGCGTTGCCGCTCCCTTCTGCTTCGAGATCGAGCAGCTGACCCCCGATCATTCCACCGGCGCCGGCTGCCTCCGCCAATACCTTAACAATCATACAGCACTGATGCTCCGGCAACACGAGCGCCTCTGCTGATTGGTGCGCGACCCGCGTAGCCAGCGGGATCATCACCACTCCGGCAAGTGAAGCCTGTTCGACTCCATAGACGCGATGCGTCGTCGGCCTTCCTCGACGTACATCATCGTCGTCCATGCATGGAAGGTCATCATGCACCAGCGAGTAGGCGTGAATAATCTCGATCGCCGCCGCGAGACCGGACGCATCGCGTGACCCGCCGGCCGCGCGGTACGCCGCAAGAAGGAGCATTCCGCGCAATCGTTTTCCGCCACCCTCCAGTGAATAGCGAATCGGCTCGGCAATCGATGGCGGGAGGTCGGCGAGCCCCTCGCGCGTGACCGCGGCGAGTGCACTCTCAACAGAATCGCGAAGCTCTGCGGGCAGGGCGCGCCCAATGCTAGGCGTTGAGATCCCTCAGCTCCAGCACGCCGTCGGCACGCTCGATCAGCTCCTTTACGCGCGTTTCGGTTTCGCCGAGCTCCTCGGATGCCAGGCGAAGGAGCTCGATTCCCTCTTCAAAGAGACGGAGGGCGGTGTTGAGGTCGAGCCGCTCAGCTTCGAGCTGGGCGACGATCTCCTCCAAACGCTTAAGGTTCGATTCAAATGACATTTGCAGTCAAGATAATCCAACGTAGAACAGGTCGCCGATACCCGCTCGCCGATAACCGATCTCAGAGGTCCGAAACGGAAAAACTCACTACTGGGGGGTTCTCGGACCTCTGGGATCGGTTATCGGCCAGCGGGCACCGGCGACCGGTCGTTACGCGGTAGCGCGACTTACACTCTATCACTATATTCGGATATACGGATGCAGCACATTTCCAATTCACCGGCAATTTTCGACAGAATGACGGCCCTCGCCGACACGACGAGAAGCCGAATGTTGCTCGTACTCGAGCGCCACGAGCTCACCGTCAACGACATCCGGTCCGTCCTCCAACTTCCACAGTCCACCGTGAGTCGCCATCTCAAGATCCTGAGCGACGACGGATGGGTGGTGTCACGACCTGAGGGCACCAGTCGCCGGTATCGGATGACGGAGAAGCTCGAGCCGTCAGTACGGAGACTCTGGCACTTGGTTCGCGAGCAGGTAGTGGCGTCCCCTGCTGCTGCACAGGACGCCCGTCGAGTGCAGACGGTCCTCGCTCATCGACGCACGCGGTCGCAGAAATTCTTTTCGTCGGCCGCAGGACGATGGGACCGACTGCGCGCAGAGCTGTTCGGCTCACGCGCAGACATCGTTGGAATGCTCGGACTGATCGATGACTCGTGGACAGTCGGCGACCTTGGCTGCGGCACTGGCGGATTGACCGAGCTCGTCGCGCCCTTCGCGCGACAGGTAATTGCCGTCGACGATTCGGCTGCGATGATCAACGCCGCGCGAAAGCGGCTCGCGTCATTCGATAATGTGAGCCTGCGCCCCGGGCAGCTTGAGTCATTGCCGGTCGATGATGGATCGCTCGACGTCGGGCTTCTCTTTCTCGTTTTGCACTATGTCGTTGAGCCCGAGCTGGCGATCGCAGAAGCCCACCGCGTTCTCAAGACAGGTGGAAGGCTGATTATCGTCGACATGATGCCCCACGACCGCCAGGATTTGCTGGACGAGATGGGCCACGTATGGCGGGGATTTTCCGAGGAGCAGATGTCATCGCTTTTCCGCTCATCGGGATTCCCGGAAGTTCGATATCATCCCCTTCCCGCCGACGAATCGGCCAAGGGGCCTAGTCTTTTCACCGCGGTCGCGCGGCGCGTTCGTGGCGTCGAAACAACGGAGCTAGATGCCGACGCAACAGGAAGTCCGGCGCCGCTCGCA
>JBGQKT010000244.1:0-4014 GCA_041499635.1 Gemmatimonadaceae bacterium
CCTGCCGAAGGCCGAGCGTTGTGGGTGACGCGCTTCGATTACGACTCCGAGGCGAAGATCACCTACATCATGGAGACGGCGGCTCGCGCTCACTTCAACATCATCTACTTCCAGGCGCGCGCCGCAGGTGACGCGTACTATCGCTCGAAAATCGAGCCCTGCGCGGTTCTTCTATGTGGCACGCTCGGCGGGACACCATCGTATGATCCGCGAGAGGTTGCAGTTCGCGAAGGGCATCGCCGAGGACTTCAGGTCCATGCGTACATAAATGCGCTGAGCGGCCGTCCCGCGGGAATCGAAGGTCAATGTCGTCCGATGCCCGAGCCATCGCCGGGAAATCCGCGGCACATGCTGCTCGATCATCCCGAGTATGCGATGAGCGATCGAAATGGACGACGTCTGCCGTGTCCCAATGGTGAAGAGTACGTCTGGCTTTCTCCTGGATTTCCCGCTGTTCGTACGCGACTCGCAATTGTTGCCGCCGATATAGCGCGGCGATACGACGTCGACGGAATTCATCTCGACCGAATTCGCTATCCGGGAACTGCGTGGTCGTACGATGCGCCGAGTCTCGCGGAATTCGGGCGAAATCCCGCGCTCTATCCAACCGAATGGCGTGAATACCGAACGCAGCTTGTCAATCGCATGGTGAAAGAGGTGTACGACAGTGTTACCGCGTTGAAGCCTTCGATGGTTTTTTCCGCCGCGGTTTGGGGAGTGTACGACGACAAGTGGAATTGGCAAACGGAGCGCGGTCTCGGCGACTTGCTCCAGGATGCGCGCGCCTGGGCGAAGAACGGTTACATGGACGTTCTCGTTCCAATGACCTACTTCCATATAAAGCCTGTCCTGTGCGCGCACGCAGATTGGGTGTGCCTCTTGAACGACCATCTTGAAGGAGCACAGCGCGCCACGGGTCATCAGATGTATATCGGAATCGATGCGAGCATCGGCGTCGATGAAGTAGTAAGGGAGATCAGGCTTGCGAGAGAGAAGGGAGTAAGTGGATTCGCGGTTTTCTCTTTCGGCGCAGCTGATCAAGCGGGCATCTGGCCTGTTATAGCGCGCACGGTATTCGCCGATGTCGCCGCCGTTCCGCCGATGCCGTGGAAACAATCCGCCGGAGACATCGCGGCGAACGGATCGCATCACTGAGGGAGCAAGTCTGCGTCATCGTCAACCCGGCTGCGGGCCGAGGACGCGGCGCAAAATTGTTGTCGGCAGTGCGCGAGGCTTTTGCCTCGCGCGGCGTAACTGAAATCCTCAGCACCACAGAATCGAAAAACGAGCGTCGCCTCGCCCTCGACGCTATGTCCGCGGGAGCAACGACCATCGTTTGCGTCGGTGGGGACGGAACCGCCGGAAATATTGCTAATGCAATTCTTCATTCGGGCGCCGACGTGCGTCTCGGAATTATTCGCGCCGGGACAGGAAACGATTTTGCGCGCACGCTCGGGGTTACGCGATCCGATATCAATCTGATTGCGGGTCGATCGGTCGTGCCGTCGCAAGAGAGGATGGACGTCGGGCGCATCGAAGACAACCACTTTCTCAACTCGGCCGGTTTCGGTTTCGACGTTGCTGTGCTGCAAGGCCTCGCGCGAGCGCGGTGGCTCGGAAACAACCTCGTTTATTTCTACAGCGCGCTCACCGGAATTCTCGGATTTGGCGGCGTGGAAATAAGAATCGAGTCACCAAACATCGCTCGTCAGCGGATGCTCTATCTATTGGTAGTCATTGCCAATGGGTCGCGTTTCGGCGGGGGACTTCGAATCGCCCCGACCGCGACAGTGACCGACGGCGAGCTGGATGTCGTGCTCATTCGCGATGCGTCTCGCATGCGACGGATGCAGATGCTGGTCTCGGCGACAAGCGGCGGTCACGTGCGATTTGGTGAGGTGACGCTCGAGCGCACAGCGCGAATGACATTTCGCTTTGACGACAAACCATTCTACGAGAGCGACGGCGAGCTGCATCAGGCTGCATCGTCCGAGTTAACTGTCGAATGCATTCCGGGAGCTCTCCGCGTGCTAACTGCATATGATGGTGGATTGGGAACTACAGGTCCGAGGTCTCAGTAACTGAAGGCCTGAGGCGCGGGGTGAGGTGCCAGCGTTTCGCCGCGATCCTGGAATCTCGCCTCACACCTGGAGGCCTCGAGGCCTGAGACCTCGGACCTGTTGTTCGTTTTACATAGACTCGACTATCGCTCTGAACCTCGTCGTATCTCGGAGTCCCGCCCAATCTGAATCGTGCTCGATCCAGTTCCTGTCTCCCCAGCCTTTTTCGGCGGCGCGCTCGAGCGCTGAGAGCGCTTCTTCGGCTTTATCCAGCTGAGCGTACGTGCAAGCGACGTTGTACAGCAGCATCGGATCTTCGGGATCGGCAACCAAGGCCCGTTCCGCGAATCCCATCGCACGATCTGTTTCGTGCAGATTTGCGGTGTTCACCGCGCCGAGGATCAGCGCGCGCGGATCGTCGGGGTTCAGCTCTAGGCGCTCATCGATGAGCTTCATCGCTTTTCGTCGCGCTGCCAGAGATTCTTGCGGCCGACCCAGCGCCGCGAGCGCCTGCGCCATGAATCCCGGAGTTTCATAGTCTTCAGGGCGAAGCGTAGCGGCGCGCTCGAAAAGCTTGATCGCTTCTTCGTATTCGCCCTGCGACAATCGCGCTCGCCCATACCAGTACACCGCCTCGAACAATTTTGGATCGAGGCGCATCGCCGTGTCGAACTCTGCCTCGGCTTCCTCGAATCGTTTGCTGAGCGACACAGCGAGTCCTTTCGCAACGTGCGCCTCTGCAAGCTCCGGTTCGAGCTCGAGCGCCTTGCTGCTCGCTTTGTCCGCCTGTCTCAAGTTGAACTCGCGCGCATCGAAATACGTGTAGAGCAGGGAATAGCAATCAGCCACACCTGCGTGTGCGCGCGCATACTCGGGATCGATCTCGATCGCCTTGTTGAACATTTGCCGAGCGTATTCGAGACTCTTGCGGCGAAGCTGATGGAAATACTGGCGGCCGCGCAGGTAATAATCGTACGCCTGCACATTCACGGCGCGCGCCTTCTCGATCTGCTTCTTCTCACCCTCAGTCAGGATTACGCGGAGCGCAACGACGATCGCCTGAGAGATCTCGTCCTGAATCGCAAAGATGTCTTCCATCTCGCGATCGTAGCGTTCGGACCAGAGATGGTATCCGTCCGCGACGTTCACGAGCTGAGCGGTGATGCGCAGACGATTTCCCATCTTGCGCACGCTTCCCTCCAGAAACGTGGAGACTTTGAGTTTTCGTCCAATTTCGGCGATGTCTTCGCTTTTTCCCTTGAACGCAAACGATGCAGTTCGCGATGCTACGCGAAGCGACTGAATTTTGGAGAGCGCATTGATGATTTCTTCCGCCATTCCGTCGGTGAAGTATTCGTTCTCCGCGTCGGCACTCATGTTCGTGAACGGGAGCACCGCGATCGATTTCGCGCTCGCCACGACGGGCTGCGGCATGGTCTGCGTATCGGTGGGCGTGGAGAGACTGGTCGATGCCAGCGCCTGAGCAAACAGCCCCACCGTCCGATATCTACCCTCGGCGTCTGTCGCCATCGCCTTGTTGAGCGCGCGTTCCACGTTTTCCGGAAGGCTGCTTCTCACGGAACGAATTGGCGTGACCGGTTCCGTGAATCGCTTCGCTAGAATCGCCTGCGCCGTCGGTCCCGTGAACGGACGCTGCCCCGACAACATCTCGTACACAACGCACGCGAGACTGTACTGATCACTTCGTCCGTCGAGGTTCACCTCTCCTGCAGCCTGCTCGGGACTCACGTACGCCGGAGTTCCTACCATCATCCCCGTTTGCGTGAGCGTCTCCGATCCTGCAGAGCTCACCGCTTTCGCAATTCCGAAATCCATCACCATTGCTTCACCTTCGTACAGCATCAGGTTTTCGGGCTTGATGTCGCGGTGGACGACGTTCTGGCGGTGAGCGTAATCGAGCGCCGACGCGATGCCGCGCGTAAGGTTGACGACC
>JBGQKT010000245.1:0-3918 GCA_041499635.1 Gemmatimonadaceae bacterium
CGCACCCTTCCTCCACAACCCTCGGCTGCGTGAGTGATAGTGCATCTCGCCTGTCTCGATCGTTTTCTCGATCGCTTCTCGATCTGCGTGTGCGACCATGAGCACGGCACCGCTCACCGCATCCTGCGTCACAACGGTGACGAGGCCATCACTCTTGCTGAAATCGAGCGAGTCAATGTTGAGCTTCATGTTCCTGGTTTCCTTTCAGTGTTTGCGCCGAGCTTTTGTCTGACCTCGCGAGCGAGTGCTGCGTTGGTGGCGATTGCATTTCCACCCTGCGCGGTTCGCGCACCGGTCCAGTCGGTGATGACTCCCCCGGCTTCTTCAATAATCGGCAGAAATGCGGCGACGTCCCACTCTGAAACAACGGGATCCACCATTACCTCAGATCTGCCTGTAGCGACAAGGAAATAGCCGTAACAGTCGCCCCACGTTCTGAACAACGCGGCCTGCCGAATCAACTCTGCCCATCGATCGCCGCGAGGTCCATCGCCGATAAGTCCGGAACCGAGAACTGCAGCAGCCGAGATTTTGGATACAGTCGACACTGAGCATTTGTTTTCATTCCACCAACAGCCCTCGCCGCGACCCGCGACGATGATATCTCCGAGAGCGGGGAAGTATGCTGCGCCCGCAATTACTTCATTCGCTTCGGCGACAGCAATGAGCGTCCCCCACAACGGCACTCCGCGCACGAAAGATTTCGTGCCGTCGATCGGATCGATTATCCATCGCCTCGGGGAAGATGTTTTGTCGGTTCCGAATTCTTCTCCGACAATTCCATCAGATGGAAAGCGCTGCGCGATCCACTCGCGTGCGAGCTGTTCTGCCGTTCGGTCCGCGATTGTAACGGGCGATCCATCCGCTTTCGTGTCGACGACGAGATTGGTCGCAAAGAATTCCTGCGCGCGATCACCAGCCGCGCGAGCAACTTCCGCGACCGCCTGCATGTAACTCGACGTCGTCATGCAGCCGTCCGAATCGGAAAACCCGCTTCAGAAATCGCCTGCTTGAGAGCGCCGACAGTGGTCAGTCCATCGTGGAGGATGCCGGCGACGAGCGCGGCATCGGCGCCGGCATCAGCGATTACGCGAGCAACATCGGCGGGACTTCCCGCGCCTCCCGATGCAATTACCGGAACCACAACACTGTCGACCACTTGTCGCGTAAGATCGAGATCGTAACCTGATTGAGTTCCATCTCGATCGATGCTGGTGAGCAATATCTCCCCCGCTCCTCGGCGAACTGCTTCAATTGCCCATTCGATTGCATCGAGATCCGTTCGATTTCTGCCGCCATTCGTGTAAACGCGCCAGCCATCGCCCTCGCGCTTTGCGTCGATACTGATGACGATGCATTGAGATCCGAATTTTTGCGCGCCTTCGGTTAGAAGCTCGGGTCGGCGAACCGCGGCGGAATTAACGCTCACCTTGTCCGCACCCGCACGGAGTGTGATCGCAACATCATCCACCGATCGAATTCCGCCACCGATGGTAAGTGGAATGAACAATTGCTCGGCCGCTCGCTGTGCGACGTCGAGCATCGTACAACGTTCCTCTGGAGATGCGCCGATGTCCAGGAATACAATTTCATCTGCCCCCGCGCGTTCGTAAAATGCCGAGAGTTCGACGGGGTCTCCGGTATCCCGTAACGACTGGAAAGCGCGGCCTTTCACTACGCGACCAGCAAGGACGTCAAGACAAACCACTACGCGTCGCGTCAGCATCAGTCGACCTCGAGCGACACGGAGCCTTTCGTGCTGAAGACAGCGTCTGTTACTACAAGCGCATCCCTGATCGCCAAGCCGAGCGCCTTGAACGCAGCTTCGACGACGTGGTGTCTGTCCTTTCCACGAAGTACGCGAATGTGAATGGTGATCTTCGCATTGTCGGCGAATGAACGCATCCACTGCTCGTAGAGGTTGCTCGGTAGAGGTCCCTCGTAGAACGGACGGCCACCGGCGTCGATCACGGCCTGCACGAGCGCATCGTCCATCGCAACGGTGCGATCGGCGTAACGGGCGCACGTCTCGGGGATGACACCCGCCAGCGCAGAGCCGATAGCGATTGCAACGTCTTCGATCAGATGATGCTTGAGATCTCCTTTCGCGGAAATTGAGATATCCAATCCGGAGTATCGGGCGAGAGTTCCCATCATGTGATTGAGAAACTTCGATTGACTCGAAACCGAAGCTGTACCGCTTCCTTGTTTCATCTCGACACGGACGTCGGTCTCGCGAGTTTTTCGTTCTACGGATTTCATTGTGCGAATTCCTCGATTAGTGCTTGCGGGTCGAGCGCGCCTGTGTAGAGCGCCGTGCCAACAACGACGCCGGCAACGCCCAGGTCTTCGAGCACGCGCAGATGTTCTATTGTCCCAACTCCGCCGGCGGTCTGTACTGGTAGAGATGAGCAGGCCAAGACCTCCCGCATCAGAGGTACGTCCGTGCCCTCCATCAGGCCTTCGCGATGGACTGCAGTAACCAACAGTCCGCCTAACGGAAGAGCGCCGAGCTCTGAAATGACTTCCTTGAACTCATGCTCGACCGTCTTCGACCATCCACGAATCACGATCCGCCGCTCCCAAATGTCGACAGCGAGAACCACGCGGCCAGGGTTCGCCTCTGCAACTTCGATGAGCCAACGGCGATCTTCGAGTCCGCGAGTACCTGTTATCACCCGATCCGCTCCGGCGCGAAGCAGCTCATCCACGTCCTCCCTCGTTCGAACCCCGCCACCGACCTGTATGTCGCAGCCAGTTGATTTGAGAATCTTCTGAATGACATCCCGGTTGGAGCCCCGCCCCGTGGCCGCATCTAGATCAACGACATGCAGTGTAGAGAACCCCTTGTCCTCCCAACGCGCAGCGACTTCGGGTGGGTTGTCCAGCCGAATCACTTCGACGTCGTACGATCCGCCAACGAGTTGAACACAGTGCCCCTCGCGAAGATCGACGGCCGGAATGACAATCATCTGCGCGCGCTATCCAGAAATGCGCGGATAAAATCACATCCGGCCGCTGAGCTTTTCTCGGGGTGAAACTGAACACCCACAATATTCTTCGTTCTTGCCGCAGAAACGAAGCGATCTCCGTCGTGCGTGCTCCATGCGATCGCTGTCCTCACGTCGTCGGGCTCGCAGACATAACTGTTGGCGAAGTACGCAGTCGAAAGTGGCGCGGCGTCGAACAGGCGATCGTTCGGATCGTCGATTGAATTCCATCCTATCTGCGGCACTCGCTTCGTCGCGAGCTTACGAACGCGACCACCGATGAGACCGAGTCCAGTGCCGGCACCCTCCTCGCTCGTGTCGAAGAGAAGCTGCATTCCAAGACAAATGCCGAGACACGGTAGTCCATCTCGAAGCGCGGACACCAAAGCCGCCCGGTGCGGCGCAAGAAATTCTGTCGCGCTTCCAAATGCACCGACACCAGGGAGCAGCATCGCATCGGATTGTACGGCAGCCGATGGATCGGATTCGATCTGAACATCAACTCCAGCTGCGCGAACCGCTTTAGCGAGCGAGTGAAGGTTCCCAGCCCCATAATCGAGGATCGCAACCTTCATTGAAGTGCAACCTCGAGCGATGCGAGACACTCTTCCATCATTGGCCACGGACCAATGGAGATTCGCAACGCGTCGCCAATACCCGTGAGATTCTCGAGTACGCGAACCGCGACACCAGCGGTAACCATGCGCGAACCGATCTGTCGCGAATCACTAACCGGTGCGAGAACGAAATTCGCGCTGCTCTCTATTGGCTGGAGTCCCAGTGTCCTCACGCATTCCGTAAAACGAGCCCGATTGACACGAACCTCTTGAATCTTGTCTTCCACCCACCAGCGATCGTCAGTGATCGCGACCATCGCCGCACGCTCGGCAAGCGAATTCACCTTGTATGGTCCGCGCGATTTCTCGAC
>JBGQKT010000246.1:0-3914 GCA_041499635.1 Gemmatimonadaceae bacterium
CTGAAAAGCCGGTCGCCGGTATCCGCTAGCCGATGACCGATTACCGAGGCCCGAAGACAACACAGCGCTGAGTTTGCAGTTTCGGATTTCGGTTATCGGTCATCGGCTAGCGGATACCGGCGACCGAGCGAAGTGCCTCTCCTTCTCGAACGACACGCAAGGTTTTGTCACCAGTGTCGAGCTCTCCAATTGCTCCCAACGGAATCGTCCATTGATCGGGGATGTGCCCGAATGGAGCGCCCGCGAGACAGGGAATTCCCGCGCGCGTCGCGGCCTCCGCGAGAACTTCATCGAGAGTTCGATTGTCATCGCTCACTTCATCGCGCGGCGCGCGAAAATCTCCCGCAACAAGTGCGGCGCATTGCTGGAGCGCGCCGGCGAGAATGAGATGACGCAACATTCGATCGATGCGATAGATCGCTTCGCCGATGTCTTCGATGACGAGGATCGCTCCCTCGAAGTTCGGAGCGAATGGAGTTCCGAGGAGAGCTGTGATGAGAGCGAGATTTCCCCCAACGATGCGTCCCCGCGCTCGGCCGGGCCTCAATATTCGAGCGCCTTCCGCCACTCCGCAGGAATCCTTTTGATCCACCAGTGCAGCCTTGAGCGATGCACGAGAAAATGGAGTGAGCACTGCTCGCGCCGTTGGACCATGGAAGGTCACAAGCCCGCAGTTGCGTTGAATCGCCGAATGGAGAGCGGTGACGTCCGAGAATCCAATTACTGGTTTTCGATGGCGGCGAAGCGCGGTGTAATCTATGTCCGCGAGAAGTCGCATCGCTCCGTATCCACCGCGCACGCACCACACGGCATCGATCTCTTCGCTCGCGAATGCGGAATTGATGTCTTGGAGTCTGTCAGCATCGGAGCCTGCGAGATATCCGAGCTGGGACGAGACATGAGCGCCGGGCACCGGCGTCCATCCGAAAGAGCGGACGTTGTCGAGCGCGCGCTCGAGATCTTCAGCGCGGGTAACGAACCCCGAAGGCGCGACCAGCGCGACGCGCGCGCCTTCACGGAGTGGTTCTATTGCGCCGAAAAGCGTCCCTTTCATTCGCGCCGCAAGCTACGCGGTAAGATGTTTTCGCGCCAATGCGAAAACTTGTATTTGCTTGACGGAAGTTGGTGCTCCCCTAGGTTCACCCCAACACACTCTTCCAGAAATAGAGATTGTCACTTCCAATCGACCGTCTGCGGACTGCCCTTACCGGCTCGTACATCATCGACCGGGAACTTGGCCGTGGTGGGATGGCTACAGTCTATCTCGCGCAGGACTCCAAGCACGACAGAGTCGTTGCTCTCAAAATCCTGCATCCGGATCTTGCAGCGTCACTCGGACCCGAGCGCTTTCTTCGCGAGATCAAACTCGCGGCGCGCCTGAATCATCCGCACATCCTTCCTCTATTCGATAGCGGCGAGGCGCATGGTTTTCTCTATTACGTGATGCCGTACGTCGAAGGCGAATCATTGCGAGAGCGGTTGGAGCGCGAGAAGCAGCTGCCGGTCGATGAGGCGGTTCATCACGCGAAGGCAATCGCTTCCGCTCTCGATTATGCGCATCGACAGAAGATCGTTCACCGCGACATCAAGCCGGAGAACGTGATGTTGTACGAGGGCGAGGCGATGGTCATGGATTTCGGAATTGCCAAGGCCGTGAGCTCTGCTGCCAGCGAAACGCTCACTCAGACGGGAATGATGGTCGGCACTCCCGCGTATGTGAGCCCCGAGCAGGCGTCCGGCGAGCAGAACATCGACGGACAGAGCGATCAATACAGTCTCGCGTGTGTTCTCTATGAAATGCTTTCCGGTGAGCGACCACTTACCGGAGCGACGGCTCAAGCCGTTCTGACGAAACGATTCACAGAAATGCCGAAGGCGCTTCGCGAAGTTCGCGGCAGCATTCCTGAGCATGTCGAGAAAGCAGTGACGAAGGCAATGGCCACTGCGCCTTCCGATCGCTTTGCGACGACGTCTGCTTTTGCCCAGGCGCTGGGCAGTGAGACACTCGCAACACCGAGCGACACAGCAACGATTCCACAACCGATAGTATCGGCGGCAAAATCTGTCGCCGTGCTTCCGTTCGCGAACATGAGCGCCGATCCGGAGAGCGAGTATTTCACAGACGGAATGGCCGAGGAGCTGATCAATGCGCTTTCGAAAATTCAGTCGCTTCGCGTCGCGTCACGGACGTCGTCATTCGCGTTCAAGGGAAAGAACGAAGACATCGGCGAGATCGGACGAAAGCTCAAGGTATCGACGGTTCTCGAGGGCAGCGTGCGAAAAATCGGGAACAGACTTCGCATCGGCGCGCAGCTGATCAATGTCGCCGATGGCTATCAGCTCTGGTCGGAAAAATTCGATCGCAACATGGAGGACGTGTTCGCAATTCAGGACGAGATCTCGCAGGCGATCTTCAACGCGCTGCGCGTGATTCTGAGCGAAGGTGAAAAGAAAGCGATCGAGCGTGATCGCGCGGTAAATGTGCAGGCGTACGAATACTATTTGCGCGGGCGACAATTCATTCATCAGTGGAGCAGGAGCGGCCTCGAGTACGCTCGGCAGATGTTCCGAAGGGCAATCGAGATCGACCCGCAATACGCCCTTGCTTATGCAGGTCTCGCTGACAGCTGCTCGCTTCTCTACATGAATTGCGATGCGCGCGAGCAGAATCTCACGCAGGGAAATGCTGCCAGTCGGAGAGCGCTAGAGCTCGGGCCGGACTTGGCGGAGGCGCATCTTGCGTCGGGGCTGGTGCATTCGCTGAGCCAGCGCTTCACTGAGGCGGAGCGGGAATTCGAGTTCGCGATGAAGCTCGACCCGAAATTATTCGAGGCGATTTACCACTACGGAAGAGCGAGAGTCGCGCAGGGCGAATTTGCGGAAGGCGCCAAGCTGTTCGAGAGAGCCTGCGCACTGAGGCCCGACGATTATCAGGCCGTCCATTTCCTCGGCCAATGCCTCGCGGGCATGGGGAAAAAGGAACAGAGTCTCGAGATGTATCAAAAGGCGATGCGGATGATCGACGAGCGCCTGGAGCTCAATCCGGATGATGCGCGTGCGTGTCAGATCGGGGCGGGAGCCGCGTCAAACCTTAAGGATTCTGAGAAAGCGCTCGACTACGCGCACAGAGCGCTGAAGATCAATCCCGACGATCCGCTCCTGCTGTACAACATGGCATGCATGTACGCGCAACTCGGGACTCCGGACGAAGCGCTGAACGCGCTCGAAAAGGCCGTGGACAAAGGTTACGGCCAGAAAGACTGGGTTGCGCACGATTCCGACCTGGATTCGCTGCGCGAATTGCCGCGCTTTCAACGAATCGTCGACGGGATGTAAACGACGACTGCGGATTGCGGATTGCGGACTGCGGACCAACTACAACTCTGGTGCCGAGCTGTGTTTGACTTCGATTTTTGATTTCGCGCGCGGCCGGTCGGATATCTGAGATCGCAAAGGTGATGAAGCTCGCGATGCAAGACTTGCTCGCAGCGCTTCGAGATTAACCGCGTTTTCGTTTTCAAGATTCGCGCGGAGCTCGCGATAAAGGATCGGATCAGTTGCAAGATGAAATGCGAGCTCCTGTCCGATTACATCGAGAGTCGGCTCCAGCTCTTCTTCATTTACGCGAAGGAGCTCCGCCAGCGGGCGAACGAGCTTCATGCGATTCAGTCCGAACAGGTGCGCAAAGGTTGCGAGTCCGCCGCGATCGATCTCCGGATGCAAATCGTTTCGCGCACGCATTCCTGAAGTATCTCCAGCATCAACTTCAGGGAGAGGCGCCTCGAGCGTTTTCAACGCATCGATGAGTCCCGCACCGAATTTTCCTTCTTTCCATCCGGGGAAATTCACGCAGCTCTCGCGAAGCACGCGCTGAAAAACGAATGGAAGATTTTCGCGGCCGTAGCGCGCGATGA
>JBGQKT010000247.1:0-3854 GCA_041499635.1 Gemmatimonadaceae bacterium
ACAACGAGTGCAAGAACTGCGATGAGAACGATCATGATGCCGAGCACTGCGACGAGCGCTGTCGCGCCGGCGACTTTTCCAATCTCGTCTCGCGCCATCTGACCGAGTGATTTTCCGTCGCGACGAATCGACGAGGCGAGGATGACGAAGTCCTGCACCGCGCCGCCGAGTGCGACGCCGACGATTATCCAGATCGCGCCGGGAAGGAATCCGAATTGCGCGGCGAGCGTTGGACCAACGAGTGGACCGGGGCCCGCGATGGCTGCGAAGTGGTGACCAAAAACGATCCAGCGGTTTGTCGGCGAATAATCGCGGCCGTCATTGAGTCGCACTGCAGGAGTGGCTCGATCGTCCTTCAGCGCGAAGACTTTCGTCGCGATGAACTTGCTATAGAAGCGGTAGGCGATCACGTAGGTACAAATCGCTGCGGTGAGCAACCACGCAGCGTTGATCGTCTCGCCACGTGAGAGGGCGAGCCGGGCGAAGCTTGCAGCACCGAGCACTGCGATCAGCGCGAAGACGAGCGGCTGAATTATCCTGCGCATGAGTGGTGAGAGTGTGGGCGGAGAAATTGCGTATCCGCTAATTTTACCGCAATGAAGAGACTAACTGCCATGAGCGCCGCGCTGACTTTCGCGCTCGGCTGTGCGAGCGGAGGTGCGCCCGCAAGGGAGCAGGCCGGAGCGCCGATACAGGGGACACCACTCGCGGCGATGGCCGGGCGACAGGTCCTTGTCATGCCCGTCCAGCGAAACGTTATCGTCGTCGACCAGACAATGGATCAAGCTGGGGCGATCGAAGGCTGGAATTTCATTGTCGCTCTCGACGATTCCATCGCATCCGCGCTGACTGCCCGCGGAGTCGGCAGCACGTGGACATTCGCCAACACGATCACCGCTGTTGCGAAACGGAATGGAGGCTTGGCGGGAGATCCGCATGCATTGGCCGCGGGTGGTCTTCAGCGATTGGTGAAAGCCGGTGACGATCCAGTGAGCGAGCCACTCGCATCGCAGATTCGAACTCTCGTTGCGCTTCGTGAAGGACGTTACGCGGTTCTTCCTGCAGCCGTGAGATTCGAGAACATCACCGGCGGAGCGCGCGGAACGCTCGTTGTCTATCTCATTGATTCCCGCACCGCACGCATCGTGTGGTCAGGGGAAGTACCGAGCGCTACGTCGGCACGGTTTTCTCCGGCGATGGCTGGAAGTATCGCCGAGCGGTTCGCTGATCTGGTGGTGGCACACTAGAGTGACAGGTCCTGACGGCGCGATCACCGTCTTCCATGTTTCCGATCTTCATTTCGGAAAACCGGCGGTTCCTGCGCAGATCGAAGCGATCGAAGAAATAATTCAAACCGAAAAGTTCGATGTCGTCGCAGTTTCGGGCGATCTCTCGCAGCGGGCCAGGTCCGGCGAATTCCAGCGTGCGGCGGCATTTCTTCGCGATGCGCGAAGAGTGAGCAAGGTGATCTGCGTTCCTGGCAATCACGACGTCGCGTGGTGGCGCGCCCCGCTCGGCATCGGTCGAAAAGAAAAACTCTACGAGAAGTACGAGAAATTCATTTCGAGCGATCTCGAGCCAGTACTAAGAATTCCCGGCGCGACTTTCGTCGGCGTGAATACTTCACACGGCGTGACGGTCAGAACTCTCACCTGGAATCTGCGTGACATTTCGATCATCGGCGACATTCGAAGGGAGCAATTCACGAAAGCGGAGAGGAAATTCAAACAATCGCCGCCAACCGACGCGCGAGTGATAGTGATGCACCACAATCCGGTCGCGGGTGAGCTATCTCAGCGGCATGGACTCAAGAATACGAAAAAGATTCTTGGATTGTTCGCAGCGATGGGCGTCGATCTCATTCTTTGCGGTCACGATCATCAGGAGTCGGTCCACTACATCGAGCATACGAAGAAGGGAACGGTGATCTCGACGGCGGGAACTGTGTCGAGTCGCTCGCGCGGTGGGCGGCCGTCGTCAGTGAACGTGATTCGGATTCTCGCTGGACAGATCGAGGTAACGACGCACATCTGGTCAGAGACCGGCCGCACCTTCGTCGCGGGGCCACACGAATGCTTCGAACGTTAGAGCGACTTTTCGGATTCCATCGCGCGGCGCCTCGCACACGGCGAACTCCCGAGCGAATTCATCCAGAAGATACGCGAATGGTCGAGCGTCTTCGTGGCGCACACCAGGAATTGAATCGCAGGAGATTTAGTGGCACGCTCAACGAGATTCCAATCCGCGTATCGCGGCGAATGAAGAGCAGGCTAGGGCACTACACGCATCGTGATAAGACCGGTGCAGGCGCGGAGATCGTGATCAGCCGTCGACACATTCGCCGTCACGGATGGAGTGAGGCGGTCGAGACTCTACTCCACGAGATGGTGCATCAATGGCAGGATGAGACCGGCCACACCGTCGATCACGGGCGACAATTTCGAGCCAAGGCGCGCGCCGTTGGGATAACGCCAACAGCCAGGCGCAACGTGGCTTAGCGACCGCTATCTTTCGGCGTGCCAAAATCCGACCTCTACAACATCGACTCCGTCCTCTCCGAGGAGGAGCGCGCAGTTCGCGACAGCATCCGCCGCTTCGTCGACGAGCGCGTCATCCCGATCATCGGCAAATGCTTCATCGAAGGACGATTTCCATTGGAGATCGTGCCCCAACTGGCGGAGCTCGGAGTTTTTGGCGCGAATCTCCCCGAGGAATACGGATGCGCGGGGCTCAATAACGTCTCGTATGGTCTGATCATGCAGGAGCTCGAGCGCGGCGACTCGGGCGTGAGATCGTTCGCATCGGTGCAGGGCGCGCTCGTGATGTATCCGATCTACGCATTTGGAAGCGAACAGCAGAAGCGGGAGTATCTGCCGAAGATGGCGAGCGGAGAAGTCATCGGCTGCTTTGGATTGACCGAAGCCGATTACGGATCGAATCCATCGGGAATGATCACGCGCGCGCGCGAACAATCCGACGGAACGTGGGTTTTGAACGGCGGAAAGATGTGGATCACGAACGGTTCGACGTCGCACGTCGCGATTGTGTGGGCAAAGACCGGCGACTCGAAGGACGACAGCTCGATTCGCGGATTCATCGTGCCGAAAACCGCTGCGGGGTTCACCGCGAAAGATCAGAAAGGAAAAATCTCTCTTCGCGCATCAGATACGAGTGAGCTCGTATTTCAGGATGTTCACCTGCCGGCCGATGCGATTCTTCCGAAATCCGGCGGAATCAAAAGTCCGTTGATGTGTCTCACACAAGCTCGGTACGGAATCGCGTGGGGGGCGACCGGCGCGGCAATGGCGTGCTACGAAGAAGCGCTCGCCTACGGATTGAATCGCGTGATGTTTGGCAAACCGATCGCCGCGTTTCAGCTGCAGCAGGAGCGGCTCGCGAACATGGTGACTGAAATCGTGAAGGCGCAGCTTCTCGCGCTGCATGTCGGCCGCCTCAAGGATGCAGGGACCTACACGCCGGTTCAGGTTTCTCTCGCGAAGCGCAACAACGTCAACATCGCCACCGACATCGCCCGCGAAGCACGCCGGCTACTGGGCGCCAATGGAATTCTTGCTGAGTATGCGTCGATGCGTCACATGGCGAACCTGGAGAGCGTGTACACGTACGAGGGAACGCACGACATTCACACGCTGATCATCGGCCAGGCGATTACGGGACTGTCTGCCTTCGAGTAGAGATCTCAAAACAGCAACTCGGCCTGCCCGTTCTGTCGCAGTGTTCCTTCACTGGAGCTCCGACTATCGTCGAAAGAAGGGATTCGACAGCGCCACAGACACACGGCTCCGCTGCGACGACTGCTCCTAGAGGACATCCGCTTCCGCGGATTGTGTAGC
>JBGQKT010000248.1:0-3824 GCA_041499635.1 Gemmatimonadaceae bacterium
AGAATGAGGATGTAGATGGGAATGAACGCCATGTAGAAGTAGCAGCTCGCTGCGAGCAGCCACGCCCATCGAAACCGATGCGGGATGGCGAAGTAAATCGCCACGACGATCGGAAAGAAAATCAGGAAGGTGAACGAGTTGAAAAGCATTCAATCGGATTAGTTGGGCGGGAATATACGCTTTGAGTCGAAGCGCTTCGCGCGCTTCACGACGCGGATACAGCCCGCATCAATGCATTGGCCGCGATCCGCGCGGGGCGAAGGAGACTCTCGAACCGTCCCGCGGGGCGATCTGAAGGAGCCGGTTCAAAAAAGAATCGCGCGGCGCAGACGAGCTTGTCGCTTTTGCGCTCACGTGAAGCGATCCAGAATGCGAGCGGCTCCACATACGCATGAAGCGCGGCGATTCGTCGAGGCACCAACGTCGGACTTCCCTTTCGATCCTCATGGATGCGGGACTTCGCGACTGCCGTCAACGCGTCGATGTTGCCGCTCGGAGAGAGCGCTTCGCTCTGAAATGGCGATTTCTCGTCGCCGAAGATCTCTCGAACAAGTCGCAAAGCAAGTGCGAGGATTCGTTTCGAGTTCGTGCGCGAGGCGAGATCAACGACTCGCTCGACTTCCGAGGGCGTGAGGCGGCGCGAGAGCTGAGCCACATCGCAAACCCACCTGAATCTCATCCATTCGTGCTTTGCACCGTGCGCGCACAAGTAGAGGAAAAGATGATGCGGGGCGAGCGCATCGATCTCCTCTCCGGCGCATTCGAGCCTGCAGGCATCCTTCCATAATTCGTCGGGACCAAGATCAAAACGCAGATGTCGCGAGAGTAGCGACCAATGAACCTCGATGTTCGGACCAGGACCGGAAAACTCGAGTGCGTGCTGACCGCTTACCAGCCGGTCGACCATCTGCTCGCTGAACTTTGGCGCATAGCCTCTCTCGATGATGAGCTTCTTCGCCATCGGGAGATCGTTTTTCGCAACGAGCAAATCGATGTCAGCGAAGGTTCTTCGCGAGCAATCGCCGTAAGCCTGAATTGCGAGCGCGGGACCCTTCAGCACAATCGCAGGAATGCCCGCTAGTGCGAAAGCGCGAGAGAGATCTACGACCTGGAGGGTGCGCGAAAGAGCGAATGCGCGGGCGGCTCGCTCTCGCTCCGTGATCGCAGCCAGACTTTCAGGCGGAACGGCTTGCGCGAAATGACTGCGCAAATTTCCGAATACGGCGGGCTCGACTTCCCACCGCGCTGCTTGCTCGATCAGCGCATTCCAGTCGACGGTCTGACCAAGGAGCTCGCGCACGCGCTCGAGCCCGGTCGGTTCAACAGGAAGCCGGCTTAGAGCGGAGACGACTTCTTTTTCACGCGACAATACCTGCACTCAATTGACCGAGCTTGTGGTAGGTAGATTTCTGCGACGATGGATTGAAAGCTCACCGCCTCAATGCAACGATGTCAATTTCGAATTTGAACCCGCTAATCATTTTGGCCACAGCCGGTCCCTGGATCGTCGGCGCGACGTTTCTCTGGGCGGGATTCGTAAAGGCCATCTCGCCTCACGTTTTTGAATCCCATTTGTACAAGCTCGCGTGGATCCCTCCGCGGCAGGTTCCGACTTCCGTCACAATGGCCGCTGCCCTCGAAGCCGGTTGGGGAGCCGCACTCATTCTCGGAGTCGCGCCCGCAATCGTGCTTCCCGTAACTGCGATCGCGCTCGTTGTGCTGACGACCACCAGCTGGTGGGGGGTGCGTAGCGGCCGCACCACGGACTGCGGTTGTTACGGTGGTTACGTCGTTCCCTCGCTCGCGCAAAGCATCGCGCTCAACGCGACGTTTGTCGCGTTGACGCTGATCGCGTGGCTCGCTCAGTCTGCATCAACTACGACTCCGCAGTGGAAGCTCATTGCGGCACTCGCCACCGCGATCGTGGCGGGCGCACTGGCCGTGGCGTCGGCTCAATTCCTGAAGAAGCACGGGCGATTCATGATGGACTTGAGCCCGCTCAAAATCGGCCGAGCTTGGCGCGCGAGGTGGGGAGCAACAATTCCCGACGACGCTGCGGAGCACATCGTTTCGTTCCTCGGGCCGGAATGTCCGCATTGCAAGCAATGGGTGCGAGTGCTGAACGTCATCGACAAAGCGCCCGGCCTTCCACGAGTGATGGGAGTCGTCGCCGCGTCTGGCGACAAACTGGACGAATTCGTGACGACATCGGGAATTCAATTTCCGATGCACACGATTCCGCAGACCCTCATGAGTCGTCTCGTATGGGGAGTTCCGACAACCGTGCTTGTCGCGAATGGAAAAATTCAGAATCAATGGACGGGACAGATGTCGCCTGAATTCTTTCAGCGTTTCAGGGACGCGTTCTTCCCTACAGCGCGTCTAGAAGTGACGCAGCCGCCGAACCTTCTGAGTACGTGAGCGAGTAGCACGGAATGCGGCGCGCGATGGCCGCCGCTTCTGCAACCGCGATCGCTTTTAGATCAGCGAAATTGACGACGTTGCGAATTGTTTCGACTGCCGCGGCGCCCGGCGTGAGCCTCTCCAACGTGGCCGGCGAGTGCATTTCAAAAGACGGAAAAACAATGGCGCGGATTTCGGCGGCGTCGCGGCTGATATCTCCGGCAGGGATCTCGATCTCCTCGAACTGGAGTGAGCCGACCTCTTGCGCAGGGAGCTCGCGACCAGGATAAACCCGCCGCCTGGGCATCTGGGGAAAAGGAAGTACCTCGTTCGCGCCCATTCGAATCGGGGCTGCCTCATCCGAGAGGAGCTTCCAACCGCGCGTACAAAGGTCCGTGACGAGAGTGCTCTTTCCTCGACCCGAGTTTCCCGATATCAGGATTGCTCCGCGATCGTCCCGCACTGCCCCGGAGTGTAGCCACAGGAGATCGGGCCGGGCTCGGGTGAACAGCAGCAGCACCTCGCGACGCAGATACGGAAAAAGCAAATCCACCGGTGCATTATGCTCGAGATGGATCACACCTTCGACGCTGTAACCTTCTCCGGTTCGCAAAACCTTCAGATCGCCAATGCTGTGAGTCGCCTTCTCGACGACCATCCCGAAGTAGTTCCTGCCGAAATACTCGATCACTGCCGGATCGTCCGTGGTCACCGTGAGCTGCTGACGGTCGAACTCAATGAAGACCTGGGAAACCCCGATTGAATCGACGAGTGTCACGAGCGTGGCGCTACTCGAAGTACGTAGACGTTCGTGTCCTCGAACTCGCGCTTCAGCATGCTCGTGTAAAGACGCTCACGCGTCTGATGGACCGGAACGAGCGAGCCGCGCTGAACTGCCGATTTTACCGCGGACTCCATCTCCGCTCCGCCGGGGAAGCGTCCCCACGAACGGTCATCATAGATCACGTAGCTATATCCTCCCTTGTTGAGCATTGTAACCATTTCGTCTGCCGAGCTGATTCGGGACCAGTCGACGACGCCGCTCAACCACGGATCTGCCCGCCGGTAGGGACGGTCGAGATAATAGCTGTGACCCGAGTAGGTAACGACAAGCACACGCGCATTCGCGGGTATCGACCGATTCACCCAATCGTACACATCGTAGTACCATGTGAATCGGTGGAACGATGCTTTGTCGCCGGTGACAGCATAACGAGCGTAATCGCGTGACAAGACCGCCGACGCCACGATTAGGAGAATGACAGCCGAACTGAGGAGCTGCGCTACCCGGCGTCCGGTTTTTTGGCGCGTCAGCACCCCGTCGAATGCCGGGCCAAAAAGAATCGCGCCGAGTGGAAGCAGAAGAAGCACGTGGCGCGGGAAAAGCTTCGGCTCCATCAGAATCCAGAGCAGCAGAAAAA
>JBGQKT010000249.1:0-3773 GCA_041499635.1 Gemmatimonadaceae bacterium
AAACGGATTATACGGATGAAACTGATAAGAGACACTTCAATCACGCTGATCGTACTCGCTTCGATAATCCCGCGGCCGGGCAGCGCGCAGGACCCAGTCAGCTCGCGACGTGAGCCGGTGAAAGGATGGGTTGGTGTTGCGTACACGACGAGCATCGGTCAAACCGATCGCACCGGAGCGATGGTGTTCAAGGATTATCCGGTGATCGAATCGATCGAGCCGAAGTCTCCCGCCGAAAAAGCCGGACTCGCCGCGGGCGACACGATCATCGCGATGAACGCGCAGGATCTGAAGAAAACTCCGCTCCCGATGGCGGCGATGATTCAACCCGGACGCAGAGTCGTGTTCAGATTCAAGCGAAACGATACCGTGCGCGAAGTAACGGTGACGGTAGCTCCAAGGCCGGTTGGCAATAACGAGCACTTGAGGGTGACCGTGTTCGGGTCGGAACCTGCGCCGGAAATGGGTGTCGACCGTGCTACGACTGAGATGATGCGGACAGCGCGCGCAAATCCTGAGATGCGCCCGCGTCTTCCATCGCCGATGGCCGCGCTTCCTCCTCTCGTGTTTGGTTTTGGTCCGAGGAGTCTCGCCGTTGCGGGTGCGGAGATCACTGCACTCAATGCGGGATTGAAAGCACTCGTCGGTCTAACCTCGCCGGGCATCTTCGTCGTGAACGTCGCACTCGGCACACCAGCAAGTGAGTCGGGATTGAAACCGGCGGATGTGATTCTCAAAGCCGATTCATCGACTGTAGGTGATCCGGGCGATTTGATTCGCGTGCTGCGCGAATCGAATGGGACGTCGATTCGATTGAGGATCTTCAGGAACAAGAAGCCGCAGACGATAACGCTGCGCTGGTAAAGCGAACCTTAAGCGGCGGCAGGCCGCGGGCCAGGAGCGGGCGCTCCCCGCAGGAAACCTTCGCTGCTGAGATCTTCGTCGATATCGGGCCAGTGAATGCCGAAGCCACCACCGGCGATGCGCCAGTTTGATCTCTGCTCAGGTGTTGCGTGAAGCAGCTTCGGGTACCACGCGAGTGGCACGATTATCGTACGGCCGTCAATCAGGTCGGCACTCACAGTGTCGTCGGTCACACGGACATCCTTGATCCGTTCGCCGGCGTTACGCTTCGAAGTGGTCATACCACGCCTCCAGAAGTTCCTGCTGATGAGCTCTGACGATTGCTTCGACCCGGCGCAATTCAATCGAGCGAAAGCCAAGATTCAATGCCACTGCAACGGGCTGTATCCAGAACTTAGCACTCCGTTCGTCTCGATCAACGTGGACGTGCGGCGGTTCGTCATGCTCATGACTGTAGAAATAAAACCGATACGGGCCTTCGCGCAAAACTGCAGGCGTCACTGATCATCCGATGAGGGCGACAGCGGACGATCGCCTGCCGCTGGAGAAGTGCCGTCATCGAATTCCCGCGTGCGTAAGCTGTGTGCTGTTCACATTGAAATTTCCGTGTTTCTGTGTTTCTGTGGCCAATGAGGAGAATCTGAACTACAACAGAAGAGATCCGAGATACCAAATCCCTTAGACTGCCAGATCCCGGTGGCACTACCGAGTGACCTATCGGGACGACCAAAGGTCCTCCGGTTTTCAGCCCGGCATCTGGTATCTGTCCGATTTGGTATCTCGGATCTCTTCTTTTGCAGTTCCGCAGTCAGTGGCGGGACTCGATTTTGCAAAAGTCGCCCGCATGCAAGACGACATCTACGACGTAGCAATCATAGGAGGAGGCCCAGCGGGACTGTCCGCGGCTCTCTGGCTCGCCCGCTACCTACATAAGGTAGTGCTCGTAGACTCCGGCGACCCACGCAACTGGGAAACCCGCGGCATCAACGGCTTCCTCGGCGCACACTCCATAAGGTCTCCCGAGCTGCGAGCGCGCGGACGCGCTGATGCGAAACAGTTCGGTGCGCACATCATCGACGATACCGTCGAGACCGCAAAGAAAATCGACGACGATTGCTTTCGTCTCGAGCTCCACAATGGCGAGACGATCGACGCGCAGCGGCTCCTTCTCGCGATTGGAATAAAGGATGTGTGGCCGGCGATCCCCGGGCTCGCTGATTGTTATGGCGAGACAGCGCATGTGTGTCCCGATTGCGACGGATACGAAACCCGCGGGCGGAAGACTGTTGTGATTGGGTCGGGACAGAAAGCAGTCGGCATGGCGCTCGCGCTCACGACATGGACCGACAAGATCGTCATCTGCACCAACGGCCAGCCGGCGGGAATGGATCAGGAGCTTCTCACGAAACTGAAGAAGCTCAACATCCCCGTGCTCGAGCAGGAAGTGACATGCGTGAAATCGAAAGATGGCGAGATCAATTGCCTCGAGCTCGCGAATGGAATGACGCTCGACTGCGATCGATTGTATTTCGCGATCGGACAATTTCCGTCGGACGACATTGGTGCAGAGTTGGGATGCAAGCGCGACGAGGTTGGGCGAATCGAGATAGACGATCGGAATCACACGAGCGTGAAGAATGTGTACGCGGCGGGAGATATCGTTCCCGGTCCGCAGCTCGCGATGGTCGCAGCCGCGAGCGGAGTCGTTGCCGCGGTGGCGATTCATCATTCGTTGCTTCCTGAAGAACGCAAGCTCGAGTAGCTGCAAAGAAACGATTGCCGAGGTATTGCGGTGATGTCCGTGCCGAGCGTATCTATCGGTTGATTGCACTCCGTCTATTTGTTCGAGGAGTCGCATGCCGGTAACCGTGAGATTCTCAAGCAAGTTTTACGAGCGCCTCGGCGATGACGTTGCGGGCGAGCTCGTGGATTGGTGCAACACTGTGGATGAGACGTATCGCAATCAGCTCAAAGAGATGAATGAGTCGTTCTGGGAGCGACTCAGTGCGCATCTGGATGCAAGCCTGGGTGTCACGCGAAACGACGTGTCTGCGATGCGCGGCGACCTGAAGAATGAGACCGTTAAGATGGGAGCCGACCTACGAACTGAAATGTCCGGGACGCGAGCGGATTTGCGCACCGAGATCGGTAATTTGGGAGCGCAGCTGCGGACTGAGATGGCGAACATGCGCGCCGATCTGATCAAGTGGATGTTCGTTTTCTGGATCGGAAACGTCGTGTCACTCGGTGGTTTGATGGTGGGCCTGCGTTTTCTTGGGAAGTAGACGAAATCGTAGTAAGAAAAAAGCCCCGCCGCATCGAAGCGACGGGGCTTTTTCCTGAAGGATTTACTTCGTTACGACTATCACCTTGCCGCTCGTGGTTGTTCCGGCGGTGATTGTGACGCCCGTGAGAATCGCGGGTTTGTATAACGAAGCGGCTGGAGGAGTGGCGCGCAGCACGTATGTACCGGGCTTTAGGAACGCGATCGTGAAGTTTCCGCTCGCGTCGGTCATTCCCGATCGCACGATCTTTTCAGAGTTCGTGTCGTCTAACGCCGTTCCGTCTTTCAGAACTTCTACGGTAGCACCGGCGATGACCGGCCCTGCCGCGTTGTCACCGTGAACGCTGCCGCTCACGATTCCGGTGCTCTGTTGAGTCGTCGCGCGAAGATTCGGTTTGAAAAGCAACCCATTGTTCTTGATCGAATTGCCGCGCATCACGAAGCTTCGCCCGACGTCGAAGTCGATGAGAAGATTTGGAGTAGCGGGACCGATTACTACCGGCGCATCGAGATTGATTTTGATGCCGTGCTTGCCGGCGCTCGGCCACTTCACGTCGGGCTTGGTGCCGTCGTTGAGAGTGATGCTCGACTTGTCGGTATCGATGATCAATCGAAAGCCTTGATA
>JBGQKT010000250.1:0-3772 GCA_041499635.1 Gemmatimonadaceae bacterium
GCTCGACGATAAATATTTCTTCGGACGACGTCCGAACCCGTCCTACGTTCCGCGCTACCGAAATCTTTTCGGCGAGAAGCGTGAGTATCTGCGTGGATTCGGATACGAAGGCGGCGCCAGTCGCGATAGCTGGTCTCGCGCGGTTGCTGAGCTTGGTGTCGGCGGAGGATTCAAGGATTCCCTCACCGAGCCGGGACAGTGGCACTTTGGTGCGACTGCATTCGGCGAGATGCTTCCGAATCACGAGAACAAAGTCACGCTGGACGAAACGAAGAAAGACAAATGGGGATTGCCTGTTTTGAAAATCGATTGCGCAACGGGAGAGAACGAACGACTGATGCGCAAAGACATGATCGGCGATATGGTCGAAATGCTGACCGCCGCTGGTTTGAAAAACGTCCGCCCATTCGACGAAGGATACTTTCCGGGGCAGGGAATTCATGAGATGGGAACGGCGCGGATGGGGCGCGATCCGAAAACGTCGGTGCTCAACAAGCATAATCAGGTTTGGGATGCGCCGAACGTTTTCGTCACGGATGGATCATGCATGGTATCGACCGCGTGTCAGAATCCTTCGCTCTCGTATATGGCCCTCACCGCGCGCGCGGCGGATCACGCGGTAAATGAATTGAATCGACGAAACCTGTAAGATGAAATCGCGCTGCGCCGCGTTTGTGGTCATTGCGCTCTGCTCGCTCAGCGGCGCGGCGCGCGCTCAGAAAAACGAGCCGGTCATTGGCTTGATCACCAAAACCGATACGAATCCTTTTTTCGTGAAGATGAAGGAAGGTGCACAAGCCGCAGCGAAGGCCGGCGGCGCGAAACTCTTGACCGGCGCGGGGAAAAACGACGGCGACAACGCCGCACAAGTGACCGCGATGGAAAACATGATCGCCGCGGGCGCGAAAGCGATTCTAATTACCGTGAATGACGCAAAGGCAATCGTGCCGGCTGTGAGGAAAGCGCGCGCGAAAGGCGTGCTGGTGATAGCGCTCGACAGTCCCACTGATCCAGTGACCGCAACTGACGCGCTGTTTGCCAGTGACAACTATCGAGCGGGAACATTGATCGGCCGGTACGCGAAAGCCGCTCTCGCGGGGAAGCGTCCCCGAATCGCAACGCTTGATCTGTTTCCGGGAACTCCGGTTGGCTCGCAACGCCATAACGGATTCCTGACGGGAATGGGTTTCGCGGCACCAGAAAGGTCGAGCAACGTTCTTGGAAGACCCGCCGAAGTTGTGTGCATGGCGGACAGCTACGGCAACCAGACACGCGGGCAGACGGGAATGGAGAATTGCATTCAGAAAAATCCCGACATCAATCTCGTCTACACTGTCAACGAACCTACGGCGGCCGGCGCTTACAAAGCGCTCAAGGCTGCCGGAAAAGAAAAAGGAGTAGTGATTGTCTCGGTCGACGGCGGATGCCAGGGGATAAGAGATGTAGGCGCCGGACACATTGCTGCGACTGCGCAACAGTATCCTCTCAAGATGGCGGCGCTCGGAGTCGCGGCAGGTCTCGACTATCTCATGACTGGAAAGAAGCCGAGTGGGTTCACAGAGACGGCGGTGACCCTGATTGCGGCGAAGCCGATGAAAGGCGTCGACAGCAGAGACGTCAAGACCGGCATGGAGCTGTGCTTCGGCGACAAATAGCGTTCCGCCAATGAACAACTGGAGAGAGAAACTTCCCCCGCTAACAGCGGTTGGACCGTTGCTCGCGCTGCTCTTCACCTGCGCTTTCTTCACGTTGCAAAGCGACCGTTTTCTCACCGGTGAGAACCTGTCGCTCGTTCTACAACAAGTGATGGTGGTGGGCGTGATCGCGATCGGTCAGACGCTGATCATCCTCACCGCCGGCGTCGATCTCTCGTGCGGAATGGTGATGGCACTCGGCGGCATCGTCATGACCAAGCTCGCGACTGAGCTCGGCATGCCCGTAGCGCTCGCGATCGCTTGCGGAATCGGAGTCACCACTTTGTTCGGCCTGATCAACGGCGTGCTCGTCACCGCCGTGAGACTTCCGCCTTTCATCGTCACGCTCGGCACGATGAACATCGCGTTCGCGATTACGCAGCTGTATTCAAATTCACAGACGATCACGGATCTCCCCGATGCGATGAACGCGCTCGGTGGCACGTTCAAGATTTCCGGCACGTCCATCGTTTATGGCGTTGTGCTGATGTTGATGCTGTACGTAATCGCGTGGTTCGGTCTGCGAGAGACTGCAGCGGGGAAACATGTCTACGCGGTTGGCAATAACGCGGAGTCCGCGCGACTCACTGGCATCGCGACTACGCGGGTGTTGCTCGGAGTGTATGTGCTCGCAGGAATTTTCTACGGAATCGCATCACTTCTCTCGGTCGCGCGGACCGGCGTCGGTGATCCCAACGCAGGTCAAACAGAGAATCTCGATGCGATCACTGCAGTGGTGCTCGGAGGTACGAGTCTATTCGGCGGACGCGGCGCGGTGCTCGGCTCGCTTGTCGGCGCGCTGATTGTCGGCGTGTTCCGCAACGGACTCACATTGATGGGAGTGTCATCGGTGTACCAGGTGTTGATCACCGGCATTCTCGTGATTCTCGCGGTAGCGACGGATCAGCTCTCGCGCCGGAGCGGACGATGAGCATCGTCATGCAGGCGCGTCGGTTGGTGAAGCGATACGGTCACGTCACTGCGCTCGACGGGACTGACTTCGAGCTGAGCGCTGGTGAGATACTCGCAGTGATAGGCGACAACGGTGCGGGCAAGTCGTCTCTGATCAAAGTACTCTCGGGCGCGACGATTCCGGATGAAGGCGAAATAATTCTCGACGGCAGCACCGTGCATTTCCGAAATCCAATGGATGCTCGGCGTGCAGGCATCGAGACAGTGTATCAGGATCTCGCTGTCGCGCCCGCGATGACAATTGCAGAAAATCTTTTTCTCGGTCGCGAGCTGCGTAGATCTGGTGTGCGCGGAGAGGTTTTTCGCATGCTCGACAAGAAACGCATGCTCGTGGAAAGCGCCGCGCATATGCAGGAGTTGAAGATCGGTATTGGCTCGATGACTCAAACTGTAGAGACATTGTCAGGTGGCCAGCGGCAGGGTGTTGCGGTAGCGCGCAGCGCTGCGTTCGCGCGGCACGTCGTCATTATGGATGAGCCGACGGCGTCGCTTGGAGTGAAGGAAGGTGCGATGGTGCTCGAGCTGATTCGTCGCGTACGCGATAGAGGATTGTCAGTCGTTCTCGTGTCGCACAACATGCCGCACGTGTTCGAGATCGCTGATCGAATTCACGTGATGCGGCTCGGCAAGCGCGTCGCGGTGCTGAATCCGAAAACGATAAGCATGAGCGATGCGGTCGCGGTAATGACGGGTGCGATGCGCCCCGATGAGCTGCCAGCCGGCTCGTCGGCTAATGGATCATCGCACAGCGACGGGTGAGAGTTGATCGATAGCAGTGCCATCGCCCAGCTGGCCGCCGCTGTTTGATCCCCAGCAGTAAGCAGTGCCGTTCGTTGACAAACCGCAGGTATGAAAACGGCCTGCGTTAACCTTGGCAAAGGTGATTCCCCCCGCGACAGGCACGGGAGCGAAGCTGCTCTCTCTTGTTCCGTTTCCGAGATTGGCAGACGAGTTGTCGCCCCAGCAGTACGCGACGCCGTCGGGGGTTACGCCGCAAGTGTGACGGTTTCCTGCGTTGATCATCGCGAACGTTAGATTGGTGGCAACCGCTACCGGTACGCTGCTCGCATTGGCCGTGTTGTCGCCGAGCTGACCGAACGCGTTCA
>JBGQKT010000251.1:0-3764 GCA_041499635.1 Gemmatimonadaceae bacterium
AACGACGATATGACGCTCGCGACCCTTCCGATCGAGCCGGTGCTGGCAGCAGTGGACGAAGTGCTGCAGAATACGAATTCGCGCATTCAATGAGGTTCCAATGAAAACAGCGATCATTCTTCTCGCATTCATAACCACGACAGAATTGCAGGCCCAAGCGGTCATGACCGAAGCCAATCCGATGGTTGCAACGGCGCGAGCGGAGTGGCAACCGATCATCGGTTACATCACCAAAGCTGCCGAGCAAATGCCGGAAGCCGACTACGCATTCAAGCCAACGCCGGCGGTGCGCTCATTCGGTCAGTTGATTGGACATCTCGCGGACGGGCAGACGATCATTTGCAACGCGGCACTCGCGCAGGCTTCAAATGCTGCCGAGGGAGACATAGAGAACAAAGTGACGGCGAAGGCGGACTTGATTGCGGCGCTCCGCAAATCGACCGAGTTGTGCACGCGCGCTTATGCTCAACCAGACGCAGCGACAACCGGAATGGTAAAGTTGTTCGGAGAGGACAGAACACGATTCGCTGCGCTCGTGAGAAACACTGTCCATGACGGCGAGCATTATGGAAACATCGTCACGTACCTGAGGATCAAGGGCATGGTCCCGCCCTCGAGCCAACCTCCGCCAACGACATCGCCGTCGCGCGAGTAACCTAGCTCTTCGTTTTTTTTCCGCTGATCATCGTCGCTGCGATGAGTGCGCCAACAGCGCACAGCGCAGCGCTGATTATCATCGCGCGTGAAAACGCGCTGGCTAGCGCAGGACCCGTCGGTTGTCGTGAGCCACCTAGTCCGGCGGCAACTGGAATTGCCGCAGTGGCGAGTAAGCCGGCGAGTCGTGCTGTGGCGTTGTTCACACCGGATGCAATTCCAGCGCGCGTCTCGCCAAGCGAGCGCAACGCGACAGTCGTCAATGGAGCGACAAGAAAACCGAGTCCGATTCCAAAGACTAGCAACGCCGGAAGCAACGTCGTCAAGTAATTAGCTCCTGGACGAACACGCGCGAAGAGAAGCATTCCAGTCGCCGCGACTAAAGAGCCGCCGGCCATCGGCACGCGCGGTCCAATTCGCTCAGCGAGATGTCCCGACCGAGGCGACAACAAAAGCATCAGTGCGTTTACAGGGAGCAGTGACGCGCCGGCAACGAGCGCGCTGTAATGCAAACCGTTCTGCAGTTGGAGCATCAACAGAAAGAAGAGTCCGCTGAGCGCAGCATAAACGAATAGTGTGTTCAAATTCGCGGCGACGAACTCACGATGTCGAAACACATCGAGCGGAAGAAGTGGTGTTCGTGCGCGACCTTCGACAAACACAAAAGCAGCGAGACAAACAATTCCGCCGGCCAGTAGTGCGAGAACGAGAGGGCTGGTGAAACCTGCATCGGGCCCGGTGATCAACCCGCCAACGACGCCGGCGAGACCAAGCGTGGCGAGCAGCGCGCCCGCGTAATCCAGTGATGATTCTTCGTGCTTTTGTTTTCCCGCCGCACTCTCATGTCGAAATGCAACCCACGCTGCAGCGAGTGCAAATGGAACGACACTGAAGAAAACAAATCGCCAGGATGCTGCGTCGACGAGCCATCCGCCGGCGAGCGGACCGAGCGCGGTCGATACGGCCGACCATGCAGCCCATTTTCCAATCGCGACTCCCCGCGCATCGCCGTGAAAGGTTGTCTCGAGCAGAGCGAGACTATTTGGGACGACCAACGCACCGGCAATTCCCTGAATGACGCGCGCGACAATCAGCAGAATGACATTTGGTGCGAAGCCGCAGGCCACTGAGCTTATCGCGAATCCGACGAGACCAATGGCGAATATGCGCGGCCGTGAACCTCGATCGCCGAGTGCGCCGCCGAAAAGCATGAGCGCGCTCAGGGTGAGGAGGTAGCCGTTCATCACCCATTGGAGTCCGGCGACGCTGAGTCCGAGGTCGCGGCCGATCGATGGAACGGCGACCGACACGACGCTGCTTTCGAGGAAAACTGCGCCGGATCCGAGGATAGATGCGGCGAGAATCCATCGGTTGGTGACTCCCTTGTCCGATCGAGGCACGCCGGAAGGTAATCAGCGCGGAATAAGTAATAATTGGTTACTAATCTTTGCGAGCTTTGACGGCCGGGGATATGCTGACGCTCATGAGGCTCTTCGCGTTCTTCGTGGTCGCTTCCTTCTCAATGGTCGCGTGCACGTCGGAGAAGAAAGCGGCGCCGGATACAACTGTTGCTGCAGTGGCAGGGCCAGTTGCCGGAACACGAATCGCTGTCGCCCACGCCGGACCGCCCGGCGAGTGGCAGATGCCCGCGGGCGATTACGCGAGCTCGCGCTACAGCACGCTGAACAGCATCACACCCGCCAACGCCGGGAATCTCCACGCAGCGTGGGCCTTCTCCACCGGCGTGCTTCGCGGTCACGAAGGGCAACCGCTCGTTGTCGGCAACACTATGTACGTCATCACGCCCTATCCCAACGTCGCTTACGCGATCGATCTTGCTCAGCCGGGCCAGCCGCTCAAGTGGAAGTTCCGTCCCGATAACGCACAGCAGGCTATTGGGCGCGCATGCTGTGATGTCGTCAATCGCGGTGCCGCGTACGCCGACGGAAAAATCTTCTACAATCTTCTCGATGGTCACACAATCGCGGTTGACGCAGCGACAGGTCGACAGGTGTGGCGAACGCAGATGGGAAATCTCGCGCGCGGCGAGACGATCACCATGGCGCCAATCGTCGTGAAGAACAAAGTCATCGTCGGCTCGAGCGGCGGCGAGATGGGAGTGCGAGGATGGATTGCAGCGCTCGACGTCGCTACCGGAAAAGAACTTTGGCGCGCGTATAACATCGGCCCCGATCGAGACGTGAAAGTCGGGCCAAAGTTCAAACCGTTCTATGCACACGACCGCGGCAAAGACATGGGCGCGACAACATGGCCCGGCGATACGTGGAAAACCGGCGGTGGTGCAGTGTGGGGTTGGCTCTCGTACGATCCCGAGCTGAATCTCATCTACCACGGCACCAGCAATCCGGGCCCATGGAATTCAGACCAGCGACTCGGCGACAATAAATGGACTGCGTCGATTCTGGCGCGCGATGCTGACACCGGCGAACTGGTGTGGTCACTGCAAACGACGCCGCATGATCTCTGGGATTACGACGCGGTCAATGAAAACATTCTCGTTGATTTGCCGATCAAGGGAACGACGCGAAAAGCTCTCGTGCATTTCGATCGCAATGGATTCGCGTACACGATCGATCGCACGACTGGACAAATAATTCTTGCCAAGCCGTTCGTGCCGCTGAATTGGTCGACCGGGATCGATATGCAAACCGGACGACCGAAGATGGTTCCTGAAAAGATGACGTCGCAGGGTAAGAAAGTCGCGGACATCTGCCCGAGTCTCGAGGGCGGGAAGAATCAGCAGCCCGCGGCGTTTTCACCGCAGACCGGATTGTTCTACGTGCCGACGAATAATCTCTGTATGGATTTCGAGTCGCATGCGGTGACGTACATCGCGGGTACTCCGTTCATCGGTGCACTTGCGCCGGAAAAAGGTGGCCCCGGCGGATATCGCGGCGAGTTCATCGCGTGGGATGCGACAACTGGAAAGAAGGTTTGGGGAATCAAGGAGCCGTTTCCTGTTTGGGGCGGAGCTCTCGTTACAGCGGGTGGCGTCGTTTTCTATGGAACTCTCGACGGTTGGTTCAAAGCGGTTGATGCGCGCAACGGAAAAATTTTGTGGCAGTTCAAGCTTGGCTCGGGCGTTGTTG
>JBGQKT010000252.1:0-3748 GCA_041499635.1 Gemmatimonadaceae bacterium
AAGATTTCGTTGTAATAGTTACTGCCCGACTGGTAGTCGCTCATCTTGTCCCAGCTCGCGCCACCGTCGCGCGAGCGAAAGAATCCACCTTTTTTGTCTGCAGCTTCGGCGATTGCGTAGACAACGGAAGGATTCGCCGGTGAGATCGTGAGTCCGATGCGTCCCAGGTCGACTTCGGGGAAACCGGATTGCGATTTTGTCCATGTCTTTCCGGCATCGGTCGAACGCCACACCCCTGAGCCCGGGCCGCCGGCGACGAACGTGAACACTCGGCGATGCCGCTGCCATGTCGTCGCGATCAGAATATCCGGATTGCGGGGATCGAGCTGGATGTCGTTCGCGCCAGTCCAGTCATCGACGTTGAGAATCTTCGTCCAGTTTTTTCCGCCGTCGGTTGTCTTGTAGACTCCGCGGTCGCCGCCCTTTCTCCAGAGAGGACCCTGCGCGGCGACGTACACGACGTCGGAGTTGCGCGGATCGATCAGGATGCGTCCGATGTGCTCGGATTGCTTGAGCCCCATGTTCGTCCAGCTCTTTCCGCCGTCCATCGACTTGTAAATGCCATCGCCATAGGCAACCACGCGTTGCGCATTGTTCTCACCGGTCCCGACCCAGATGATGTTTGGATTCGCGTGATCGATAGTTACGGCGCCGATCGAGAATGAACCCTGGCCGTCGAAGATCGGCGTGAATGAGATACCGCCGTTTGTCGACTTCCATACTCCGCCCGCTGCTGCGCCGACATACCACGTGCGCTTGTCGGCGGGATCGATTGCGATATCGGCAACGCGTCCCGACGTCAGTGCCGGCCCGATGGAGCGGAGCGCGAGTCCGGAGAGGAGACCCGTCGTGAGCTTCGAACTATCGGGTGGTGCCGCGGGCTTCTTGTTGTTGGTCTTCGATTGCGCATCCGCGACTGATGACGCGGCGATGAGAACAATGATTGCGAGAGTGCGCATTCGGGTCCGCCGTAGTGAGTAACGACGATGCGCTTGTGTTTCACTGACCGCTTCCTCGATCGCCGAGCGGCCGATCTTGTTCATTTTGCTGCCTTGGTACCGTAGTCCCAATGCTCGGCGAGCTTTCCGTCTTTGATTCGGAACATGTCGAACCACGTTGTGGTGTACGTTTTCCCCGCATTCTGTGGATCCGGAAGCTCGCGCCGAAACGCTAGAACCACTTTGTCTCCCTCCGCGAGGATCGTCACGAGATTGTCGATCTCCGCTTTCACGGGCTGACGCGGCAGCCGTCCGAAGAAATCCATGAACGGTTGGCGGCCCGTCGGAACATTGGGATTATGCTGCATGTAATCCTCGGCCATGTATTTCGGTGCCGACGTCATGTCGTGCGTTTGAAAAACTTCGCGCCAGAAATCGAAAATGAGTTTCTTGTTGGCCGCGAGCTGAGGATTGTCGCTTTGAAGAAGTGCTTGCTGATTCGGAGCCGTCGTGACCGGCAGCTGCGCGCGAGCCGGTGCAGAAAAGATTCCGAGTGCGAGTAGACAAACGAGCGCCTTCATGTTTCCTCCTTAAAGGACATCGTCCTGATACTTCGTGGTGATGTTCGGGGCGCAGCTGCAGGATCGGCGCGGCATTGACGCGCGATGCGCGTTGATTTTGGCGGTTTATTCGGGCAATTGGTTCAAGAGCCTGGTGGATGTCGCGAGTTTGTACCCGTATTCGAGCGACACTCCTTCGGGGACTTCCAGGAAGGCGGTTATGCGGTTTCCCAAAGCCGCCGTGGCCTTCTCGGGCGTCAACCGCTTACGGTCGGAGTCGATTTCCGTAGCAAGGTGGTCCAGGCCCGCATCGAACTCCTGGCGGACGTCCCGCCCGGGCAATTCCGATTGCACCCGCTTGGAGATATCTGACCAGAACGCGCCAAAGAACCGGTCCAGGCGTGATGGATCTGCCGTCGAATCCTCCCCCGCAAGCAAGACTACGACCGATTCTACTATCCAGAGACGGAGCCGCAATTCAGTTGCGCTCATCGTCGGGAATTTACGGGTCAGATTAGCGACTTTCTGATCGACGTCGGGACGAAGCGTCGAAACCACTCGACTGGCGAGGAGACTGTATTGATCGAAAGGTCCCATGTGTCTGCTCCAGAAAGCGTAATCGATGGCCCGGAACCGTGACTGAACTTGCAACCGAACTGTACAAGATGCGAGCCAGCCTAGCGTCGCTCGCCTGGGCACCGACACTCAACCTCGTTGCACCGTGGAACGGCACGATTCCGAAAGGCCCGGGAATGTGGTACAGCGCTCCCGGCATTCCTCCTATCGGAATCACTCTGGCGAAAGCGCGCGGATGGCTGCTCGACTCAGCCGCACAGTTTCGTCCCGCGCCGCCTCCCGCGTACGATTTGCCCGAGTGGAAGGCGGCACTCGAAGAAGTGCGACGCGTCGCTCGAGAGCGGACCCCCGAACAAACGAAGATCGCGCAAAAATGGAATAGCGGTGACCCGTGGGCAGCCTGGAACGAAACCGCATCCGCCGCAATTCGACGTCACCACATGTCGGACGCCGATGCCGCGCGCGTGCTCGCCGTGATGAATGTCGGCGCGTTGGACGCGATCATCGCTTGCTTCGAGGCCAAGTACTACTACTGGACAATCCGACCTTCGCAGGCCGACACTACGATCGCGCTTGCCGACAGCGTCGACCTGCCGAACTTTCCGTCCTTTCCTTCTGGCCACGCCTGCAGCGCGGGCGCGTTCGACGCAACGCTCGGACACTTCTTCCCCGACGAGCGCGCGCAGTTCACGCGGATCGCCGAAGAGCAGGCGATGTCTCGGCTATATGGAGGGATTCACTATCGCTTCGACAACGACGGTGGGCTGGCGCTCGGCAGAGTTGTCGCCCGACATGATGTTGAGCGAGAACGACGTGGAGCGTTGAACGCGTGGCGTACCGCGGGTGTGGGGCGCAAACCCTGACGGTGAGGCAATGGCGTGGGGAAAGATTTTCAGGATCCTCTTGCCAGTTTTGGCAAGAGGATCCCGTTGCTTTGAAGACATCGAAGCGCACTTCCCACAACTGGCAAGGAGATCCTGAAAATCTTTCCCCACGCCATTGTCTAGCGGGCCGCGTGGTGTTCGCGCGAGACCCTCAGAGAACTGAATTTCGGGCGATTACCTCGCGATAATAGTTTGCGCTCAGCTTTGGAGTCCGCGTTTGCGTCGCATAGTCGACGTAATGCAACCCGAATCGGTTGGTGTATCCGTCGGCCCACTCGAAATTGTCCATCAGGCTCCAAAGGAAGTAACCGCGAACCGGCACTCCTTCTGTAGCGGCGCGTCTAAGCTGTGCGAGATAATTGCGCAGGTACATCACGCGATCGGTGTCGTACACCTTTCCATCTTTTTCCGGAATGTCGGACGACGAGCAGCCGTTTTCCGTGATGTAAATCGGCTTGTTGCCCCAAAGCTTCGACACGATTCGCGGCCCCCAATAGAGAGCTTCCGGACAGACATTGAGCCAAGGTGACGCCATGTGCGGATACGACTTTGGATTGGGAACCGAGACGTAGGATTCCGGTTTGGTGCTGTCGGCAGCGACGAAGCTTCCGGTGTAAATGTTCAATCCGACAAAGTCGAGCGGCGTCGAAATGATCTTGAGCTCCTCTGCAGTGTACTTCGGCGCGTCTGCGCCGGCATCATGCAGGAACTTGTCTGTGTATTTCCCTTCCTGAATCACCGTCATCGCCTGCGCATTTGATTCGCGCGTCGCGCGCTCTGCTGCTGCTAT
>JBGQKT010000253.1:0-3693 GCA_041499635.1 Gemmatimonadaceae bacterium
AAGGAGTTCTCGATCCAGTGTTTTTGCGCTCGCTCGGCCTTCATGTCGTGACGCCTCCGGAAATCCAGTATTACGCGGACGACGCTGTGCCAATCGGCCAGAGGCCGAACGATGCGAAGATCGACTCGGCTCTGTTCTATTTCGCCTTCCGTCAGTTGACCGGCAAGGGAAGTGGAGTCCTCGCGGTCAGTAGCATCGGATTTGACGAGTCGCGTTCGCGCGCAGCCCTGGAAGCACGAATCGATACGGCTGTCGGCTCGTGGGGTCCTCCGACGATGCTGTTGTTGCGAAAAGTCGGAGACGGGTGGCGGCTCACGAATGATGACGCTGGAAAAGAGGCGACGTCCGGCGAATGGGTTGGTAATGTGTGCCTTCCGGTGAAGGCACCTCGTGATCTGAAACGCGACGCCCTCGAGAAGCTTTCCGGAACGTTCTTGGTCAGGTTCGTTGAGACGGCCGGACTCCGCAACGGTGGATCAACCCTGCTGCGGTTCGCGCACGAATTTCCCAAGCCATTTGACTTTGCGCCGCGCGCTTCGACCCCGAATCGAGCCCACAAGAAGCAACCACTCGTTTTCGAAATCATCGATGAAGACACGAGGAAGGCAGATGACGAGCGATCACTCGATTTCATAGTGATTGGGGCGGGCGATTATGTCGCGCGAAAGTCAAATCGGTATCAACTCGATGGGTACACGACATCCTTGAAAATCCTGAAGGTCGCGCCGGTCGGATTTTTTGGGAGCTGGTCAGCAGGCGTTTTCGGACCGAGCGAGTTCGGTTATTTCTGCGCCCGCCGAGCGAACTAGATATCGCGCCACCATCGTGATGTGTTTTCGACCAGCTCAGGCTCGATCGGTCTTCCAAGCTTCGGCGTAAGAACGCGAGCTCCGTTTTTCTCAGCAAGTGTCACGAGCGTTTCTGCCGGTTCGTCCCACTGATGAAGTGCGAGATCGAAAGTCGCCCAGTGAATCGGTAAGAACGTTCCACCGCCTAACATCTCGAACGCTCGCATGGCGTTGACGGGTCCAAGATGAATGTCTGCCCATGCTGGATTGGATGCCCCGATCTCGATCAACGACAGATCGAATGGCGCGAATCGTTCGCCGATGATTGCGAGGTCGTCCGTAAGACCAGTGTCGCCCGAGAAAAAGATCTTCTTGTTCGGCGTCGCGATGACCCACGATGACCAGAGGGTCACGTTTCGATCTCGCAATCCACGTCCAGAGAAATGTTGCGCCGGCGTCGCAGTGAATGACATCGTGCCGCCGGGCAGCGTGTGTTGTTCCCACCAGTCGAGCTCCGTGATCAACGATGGTTTGACGCCAAACTCTTCGAGACGCACACCTACGCCAAGTGATGTGACAAAGGGAACGCGAAGCTTCGCGAGCTTGCGAATTGTCGGGGAGTTGAGGTGATCGTAGTGATCGTGCGAGAGCAACACCGCGTCGAGTGGTCGAAGCTGCTCCATCGTTGCCGGTACTGGATGAAATCGCTTGCGACCTGCGAGGAAACCCGGCGACGCATAATCGCCGAAGATGGGATCGATAAGAACGCGAGCACCGTTTGACTCGAGAAGCAGAGTGCTGTGACCAAGCCATGTCACGCGAAGGCTGGACGAAATCGGTGTCGCCCATGTAGCCAGGGGACTTTCGACAGGAAGCGGTCTGCGTGGTTTGCGTTTCTTTCCGCCGAACAAGAGATCGGCCGCGAGCTTGAACGAATTCGCGTCGATCGGAGGGGGACCTCCGCTACTAGTGTTCCAGAATCGTCCGTTACGAAATTGCTTTGAGGCCCGCGCTCGCTCGAGTCGCGGGCCGGTGAGAGTCGGCATCGAAGAATGTTAGTGGGCGATTCAGGCCGTGAGAGGAGCTCCGCCGGCGGCGAACGCAATGAAAGTGAGGACAGCCGCGGGCTGCGCGGCGAACGTCAACAACCACCAGATAGCGAGACGGCGACCGCGCCATCCTGTTCGAAGATAGATCGCTAACGCCGTGACGCTTGGGACAAGTATCCATGCAACTACGGTCACGGCCACAGCTCCTGCCCGTACCTCTCCGCGTTGCGGCAATCGAGGATTCATCGCGATCGCATAGGTGGAAGCAATCATTGTCGACTGAAGTGCCGACGCGCCGATGCCGAGACTCGCAAGGATGACTAATAAGTGACCCAACGCATCGGTGCTTCGAGTCGCGCCGTGGTGCTCCCACACTCTGTCGACCCCGACTCCGAACATGACCATTCCGGCGGCGATCGCCGGAAACCCAAGCACGCCGAGCATAACCACCGGGCCAACGCCCGCGCCGACAACGATGAGGATAAGGCCAGCGGCGGCAATGATGGTGTTGCTCGAGACATCAAAATGGGTCCCTCCCTCGGGACGCCATGATTTCGCGAATTTTGTCATCGCCGGCGATTCATATTTCGCTCGCGGCAAACTCCACGTTGTGGGCCTCGCGTCCCACGGATGTCAGCAACGCAATCGCGACAGCAGCCAACGCGGCGACGGTCGCCAGCGCCAGCGCATAATTCCCGCCGTGATCCTGAGCGAATCCCGCCTGCAGCGTGGCGTTGGCGGACGCGAAAAGATTGCCGAGCTGGTATGCGAATCCCGGAAATGTCCCGCGCACTTCATCGGGCGACAGCTCGTTGAGATGCACGGGAATCACACCCCACGCTCCCTGAACGGAGATCTGCATCAGGAAAGCGCCGAGCGCGATGAGCGCAACGCTCGTACTGAAACCCCATAACGGAATGATTGGAAGCGCGAGCAACGTCGCAGCGATAATCGCCTTACGCCGTCCGATTCGCTGCGAGAGCGTTCCAAAAACAATTCCGCCGATGATCGCACCGATGTTTGCGATGATAGCGATCATGCTCACAGTGTGCGTCGACAACTTGCGCTGCGTTTGCAGAAACGTCGGATAAAGATCCTGTGTCCCATGGCTGAAGAAGTTGAAGGCGGTCATGAGAACGACGACGTAGAGAAAAAGTCCGCCGTGTCCGCGTAAAATGTCAGCGAGAGAACGACGCGGCCGTGAGCGCATGCGATGCCATGCGGGTGATTCTTCAACATTGCGGCGGATGTACAAGACCAGCAACGCGGGAAGAACTCCGACCATGAACATTCCGCGCCAACCGATCCTGTCGAAGAGAAGACCATAGACGATCGATGCGAGGAGGAATCCACACGCGTAGCCTTCCTGAAGAATCCCTGACGCGAGTCCGCGAGATTTAGCCGGAATCGTCTCCATCGTGAGCGATGCGCCGAGTCCCCATTCGCCACCCATCGCGAATCCGAATGCTGCTCTCAGGATGAGCAGTGCGACGAGCGTTGGCGCGAACGCAGACGCGAGCTCGAGGATAGAGAAGAGGAGGATGTCGATCATCAAAATCTGTCGCCGCCCATAGCGATCGCCGAGCATCCCGAAGACGAGAGCTCCGAGTGGTCGCATCGCCAAGGTGAGCGTGATGGCGACAGACACTGCTTTCACATTCGTATGGAACTCCGCGGCGACTGCGCGGAGCACGAACACCATGAGGAAGAAATCGAACGCGTCGAGCGTCCAGCCGAGGAAGCTCGCGATGAACGCGTTGCGCTGTTGTTGATTGAAGCTCTTCCAGTGTGAGAGAACGCTCATTCGTCAGGCGATTGAGTTAGCCCAGCGAGACAAATGTCATTCCTGATCGGCT
>JBGQKT010000254.1:0-3678 GCA_041499635.1 Gemmatimonadaceae bacterium
AATGAAGCAACCGGAAAACCAGTAAAGACGTTTACTCCAAGCCCCTCTGCTTTTTCGCCGAGCCATCTGCCGATTTCGCAGAGTGACGCGGTGAAGTAGCCGTGGTTCTGCATTGTCGGTGGCGTCGGAATTCTCTGCGCGCGCTCGCCCATCATGAAATACACGCGCTCGTTGGTAACTGGCGAGCGAAATGGAAAATCGCTGTCCTTTAGATCACGAAACAGCTCGCGGAACGCTATCGGATTTACGACAGCACCAGAGAGTGAGTGTTCGCCGAGCCCCGGTGCTTTCTCGAGTACCGCGATCTGAATTTCGCCGAGTGAGCCGCCGGCCTCGTTGTCCTTCTTTACGAGATTGGCAAGCTCGATTGCCCCCGCGAATCCCGCTGGTCCCCCGCCAACGAATACGACGTCCATCGGAACCGCTTCCGCGTCGAGCGGCTCACGAGTGATGAATCGATCAACCGGGAGAGGCGGTTGATAATCTTTCGGAACGATCTTCAATGTCCCTTTCGAGCCTCTCGAACCGCAGCAGTCAACGCTGGCACAATTTCAAAAAGATCTCCGACGATCCCATAATCGGCGACTTTGAAGATTGGCGCGTCCTTGTCCTTGTTGATCGCGACGATCGTGCGGGACGTGCGCATTCCCGCGAGATGCTGCACCGCACCCGAGATTCCAACTGCGACGTATAGATCGGGACTCACCAGTCTTCCTGTCTGTCCGATTTGGTCGGTGTGCGGACGCCATCCATCATCAGTCACTGCGCGCGTCGCGCCGACCGCCGCGTTTCCGAACGCATCAGCGAGCTCCTCGACGAGCTTGAAATTTTCGGCCGCTTTGAGTCCGCGCCCACCAGCGACAATCACGGGAGCATCTGCAAGATCGAGTTTGCCACCGCCCCCTTGTACGAGCTCTTTCACCACGACGCGTGACGCCGATGGATCGCCGACAGATTGTACATTTTCGACGCGACCCGCGTTTGCGTTTACGACGGGCGTGAACGTGTTCGGACGAATTGCGATCACGGCAGGCGTCGCCGCAATTGCAACTGTCGCGACAATCTTTCCGATGTTCATCGGATGCTTCACGACGAGCGTATCGCCCGTCAGCTCCATTCCCGTCACATCGGTGACGAGACTGACGCCGAGCTTCGCCGCAACTCGCGGAGCAAGATCGCGACCCTGAGCCGACGTGCTGAAGATCGCCGCGCGATAACCACCCGACTTGATTCGATCTGCTGCGAGAGCTGCCGTCGCTTCAGGATTGTATTGACCGAATCCCTGATGCTCACAAACCATCACGACATCGGCGCCGTATTCTCCAAGCTGCTGAGCCTTCGCAGAAATTCCCGGCTCACCAACGAGAAGCGCGTGCACTTCGCCGCCTGTTGAATCGGCGAGCTTCCACGCTGCAGTAACAGTCTCGAGCGCAACTTTTCTCAAAGCTCCGTTGCGCGCCTCGGCGAATGCAAAAATGTTCGCCATCAGAGAACCTTCGCCTCAGTTTGAAGTGCCTTGATCAAATCCGGCACCGCGGCAGCACCTACGCCGATGATTCTTCCCGCCGCTCGCTCAGGCGGCAGCTCGAGTTTCTGCACCGAAACTTTCGAGTCTCCGAGAGCCGCAGGTTTCACCTCGAGCGGTTTTTTCTTCGCCGCCATGATTCCCTTTAACGATGGGTAACGCGCAGTGTTGAGACCTTCGTCCACCGTGAGAACAGCCGGCAGCGGAAACTCTACAATCTCCTGTGCGCCCTCGAGCTCTCGTTTCGCGGTTCCCTTTCCGTCAGAAATCTCGAGTCTCGATATCGATGTCACGCACGGCAATCCCAACTGCTCGGCGACAATCGGTCCGACGATTCCATTCGAAGAATCGGGCGACATTTTCCCGAACAGAATCAAATCGTATCCGCCATCCCTGAGCTCGGCTGAAAGAGCGGACGCGATCGCGAATCCGTCGAATGGAATTCGATCGGCCTTGAGATGAACGCCGCGATCGGCGCCCATGCTCAGCGCTTTGCGAATTGTCTCAGCGGCAGCGTCAGGTCCGAGCGAGATGACAACCACCTCGCCCTGCCCCGCTTTCTCTTTTAGTTGAAGCGCGGCCTCGACGGCCCACGCGTCGAAATCATTTATGTCGTACTTGAGTCCAGTCTCGTCGAGAGAGGTACCGTCCGACCCAATCTTGAAGCGGACGTCCATATCCGGAACTCGCTTGACACATACGGCAATCTTCAACCGCATCCCCATGTGAAAGATTTCACACAAAGATACCAGAAGCGGGCCACTCGGTGCAGAACGCGAAGCGGGGTCCGGCTCCCTCACCGGACCCCCACCCATACCGATCTCTTCGCTCCGCTCCGAGCCCGCTCACTCGGCGCGCAATCTTATCCCAGGGTGCGTCAGCGAAGCGTCAGCGTAGAGGGAAAAGGAGCCTCTGGATAGATAGTTGCGTAGGATTTCGTTATGAGAACATGGATCCTTCTTTTCGGTCTCCTTGTCCTTCCTTCGGGAAGACCTTCGATTTCACCAGATTGCGACCAATCGTTGTGGCGTCACGTCTACGATCCCGCGCGCCTAACCATCCTGAAGCGATGCCTGACTGTTACGGGCACAGTCCAGGAGTCGAATGTCGACGATGACGGCGACCAGCACTTCCTCGTGAAGCTCGATCCGGGACAGGATCGGCTTCTCACCAAAAAGAATATCAAGAAGAAGAGCGGCGATCTGGTGGCCGAGATCGTGTGCGCGAATAAACCGATGATCAAGAAAGCAAAGAAAGCTTGCGCGGGTTTCTCGAATCCGGTCCCGTTGCCTTCAGTCGGCGCTCATGTGAGTGTCACCGGTACTTTCGTTCTCGACACACACAATGGATGGAATGAAATCCATCCAGTTTCCAGCGTGAAATAAGGCGGGTCCGAGCAAGCGCCCGGACCCTGCACTTATTTATTTCGGGTAATTGTCGAGCAGGCTCTGCGCCTTCACCATGTGCGCGTTGAACGCCGGCGCAACCTTGGTTACAAGGTCTTTCACTTCGGCATTCTGAAGCGCCGGAAGTAGCGTCGTCGTCACTGCGTCGATGACGGCTTTATGGTATGCAACTTCGTGCGCGAGAAATGCGCGATCGAATGCCGCGCCATGTAAACCTTTCAGCTTCTTCATCGCTGCAGCGTGATCCTTCGCCATCTGGAAATCTTTGGGCGGGGTCGGAGTTACGCCGAGCTTCTTCGCGAGGTCACGTCCCTGCTGTCGCACGGCTTTGTGGTCGCGCACCAGCATCTCGCCGAATTCACGCACGTCCTTTCTCCTCCCACGCGACGCGGCGAGGCCACCCGTCTCGATATCCCAGGTGTTCGCCGCATCGAAGATCGCAACGATCGTCGGATCGTTCAGCTTCTCCCGGGTGACGGGCGCCGCAATTGCCGACCTCGAGAGCATTGTGCCGCCAACCACGAGTGAGCCAGCCGCGAGTGCCGCAACAGCGATGGTGTTACGAATTGATCCTTTCATGTACACTATCCCCTTTGTGAGTTGGAAGTGAGTCTGATGCTTTCGCAATCATAGCCGACCTGCGATATTAAGTCAAGGAATTCTTTGAGATATTAAATGGCTCAGAACCCAAAGGCGACAAAAACGAAAAGCCTGCTGCTCGAAGCGCTTCGACGAGGGCCGGCAAGC
>JBGQKT010000255.1:0-3642 GCA_041499635.1 Gemmatimonadaceae bacterium
ACAAAGGAATTGGAATATCAGCTATTTCTTGCCGGAGATTACGGCGTACTGGCTCGTAAGGATTGGAAATCTCTTACCGTAGAAACAATCGAGATCCGACGAATGCTTTGTGGATTACGTCGAAGGATTCTTGGAGACGATGATAAGGGAGAGGCGTGATGCGTCGTCACGGCAATGCTACCTCGAAACGCCGCACTGAAAAACTGATCACTCCAGACGCGAAAACTGAGCGGTCGGTCAGCAGCTTGGGCCGACCTATTCCCGATATTTCCCGAAGAACCCAAAACTGGCAAGGAGATCCTGAAAAACTTCCCCGCACCGCCCCACTCAATCGGGGCCCTCTTGCAGACTAAGTTACGATTAGCAGAGGCATATGAGCTCTTCTGAAGCGATACTGACCGAAAAGGGCGACTACGACGTAATCATCATCGGCGCCGGGCCCGCGGGCATGACCGCGGCGCTCTACGCAGGGCGGTCGATGCTGCGCGCTGTCGTGCTCGAGCGCGGAATCTCGGGCGGTGAGCTGCTCAACACCGAGATCATCGAGGACTACCCCGGCTTCGAGCACATCGAAGGTTGGGACCTGGCACAAAAATTCGAGGCTCACGCCAAGAAATTCGGCGCTGAATTCGTTCAGGAAACGGTAATCACGCTCGAGAAACTCGATGACGGGAATTTCGTCGCGACGACCGAAAGTGGAACGATCTACCGCGCTCCAACGGCGATCATCACATCCGGCGGAACTCCCATCAAACTCGGCGTTCCCGGAGAGCTCGAGTATGCGGGGAAGGGCGTCAGCTATTGCGCGATTTGCGACGGTGCGTTCTTCAAGAATCAGATCATCGCGGTTATCGGCGGCGGGGACGCGGCAGTTGAGGAAGCCGATTTCCTCACCCGCTACGCAGACAAGGTCATTCTCGTCCATCGTCGTGATGAGCTGCGCGCATCGAAGCTTCTTCAGAAGCGATTCATCGAGAATCCCAAGAGCGAGATCATCTGGAACAAAGTCGTTGACCGGATCGACGGCGACGCGAAGGGTTTGGTGACGAGCATTCAGCTCCGCGACGTCAACACGCACGCCATTACGCCTCTCGACGTGACCGGCGTGTTCATCTTCATCGGATTCCGTCCCAACACCGGCATCATCGCCGGGCACGCCGATCACGACGAGATGGGTTACCTGAAAACCGATATGAACATGGAAACTTCTATCCCCGGATTGTTTGCAGCGGGTGACGTTCGGGCTCAGCTCACACGGCAGGTGACAACCGCCGCCGGCGACGCGACGACCGCGGCGATTGCCGTCGAGAAATATTTGACTTCGCTCCGAAGCGGAGTGGCCATCCCCGCGATTATCGGGACCGGAGGCTACTCCGCTTGATCATCACTCGGCTCGTGGTCGGCCCGTTTCAGGAGAACTGCTACATCGTGACTGATCCGGCCACTGGCGCGACGGCGGTGGTCGATCCCGGAAGTGATGGTGATCGAATCATTGCCGAGATCGAGGGAATGGGCCACGAGCTCCACGCGATCTGGATAACGCACGCTCACGTCGATCACATCGGAGCGATTGCAGCGATGAAGCGTCGATGGAATGTCCCCGTTCATCTGCATCCGCTCGACGAGCCGCTCTATCGCATTGGCGGGCGACAGGCGCAACTATATGGAATTCCGTACGAGGAGCCGCCGCCTCCCGACGTCCAGTTTGTCGACGGGCAGACGCTCCCGCTCGGCACGCTTCTCCTGTCAGTGATGCACGCTCCAGGACATTCACCGGGACACGTCATCATTCACGGAGCGGGCGAGGCGTTAGTCGGCGATTGCCTCTTCGCCGGATCTGTCGGACGCACTGACTTGCCATTCTCGAACGCTGCGCAGCTCGAGGCATCGCTCGCGAAAATCGCATCCCTCCCACCGGAGACGGTCATTCATCCCGGACACGGTGACAGCTCGACAATTGGCGAAGAGCGAATGTCCAACCCATTTCTCAACGGGACGGCGCGGCTCGTTCGCGCTGCGTCTTCATAAATCCGGAGTTGTCGGCAATGACTGACAAAACGCGTGTCGAGAAAGATCCGCTCGGAGAGCTCGAGGTCCCTGCCGACGCGCTGTACGGCGTGCAGACCGTTCGAGCGGTTCAGAATTTTCCAATCAGCGGCATCAAGCCGCTGCCTGCGTTCGTGGATGCAGTGGTTCGAATCAAGCGCGCGGCGGCGCTGACTCACAAGAAGACGGGTCGGCTCGACGCGAAGCTCGCCGATGCAATCGTGAAGGCAGCAGATGAAGTTCTCGCCGGAAAATATCGCGATCAATTCGTCGTCGACGTTTTTCAGGCGGGAGCCGGCACTTCGCACAACATGAACGTCAACGAAGTACTCGCCAACAGAGCGAACGAGATACTCGGCAAAAAACGCGGCGAGTATTCGCCGGTGCATCCGAACGATCACGTCAACATGGCGCAGTCCACAAACGACGTGATTCCGACTGCGATACGACTCGCGTGCGTCACTGAATTACCAACGCTCGTGCACGCGTTCGAGAAACTTGCCGAAGCGTTCGAAGAAAAAGGGCGCGAGTTCGATGACGTGATAAAATCCGGTCGAACGCACCTGCAAGACGCGATGCCGATTCGCCTCGGCCAGGAGTTCAACGCGTATGCTGGATCACTGCGCCGCGCGGTGCAGCGGGTGGGGGAAACGGCGAACTATCTCCGCGAGCTTGGTATTGGCGGAAGCGCGGTTGGGACTGGCGTCAATGTCGAGCCTGAATACCCGGCGTTGATGGTGGACTTTCTCGAGGAGATGATCCACGCGGATCTTCGCGCAGGATACGATCGCATTCAGCTCATGCAAAGCATGGGCGACGTCGCAGCATTCAGCTCGCAGCTCAGAGTGCTTGCTCTCGAGACGAGCAAAATCGCGAGCGATCTCAGGATTCTCGCGAGCGGGCCGCGCACCGGTTTCGATGAAGTGCGATTACCCGCGGTGCAGCCGGGATCGTCCATCATGCCGGGCAAGGTCAATCCTTCGATTCCCGAGATGGTGAATCAGGTGTGCTTCCAGGTCGTCGGCAACGACACGTGCGTCAGCGTAGCGGCCGAGCACGGGCAGCTCGAGCTCAACGTGATGATGCCGGTGATCGCGTACAACGTTCTTCTGTCGATGATGATTCTTACGAACGCGGCGCGTGCGTTCGAAACGAAATGCGTTCGCGGGATTGAAGCGAATCGAGAGCAGGCCGCGTACTGGGTCGAACGTTCAGCAGCATTGGCAACAGCTCTCGCGCCGCAAATCGGCTACGCTCGCGCGGCAGAGTTGAGCAAGCAGTCAGTGAAAGAGAATGTGCTGATCCGCGATCTCGTCAAGCGAGAGAAAGTTCTGCCTGAAGATCAGATTGATGAGGTACTCGATTTGCGGAAAATGACTGAGATCGGAGTGCCTGGCGGAAAGCATGGGGGGGTATCCTCAGGATAGAGAACAACAGCGGGGGAAACCGAGAGAACTGACGGTCGCCGATACCCGCTGGCCGCTGGCCGATGACCGATTACCGAGGTCCGAGAAACTGCGTCCAAGTCGTCGATATTCGGAAAATGTTGCACGGCTTGTTAAAAAGTCGTGGCAAAGAACCGTAGCCGCCGTTTCG
>JBGQKT010000256.1:0-3539 GCA_041499635.1 Gemmatimonadaceae bacterium
AGCGGCTCGTTTCAAACCTCGATCTTCGACGGCTGACGAGAGGCATAAGACAGCGAGCAGCGAAATCCCGAAAAAAACAGCGTCGGGAAGTGCGATCGTCACGCTCCTGATGACGGGTATCGCGAGCAGCGTAGCGACGATTGCAAATTGTCGTGATCGGACTCCGTATTGTCGGAGCCTCCACACACTGTAGAGTCCGATGAAAACAAAAATGCAATTGACGACTACAAAGCCAGCCGACGTTGCGAGTCCGCCGCGTTCCAGGAGCGACAGCATCAGCGGATATCCGCTCGGGATGGGAAGGGTGGGTATCGCGATCCCGTCAGTCATTGCGGCCGCTGTTCTCAGGTAGTCTACTGCATCGTCATCGAGCCTGAGGGGAGTCGCGGCTTGGATCAAATAGATCAGCGCAAGCCCGATGATCGTCGCAATGAAGAACACCCGCATGCGAAAAGACTCCCTTTCGGGAGTCTTTCCTGTTGCAACAATGGAGGCCGTCAGCTGATCACGCCGAGCAATTTCCAGTCCCGCGATTGCAAGTACCGCTGCAGCACTGAGCTCCTATGCTGCAAGCTTGTCCCGCGGTCAGCAACCCGGTGCACACCGCGGCGGCTGGCGTCGCTGTGAGCGTCGTGATCACTGGAATGAGAAGCGCGGCGGCTCCCGCCAGCCCGATCTTGCGAAGCATATCGCGTCTGGCCAGATCCGAAACCGGCGCGATTGGCGCGTGGCTCGTGTCGAGGAGATCAGCCTTACGCAGCTCATCGAAAGAGAGTGATACAAGTTCGGCGCTCGCCTCGATATTCATCCGGCGCGCGACTTCATCTCGCATCCTCTCCTCGGACCAACCCCCTTCCTGCAGGAGGTCGAGAACGCAGGCCGTCGTCGGATTGAGAAGGTGAACTTTGTCCTCGCGGGGATCGTAAACGAGGATCTGGTCATCCATGCTGTGGCGAAGAAGCCCTGGCCGGACGCGAGGAATAGAACTCATGCTCGTCTTCTCCATCTGAGTTGAATTGTGGCGGCTGAACCGTGCGTTTGCCCAAGATACGAGCCGTTGAGAAAAGCGCAAGCCGAGCGGCACCACCGGAGTGGTGCCTGGCAACAGCATGCATTATCCGCACCCAGGGCCAAAGGCGCAAGCCTTTTTGTTTGGTATCCCTTACGCCGGTGACGAGCTTCCACAGTAAATTCCGCCCGCATGCTTGATTTTCACAACCATTTGATGCCCGGAATCGACGACGGTGCGGCCACCCTCGAGGAGTCGCGACTCGGCCTCGCGGCGTTTCGCGCCGAGCGCGTCAGCGACGTCATCACGACGCCGCATCTTCGGGCCTCGATGATCGATCATCCCCATGAGCTCGATCCGTTTCTGGATGCTATGGAAGCAGCGTGGACCGCTCTCAAGGGGCTCGCCACCGAGGAGTTTCCGGAGATGAGCCTCGAACGCGGCATGGAGGTAATGCTGGATATTCCGGCGCCGGATCTCTCTGATCCGAGAGTGCGTCTCGCGGGAACATCGTTCGTTCTGATGGAGTTTCCCTTCATGAGCATTCCTCCCCACAGCGTGCCTGCATTGCGCAACGTCGTCGAGCGCGGGTGGATTCCGGTCGTCGCTCATCCCGAGCGATATCGAAACATGACGGCTAATCACGACCTGGTAGAGCACTGGCGTGAAGCCGGTGCTCGCATCCAGGTGAATTCTGGATCGTTGATCGGACAGTACGGAACAGCAGCCCGGAACATTGCGTGGGAGCTGCTGCGTCGCGGGTGCGTCGACTATCTGTCGAGCGACTATCATTCGCGCGGCAAGCTGCTGGTGACTGAAGCAGCGACGGCGCTCGAAAAGCGCGGGGCCAGCTCGCAGCTCCAGGCATTGATGACCGAAAATCCGGAACGCCTTCTCCGAAACGAGATGCCGACTCCTGTCGAGCCACTCGACGACGAAGCAATCCCCGTCTGGAAAAAACTTCTTCCCTGGTCGGGCGACTAATCGCGTTCCATCCGCTTTTCATCGGCGTTGCCGCAACACTGGTAGCGGCATTTGCAGTAATCGCCTGGATTGCGATTGGCTCTATTTTTCTGCCGTCGTCGATTCTCCAGCATGACGAGTTGGCGGCTCCGTCTTCTATCCTCGTCGGAAGTGCACTCACGTCGTTCGTATTCGCTCTCTCGACGAGAGCGGGCTTTGTGGACGCGGGCATTTTGCTTGTCGCTCTGCTTTCGCTCGCGGCGCTGTTCATAAAAACTGGTGAAACGCGGCGGATCATTGAGCAAATCGCCGCGTCGTATCGCGATGCTTTCCAATCGAACCGGTTGCTCCGAATCGCATCGCTGCCAGTAGCGGCGCTTCTCTGGATTTACGCGATCGCTCCGCCTCGCGACGGCGACGTGATGCGTTACCATCTCGCGCACATCCGGCAGATAATCACGGATGGAAGATGGGAGGGAATCGCTGACTACCATTACGCATTTCCCTTCGGATCGACTCTAAACTATCTCCCGTTCGAGTGGCTCCATCTTCCGCAAGCAGCTGCACTGGTGAACGTTGGCCTATGGCTCGTGATAGTGGCCGGTCTCCTCGACGTGGCACGTCTGAGCCGCGTACCTCGTGCGGCGCAGCTTGCGACGATTTTATTTTTCGTTCACCCCTTCGTGATGCGAACGTTCGCGAGCGCCATGGCAGACGCTTATGCGATTCTCGTCGTATTAGCGATCGTTCTTTTCTTTCTCCACATCGATGATGCACCATCTGACGCGATTGTCCTCGGCTTCGTTTGCTGGATCGGCGCGCAGAGTCGCTATCAGCTCGTGGCGTGGGGAATTGCGGGAACCATCATTGCCCTCATCCATTTTGGGCGGCGCAGGTCGGTAACGGATTTGAAACGATTCGCACTCGGAGCCGCAGCCGCACTCGTACTCAGCGCGCCGTTCTACCTCGCGAATTGGAGAGATTTCGGTAATCCGTTCTGGCCTTTGCTTGTGCCTTCGATCAATGGAACAGCGGCATACGCCGATCGCGTCGCAGCAGCGTACTCGGCCGCGATGATTGGCTCCCATGATCCGTCGTACCTTCTCCGTCAGCTGTGGGACCTCGTTACGTCTGTCGCGATCGCGCCGCTCGCGTTCATCCTCCTGCTAATCATTCCGTTGTCAATTCGGGCGAGCGATCCGCGGTTTCGAAGGGTGTCCGCATTAGGTTTGCTTTTTCTGCTGCTCTGGATTCTGATGGAGCCGAAGCTTTTCCCGCGCCACGTGCTTCTTCTGCTTCCACTCGGCGCGATTCTTTTTGGCCCGGCATTCGATGGGGTGCTGACGCGCCAAAAAACCGGACGCCGGGTAGAGCAGCTCCTCAGTTCGGCTGTCATTCTCCTAATCGTGGCGTCGGCGGTCTTATCACGCGATTACGCTCGTTATGCTGTCACCGGCGACAAAGCGTCATTCCACCGATTCACATGGTACTACGATGTGTACGATTGGGTGAATCGGTCGACACCCGCGAATGCGCGTGTGCTTGTCGTTACCTACTCGGGTCACAG
>JBGQKT010000257.1:0-3489 GCA_041499635.1 Gemmatimonadaceae bacterium
CGCTTACGGCGTTCGCGAGAAGCAGTTATTCGCGAACTCACTCGACCGTGCTTTGACTCGAGCGCGGCAGCGCGGGTGATTCAGTGTAGTAACGAAACAATGGGCTTGACGCTAAAGCGTTTTAACGTCATGTTCCGTCATGCCATCCGCGAAGCGAGCCACCATCTATTTCGATCAGAGCATTCACAAGGCACTCCGAATCAAGGCGGCCGAGACAGACCAGAGCGTCTCAGAACTTGTCAACGAAGCAGTCCGCCACACGCTGGCGGAGGATGCGGACGACCTCGCCGCGTTCCGGAATCGCGTCAAGGAGCCGACGGTCGCCTTCGAGAATTTCGTCCGCGACCTGAAGCGGCGTGGCAAGCTATAACGTCCTCATCAAACGGTCGGCAACAAAGGAGATCGAAGCACTCCCGGCGAAGGACCGCCAGCGTGTGGTAACGAAAATCCAGGCGCTTGCTAATAACCCGAGGCCGCCCGGATCGGAGAAGTTGAGCGGCAACGATAAGTATCGGCTTCGACAGGGGGATTATCGAATTCTCTACGAGATCGTCGATCGCGACTTAATCGTCACCGTAGTCAAAGTGGGAAATCGGCGGGACGTCTATTATCGCTGAGCGTATACGCCAATGGCGTAGTACTTCGTGTGATCTATTATTGGGAGCCGATACCGAAAACTTTTCTATATGCTCAATGTCTACGCGAAAACAGGTCGCACGAGAGTGGCGCGACGCATGTCGTCAGGTATCATTCCGAGCTCCCAGCAGGTATCGCAAAGCATTCGCTTGCGGCAATCGATCTTCCAGCAGCTAATCTCACCAAGTTGTGCGAAGAAAATTCGCGTGGCGTGGTCGCCGGTTCTTCCCTTCAGCAGCACCAGGTCACCGGACCTGAGCTCGCTTCGAAGGAACCCAGCCGCTGAGCGCAATTCCGGGAATGCGTGGGCCGCGTCTGGCTTGAGCCCCGCCTCGATTGCCCGCCGCTTGCCGTAGTCGGCGAGCTCACCGATGAACAGCGCGACGTCCGATACCTCCGCGCTGCGTGCGGCAAGATACTTGAGCCGCTGTTTTCGATTCCTTCCAAAGTCGGACACATCGGTAACAACGAGAATGCGGCGTTTGGCTTTCGCTTCCTGCAGCACTCGCAATGACGCCTCGATCGTATCGACGGGAGCGCTGTAGTCGTCGCGTAAAACGATCGCCCCATTTGGCAGCATCACGGGCTGCATCCGCCCGGGAAACGGCTCAGCGCGCTTCAATTCACGAGCGACCGCATCCAGATCGATTCCCAGAGCAATCGATGCCGTTATAACCGCCGCCGCCGACATGAGCCATTGCCCCCCAACAAGCTGCGTGTCGATTTGCCGGGTGACTGTCCCGTGATGGAAAACCAAACTGAGGCGCGCCGGCCATCGTGCCGGCACATCAGCCACGCGGTACTCTGCGTCGGGTTGCGTTCCAAAACGATAGACGCGAGCGCGCGTTTCTTTGCTCATCTGCGACACGAATGGGTCGTCGTCATTCAGCACCGCCGCGCCCTTCGGGTTCAGTGACTCGAGCAGCTGCGCCTTTTCTATCGCATGCTGATCGAGGCTGTCGAACACTATGGTGTGCGTTCGCATGACGTTCAGCACGATCGCAACGTCGGGTCGAACGAGTGGCGCAGATCGCTTCATCATTCCGGGCGATGATCCGGCAATCTCTATCACGGCGTATCTGTGCCACGGCCGAATTCGCAGGATGTTGAGCGCAACCGCAATAGGTGCGTTCTGATTTTCGTACGAGCGGAAAGTCCTTGCCTGCGAGGAGAGCACTACCGCAAGGCACTCTTTCGTCGTGGTTTTGCCGAGGCTTCCGGTGATTCCGATCACCGTCGTGCGAAATAGTAAGCGGCGCCATGCGTAGGCGAGCGCAAAGACCAGCGGCTCCGAGTGCCTGAGGATCGGCCCGAAAATTTGTTCGCGGACTCGCGCGTTCACACGACTTCGCGTCATGACTTCGATCCGCTGGTCACGAGCGAAAGCACCGGCCGCACCTTGCCACCGGCACTCGGCGTAATTGAATCGACGAAGGAAAAATTCACGCGGACATTCGGTCCAAAGCTGCTCTCGAACCGTTTCGTGAGCCGGTCGCGTAACCCTTCGCGGTCGTCCCCTCCAACAATCGCCACGCGAAAGCTGTCTGCTTCCTCCTGCACAACCTGGTACTGCCAGACTGTCTGCTCGGCGCTGAACATGATGCGTACCACCTGCGGATGAATCACATCTCCGGACGACAGTCGAATCACGTCATCAGTTCTCCCGGAAATGAACGAGAGAAGCGGCAGCGTGCGTCCGCAGCGACAGCGCTCGGGCAATAAGTGCGCGATGTCTCCGAGCCGATAGTTGAGCAGGACGGTCGCGCGGTTGACGAGATTCGATACGATCACATCGCCGTTCTCTCCACGGGGAACATCGACTCCGTCGGCGTCAACCAGTCGAAGCGGATACAGATCGACGTTCAGGTGCAGCCCTGTGTGACGCTCGCACTCGAAGCCGATCTTGAACGCTTCGACGGCCTGATACGCGCTGAGCACCTGGATACCGTATTTGTCGCTGATGAGCTGTCGCACACTGGTCGGGAGATCGGCAGCATCGTAGAAGATGACCTTCGGGCGGTGGAAGCTCACGCCGCTTTCCTCGATGTACGAGAAGAGATGAGCGATGGAGCTGCCGTAGGCGCGAATGACGTCGGGTTTGAATTCGTTCAACTGCCGGAGCTGTTTCTCGGCGGGATCGAGGATAGACAGGCGCTGATGCTGGAGCATCACACGCGACGGCAACACGGCACGTTCGCGATAAAGGAGCTGGATGTTCTCTTCGGCTCCATAGCTGGAAGCGATGACACTTTCCCGATAGTGGGTAAAGCGTCCCACCATGCCCGCGATGATCGAGCGCTCCCGCTCGGCATGTCCAGCACTTTCGAAAATGGCAGCGGTGTTCCATCTCATTGTGCGCGGGGAACCGGCACTTCCGCCGCTCATCGTCTCGAAATCCGGCAGATCGCGCGGTTCCGTTGAAGTCAGTGAGTCGAGGTTGCGCTGAAGCTGATCGCGCTCGAGAATCGGCAGCCGCGCGAGATCGACCGCAGTTCGGAAATTCTCCGGCGAGAGTTTCAGCCGGTCCATCGTCTCGCGATAGTACGGAACGTACCTGTATGCGTAAGCCACCGTGCGGCGAACACGCTTTGCCTGTTCGCGCTCGATTATGTCCATCGATCGAAACGGAAAACGCGACTGACCGCGTAAATGCCAGGCGAGGTACGCTGTCCACTTGATGCGTGTGAGAAGCGGAGCCTTCATGTGGAGCGGCGCACCGCGAGCGCGGCGACGAAACATCCCGAGAAATACTGCACGCGCGTATCCTGAAGCCGCTGCGACTTGAGAAGAGTGGCTTGCACTGCGCGCATCGGCAGCGACCACGGAATTCGCTTTGCTGCTCCGATAGCTGCA
>JBGQKT010000258.1:0-3442 GCA_041499635.1 Gemmatimonadaceae bacterium
AGATAGACGGCGGCCGAATGGATCGCTTCGTCGTGGTGAGTGATGCGCTGGGACTCACTATGGGTCACTACCACACCGGTGCACTTCCACTTGCGACTGAAGCGCGAAATTACACGCTGGCCGATCATTTCTTTCACGCGGCGTTCGGCGGCTCGTTCTTCAATCACATCTACTTCATCAGCACGGCCGCACCGACGTTTCCGAACGCACCCGCGGTCATGCGTGCAAAGACGGACAGCGGTGGCAAAGTAATTCTCGACGGAACAGTGACTCCCGACGGCTACGTCGTGAACACCGCGTGGACGGTAAACACTCCGCACCTGGCTGTCATTCCGCGGGAGCAGCTCGTTCCGAACCAAACAATGCCAACCATCGGCGACAGATTGTCGCACAAACTCATTTCGTGGGTATGGTACTCCGGCGGTTGGGACGACGCGGTCGGCGGCCATCCGTCACCATACTTTCAGTATCATCACCAACCATTCGCGTATTTTGCGAAGTACGCGGATGGAACGCCGGGCCGCGCACAGCACTTGAAGGATGAGAAAGAATTCATCGTTGCTGCGCATGCCGGCACTTTGCCCGCCGTTTCTTTCGTCAAGCCACTCGGCGATGCCAACGAGCATCCCGGCTACACTGACCTGATGTCAGGCGAGCTGCACGCGTTGCAGCTGATCAACGCCGTGCGTAACGGTCCAAACTGGAAAGACGCGGCGATCATCGTGACGTACGACGAGAATGGTGGATTCTGGGATCACGTCTCGCCGCCGAAGGGAGATCGCTGGGGTCCTGGCTCACGCGTACCTGCGATAATTATTTCACCCTTCGCAAAAAAAGGATTCATCGATCACACGACGTACGACACCACGTCTATTCTCGCGTTCATCGAGCATCGATTCGGATTGTCTCCGTTGGGGACACGCGATGCGGCGGCAAACGATTTGTCAGCAGCGTTTACGCTGAATCCGTGAAGAGCTCGGGCGCAGAACGCGCGACCTCGCTGCGATGACCATTCCCTACCCTCGTATTTCGCCCGAAATATTTCGTGTCGGGCCAATCGCCGTACGGTGGTACGGCGTCATGTACCTCATCGGGTACATCATCGGCGTCGCGATTGCGAAACGCAGAGTCAGGCGCGGCCTCACTCCATATGACGAATCGGCAATCGATTCCCTCGTCGGATATCTCGTAATCGGAATGCTGCTCGGCGCGCGAACATTCTACGTACTCGTGTACGATCGCGCGCATTATTTCGCGAAGCCGCTCGATGCGCTCGCGGTGTGGCATGGCGGGCTATCGTTTCACGGAGCGGCACTTGGGATGGCGATCGCGATGCTCATCTTTGCGCGACGACATCACGTACCGTTCTGGTCGGTTGCCGACACCGTCGCGCTTGCGGCGCCACCCGGACTCTTTTTCGGACGCATCGGCAATTTCATCAACGGCGAGCTATACGGTCGAGCTTCGCACGTTCCATGGGCGATGGTTTTTCCGACGGATCCACTCCGAATCCCTCGACACCCATCGCAGCTCTATGAAGCGTTGCTCGAGGGAGTGTTGCTTTTCATTGTGTTGATGACCGTTGAGCGTCGTGCCGTGCGCGGCGGGTGGTACCGATACGGTCTTATTGGGGGAACGTTTCTCGTCGGGTACGGATTGGTCCGCTATCTCGTCGAATTCACTCGACAGCCGGATGTTCAGCTCGGGTTTGTTGCGGGACCGTTCAGTATGGGCCAGGTCCTATCGCTGCTGACAATCGTGATTGGCGTTGGAACGATTGCTGCTGTGTACCGCAAATCGACGCCGAATGTGGCACCAAGCCCTTAGCCTGTTACATTGACCCGAATGCGACGCCTTGCGCGAGCGAAAGGTGGAGTGGTAGGCGTAGTAACGAGATCGCCGAGACAGCGGGCGCTGATTGTTTTCCTCGCGGCCGCTCAGCTCGTCCTTCCGGCGGCATTATCTGTTGCCGATGGATATCTAGAGCTTCGGGCTCCTGAAAACGCGGTCTTCGCCCATATCGAGGCGCATGGAACTCCGCACTGCCCGCGAGTTCACGATGAAGCGACCTGCGCGATCTTTCATTTCCTTTCGCGCACCGGTGCAGTCAAGTCGGAAGCACCGCGACTGCCACGCGTTGTCGAAAGAATAGCCAGCTACGTCACATCAGAAGTTCGCGATCCAACGCGTCGCGCAGTACTCGACCCAACCCTCCCTAGAGCGCCACCGACCGTCTGACGCCGGTCGTCGCGCGGGTTTACTCGCGCGACCTCGAATCAAAAACAAATCGCTCATCCGTTCGGCGCGACTGCGCCGAAACCGGACGCGCTCATGACATCGAGGGTGAATAATGCTTCGGTCTTTCATGCGTCAACGACGCGTGCGTATGCACGCGTTATCAGCCGTACTTCTTGCCACGCTCATCCCATTCTCCGAAGCGCTGGCGACTCTTCCATCCATTTCGGTCAATTCCGATATCACGGGAACAGTCGCAGACAGCGCGAGTGGACAGCCACTCGCGAGCGCCGAGGTCAGCGTGTCGCAGGGGTCTCAGATCATCTTCAACGCGTCAACCGATGCGTTCGGCAGATACATCGCTCACAACCTCGCGCCTGGTGACTACACTGTCACTGCGCGATTCATCGGCTTTCGTGCCGGCTCACAACACGTCACGATCGCTGAGAATGCGGGCGACATGCGGCTCGATTTCAAATTGCAGGCAACCACCGTCACACTTCAGGCGGTGACGATCTCTGCGGCGGTTCCTCTTGCGATCGACACGAGAACCGGCGATCAGCGATTCAAGCAGGATCAATATCACGGCGCGCCAACCAACACTACGTCGCAGATTCTCCAGCAGTCGATCGCCGGCTCGGTGCGCGCTCCGACGGGCGAGGTGCACATCCGCGGTCAACATGCTGAATACACCTACTATATCGATGGCGTCCCCGTCCCGGCCGGAATATCTGGAAGTCTCAACGAGCTGTTCGATCCGTCAGTCGTGAACCAGATCGACTTCAAGACGGGGGCGTGGGACGCAGAATACGGAAACAAGAACACGGCCATCGTCGACATCACGACGCGAATCCCGGTGGGCGGATTCCACGGCTCGGTTTCAGGTTACGGAGGATCATTCAACAGTAACGGCCAGACCGTGACGGCCAGCACCAATTCCGGACCTCTCGGTTTCTACTTCTCCGGAACTCGCCAGGCTTCTGATATGAGACGCGAGCCGGTGGTGTTCGACGTAGCGAACAACGAAGGCGTCAACTTCCACAACCACGGCGAGGATTTATTCGGGTTCGGCAAGCTTCAGTACAGTCCCGGGACAAACGACGTTGTGAACCTCGAAGGAAATCTGTCGCAAACGAAATTCCAGGTGCCCTACGATTCTGCGGGCGGCAACATTCAGAACGACAACCAGCGTGACCGCAATGGATTC
>JBGQKT010000259.1:0-3374 GCA_041499635.1 Gemmatimonadaceae bacterium
GTCGGAATACCAACCTTCACTCTTTGCGATCCGCAGAAAATCTTCGTTGACGTCGGGCATCATCACGCCGGCCTGATTGCGCATGAACGCAACGGCAAACAGCGGCTCGATTCCCGACGAGCATCCGGCGATGATCGAGATTGTCCCCGTAGGTGCGACAGTATTCACGTTGCAGTTGCGGAGCATCTGCATCGGACGAATACGCTCGCCCGCGGGTCCGCGCGCACACGTCTCGTCTGGTCCCCAGATCGATCGCGCCCACTCGGGGAATGGTCCACGCTCGTTGGCGAGACGCTCGCTCTCACGCTTCGACTCGGCGTCCACGAATTGCTGCAGCTTTCGGCCGAACTCCACTCCTTCATCGGAGTCGTACGGAATTCCGAGTCTGACGAGTGCATCCGCAAAACCCATCACTCCAAATCCAATGCGTCGAATTCTCTTCGAGAGCGCATCGATTTCGGGAAGAGGATACTTGTTGACGTCGATGATGTTGTCGAGGAATCGAACCGAGAGATGGATGTCGCTCGTGAGCGCGCTCCAGTCCATCGCGCCGTCTTTCACATAGTAGCCGATGTTGATCGAGCCGAGATTGCACACGTCGTACGGGAGAAGCGGCTGCTCGCCGCACGGATTCGTCGCTTCGTAGCTGCCGACGTGAGGAACCGGATTGTAGCGATTCGCTTCATCGATGAAGAAGCATCCCGGCTCGCCCGTGCGCCACGCATCGTCGATCATCTTGTTCCAGACGGTGCGCGCTTCGAGCTGTCCCGTCGCCTTACCGTTGCCTGGATCGATGAGATCGTACGACGTTCCCGCTCTCACCGCCTCCATGAACTTCGTCGTCACCGCAACGGAGATGTTGAAGTTCGTGATCTGCGACAAATCTTCCTTGCAGGTGATGAACTCCATGATGTCCGGATGATCGACGCGAAGAATTCCCATGTTCGCGCCACGACGAGTGCCGCCCTGTTTCACAGCATCGGTTGACGCGTCGTACAGCTTCATGAAAGAAACGGGACCCGACGCAACTCCTGTCGTCGAGCGAACCATCGATCCCATTCCTCGCAAACGCGAAAAACTGAATCCGGTTCCACCGCCCGACTGATGAATGAGCGCCATCGCGCGCAACGTGTCGTAGATGCCGTTCTGTCCATTGGACAGTGAATCCTCAACCGGCAAAACAAAACACGCCGACAGTTGTCCGAGCGGACGGCCCGCGTTCATGAGCGTCGGCGAGTTCGGCTCGAACTTTCTCTCCGTCATGAGCGAATAGAAATCTCGCGAGAGCTGCGACACACCGGCTTCGCCCGCACCGTAGCGACGATCTGCCTCTGCGACTGTACTCGCCACCCGCCAGAACATGTCTTCCGGCTGCTCGACCGGTTTGCCCGTCTCGTCTTTTATCAGATAGCGCTTTTCAATGACGGTGCGCGCATTCTGATTGAGCTGGGCAGCTCCGGGATTCTGGGTGGTGGACGTGGGCATTAGAGCAAGTCTCCGCGACTGGTAACGATTGTCAAGATGGTGAAACGAAAGCGTATCGAAGTGGCGACGGGTAGCACGTGGGGGAAGCAGTTTACCCGTGTTCGGATGGCCACGCCAGTACCTATGTAAACTAATACACCTCAATCGGTTACGGTATCCACATCACGAATGCGCTGGCTTGCTTTCACGTATCTAAATGAGACTAATTCGAAGCTGGAATTGCCGCGCTAGAAGGAAGAGCCGAAAGTCAAATAAAGGCTTGCGGATTTCGCTTTCGTGTAGTCACGACCGGAGATTGGCGCAGCGACGCCCAGGCGAATGCGAGCCGGTACATCGTAGTATAACGCAGCGTCGAGGTCCATCTCTCCTCCAAGAGATGCGAGCCACGGATTATTTGCCGCAGACGAGCTGCACACAGCAGCTGTGCCGATGCTCGACCGTGGACAGAACGCACGACCCGCATCGGCGAACGCACTCGCCGAAATGCGATCGAACAACAATGGCACGTAGCGAATGTGTCGCGACGGAACAGCCAGTGGCGCGCGGTATTCGAGCGATCCCGCAAATGCTCTGATTCCGCGCTCTGCAGATGGAGGAAATCCGCGAACACCATATCGGCGTGGCTGATCTCCAACTGAAAATCCGCTGATCACCTCGAGCGAGGTGCCACTCAAACCGCCAGCGGAAAATGCGGAGATCGCTCGACCGTCTGTATAACCAGCGGCGCCGCGCATCGCGATGACGTGATGCGCGAAACCTGGAAGATCGAGCGCTTTGTAGCCCGCGACCGCCCCCTCGAGCGAACGACTGGGAGCGCCACTCACTTTCCCATCGAGATATCTCCAACGCTCACGCGCGAATCCGCTCAGCGTGATCCCATCCTCTCGCGAAATGGCAAGCGCGGGTCGACGAGTGTTCGTCCAGCTTGCAGATGCAAAAACCGACGGATAGCGCGCCGACTCACTGAATACCGGCGACAGTTTTGCCAGGAGCGAATCTGGATCTGTTGCGTATAGGCGAGTCTCCAGCTCACCTCCAAGAGAGAAGAATGCCGAATTTCGCACCCTCGGTCGCAACATCGTCACGCCGGTCGAGTAGATGCGCGAGCGCTGCGCAAAATCTCCAACGACCGCGTTCGCTGAGTTCACGACATCGAAATGATCCCAAATCTGCTGACCTGAGAAATCGAGATACGGTTGGCCGAGTCCCGCGTAGCGATAAGCGACGTATCCCTCGCCGTCGTGCCATCGCGAGTTGTATGTCGCCTGCGCGTAGTACGAGTGACGCCCTATCACGTCGACGCCGCTCGTAGCACCGCCAACCCGCGTTCCCAATCCCGTCGTGCTTTCGGCTATCGGTTCCCAGTAAGTCGGTAGAAGTGAACGCCACGGGGAATAATTTTTCGCGACACTGATGTCGGGTGGCAACGCTCCATAAGCGGCAGCGTCTGAGATGCGGCAGGTGGGACAGCTCGCGCGTTCTCCCAGAAGTACAGTGTCCGTCGCGGCCGCTCGAACGCTGGGCGCAGGCGCAACACCGAGATGGTATCCATCGGTGTGATACAACGTCGCGGCGAGCCAAGTTGCTCCCGGCGAAGATTCCGGATCGAAAATTCCCGTAAGTGCGTCGCTGAGCCGCGTCGTTCCCTCACGCGTTGCCGGAGGGAGATCGATCGAGTACAGCTGCATCGTCCCGGAATGATCCGACGAGAAAAAAAGTTTGGAACCATCACGCGACCAGCTCGGCGACGCGGGAACTGCGCTCGCAAACTGATGCGAGAACGAGATCGTACCGGTTGTGTCGATCACTACGATTTCAGCTCTGTTACCGTAAGGCATTCGTACCGCAGCAATGCGTGTTCCGTCGGGCGACCACCTCGGCTCAGTCCA
>JBGQKT010000260.1:0-3336 GCA_041499635.1 Gemmatimonadaceae bacterium
CAAGCCTCCCCCGACTGCAAGCGGGGTTGCGAGCCGCGATTTCTTTGCGTTCGCCACAGAAACACAGAAAAGTTCTTGGGGATTACGGCAAGATCAGCCCACGCGGGACGGGATGATGGCCCAGAGTGTGATGAATAGAGTTTTCGTGAGGAATGAAGAAACACTTACATGACGGACTCATCATGAACTTTAATTGCGAAAAGCTTCCGGACGGAATAATTCGCGTTTCCCTCTAGAAGTTTTCTGTGTTTCTGTGTTTCTGTGGCAAATGCAAAGAATCTGTCGAAGCAACTAGCCTCGGCTTCGCGTTCTGCCCTGCATAAATCGATCGATGAGATCGACGGTTCTCAGTCGCGACAGCGAAGCGGGACGGGTACCCAACAGCCGTTGGGCGGTCACGGCCAGGTGTGACGATGACGCGAAGCCAAGGATCTTTGCGACATCTCTAATATCGAGCCCCGGATTCTTTGCGAGCTCAGCTGCTCCGATCATGCGGACGAGATCGATCACACGCTTGAGATTAGGCGAGCCGGGGACTGAGAAATTCCTACTGAGATGTTCGCGGCTGACACCCGCTGCTTTCGCGAGCGAGCTCGTGCGCACTGGGCGGCCTGCGCCAATGAGAATCGCGCGCCACGTTTTCAATTGCATCGGGCTCTCGATACGGAGCGGCGGCGGGGGCTCGACAAGCGCAGCGTAGAATCGTGCCGAAAATGTTTGCGGTCCCACGAGGTCACGTGCTACAGGATCGTCGATGCCGTCCGCGAGGATATCGCAAAACTCGAGAGTAGCGCAGCGCGCCACAGCGGGTGCATCAGTTGCTCTCAGCGGTGTGATTCCGAAAAAAGGCGCGCTCGGAAATTCGTGCGCGAGCGCGGCGATTTTCCAGGTGTCGTCGCCATTCGGATTTGCTGCACTTCCGTTCCCACTCGTGTTGAGAGCGGCCAACGCGAAATTTGAGCCGACGTCAACAAGCGCTGCGTCGACGAGGATTCGTCGCATCGTCGCCGAAAACTCGGCCGCATCCCGTGTTGCAATCACGCGCCATTTGCGTTTCGGAAATGCCGATCGAACAAGCAATCGCGCGCGCTCGCGTGGAGCGTAGGCAACGATCGTTCGCAGCTCGCTCGTGTCGACTGCGACTGTCTTAGACACCAGTGGCAGCCATGTCGAGACTCGGTCGTCCTTCAATGAACTGACAGACGATCGGGTCTTTCGTGTGCTTGATCTCTTCCACGGTTCCGACCTGGCGAACTTTTCCTTCGTAGAGCATCGCAATGCGCGAGCCGACTGTGTAGGCGCTCCGCATATCGTGGGTGATGACAATGCTCGTCACGCCGAGCTTCTCTCGTGTGCGGACCATCAGCTGGTCTATCACTGCGCTTGTCACCGGGTCGAGACCAGTCGTCGGCTCATCATATAGTATGTACTTCGGGCGACGGGCAATCGCGCGCGCGATTCCAACGCGTTTCCGCATTCCACCGGAAAGCTCCGCCGGCATTTTCGACTCGACTCCCGGCAGATCCACGAGCGCGAGCGACTCACTGACGCGGGTTTCGATTTCTTTTTCGCTCAGCTTGTGCTCTTTGCGGAGTCCCATCGCAACGTTGTCGCCGATACTCATCGAGTCGAACAGAGCCGCGAATTGGAAAACGTAGCCAACTTGCGATCGGAGGTCGTAGAGCTCGGGACGGCTCAGCTTCGGCACTTCCTTGTTGTCCACGAAAACGGTTCCCGAATCCGGCTCGAGGAGACCGACGATGTGCTTGATCGCCACCGACTTTCCTGAGCCCGAGTAGCCGATGATGACCATCGTCTCGCCTTCGTCAACGTCGAGTGTAAATCCCTCGAGAACTTTTTTTGCGCCGAAGGACTTGTGTACGTCAACGAGACGAATCATGCGAAGAATCTAACCCGGAAAGACGGATAGAGAGATTGAGAGACTGAGCGATAAAGCGAAAGAGCGACCATCGGTTAACGACGATCGCTCTATCTGTCCATCCGTCAATCCGTCAATCGCTCTTAGGCGGCAAAACTCCCGAGTGCGCGACCAACATCTCCCTCACGGAGTCGTTTCAAAGCACGATCTCTCAATTGACGCACTCGCTCGCGTGTGACGCCGAGCATGGACCCGATTTCCTCGAGGGTGTGCTCGCGCCCGCCTTCCAGTCCGAAGTACAGACGAAGGACTTTTGCATCGCGGGGCGGCAACGTCGAGAGTGCCGTTTCGATTTCGTCGTTGAGGAAGCGGTTCATCGCCTCTTCCTCTGTGTCAGGCATTTCGTCGGCGACGAAGCGTTCGATCAGCGAGCGATCGCCTTCCGGATCCATTGGTGCATCGAGTCTCACGTCGCCCGTGTTCAATGCGGCGAGTGATTGCACGACGTCAACGGAAAGTCCCGTCAGGTGTGACAGCTCTTCAGGTGTCGGCTCGCGTCGCATTTTTTGTCGAAGAATTTCCGACGCCTTGATGATGCGCGAGAGATCCGCGGTACGGTTGAGTGGAACGCGAACGGTTCTTCCCTGTCGAGCTAGCGAGCTCAGGATTGCCTGTCGGATCCACCACACTGCGTAGGAGATGAATTTCACTCCCTGGTCGGGGTCGAACTTTCGGGCAGCCGTGAGTAAGCCGACGTTTCCTTCACCGATTAGATCGATGAGTGGAAGTCCGCGGTTTTGATATTTCTTTGCGACGGAGATGACGAAGCGCAGGTTTCTCTTGACGAGCTCCTGCAGTGCGTCCTGGTCTCCAGCGCGAATTTTCCGGGCGACCTCGATCTCTTCGTTTCCCTTGAGGAGCGGGTAAGTGCTTACCTCATAGAGATACTGATCAAGGATATCGCGCTCCGGTTCGGAGGGGGCGATGCCCGGTGCGGCCGCTCTTTTGCGGCGCTTTACTTCAGCCATTATTCGAAAACCTCAGGTGCTTCAGCGAAAAAAGTATTTATAAGCAGCGGCGACTTGCCGATTGCAGCGAAATGACGCAGGAGACATCGAAATTTTGCAGGCATCGACGATCCCGCGGTGATGCGATCCGAAAATTGCTCCGAAACATCTGTGATACTAAGGAATGTTTTCGCGGTGCCTCGGGCGCTGCAAGATACCGGCCGCGAAGGAAATTACTAGTGCATTTTCTTGACTTCGCTTCTACCCCCGGATATCCTTCGCGGTTCCTCCTTTTTTCGCTATGTGAGCGGGGGAAAGTACCGGGGGTGTAGCTCAGTTGGGAGAGCGCTTGAATGGCATTCAAGAGGTCAGGGGTTCGATTCCCCTCACCTCCATCCCGGAGCCTGATGGGTGAGTGAGATGTGGCCGAAGGCGTATCCATACCGATTA
>JBGQKT010000261.1:0-3335 GCA_041499635.1 Gemmatimonadaceae bacterium
ATATGCGACTCTTAGTGCTGCGAGTGGCGTTCGCCACCTTCGTCGTCTCCGTCACTATTCCGTGCAGCTCAATGGCGCAGAACGCGGATACAACGCAATTCACTTTTCTTTTTTCTGATAGGCCTGCTGGCTTCCTGAAAATGTGGAAGGCCGGAGCCGAAACGGTTACCGAATTCGAGTACAACGATCGCGGCCGAGGACCGCATGTTGTCGAACGTTACACGATCGATCCCGCGGGATTGATTACGCGCGGTACTGTTGTGGGTCACGCGTATCTCAAAGACTCAGTCGACGAGCGGTATAGCTACGCGAACGGAACCGCGTCGTGGAATAATTCTGCCGAGGGCGAATCGTCTGCTCAGCGATCACCGCAATTCTATGTCTCGGTAAACGGATCTCCCGGCGATTTAGGATTTCTCGCTCAGGCGCTTCTCAATGCGAATGGAAGACCAGTTGCACTGTTTCCGTCTGGCGAAGCGGCGATCGAGAAAGTTCGCGATCTCGAGATCAGCAGCGGGTCATCGAAGCAGACGGTAGGACTTTACGCGGTGTCGGGACTTGCGTTCACGCCGGTGTATCTATGGCTCGACAACAACAAGAATCTCTTTGCGACCGTTTCGACGTGGAGCAACATCGTCGTGAAGGGATGGGAGAGCGCGGTTCCGGCAATGCTCTCAGTGCAACAGCAAGCGTCAGCCGAGCGATTCCTGAATCTTGCAAAGACTCTCGCGCATTCGCCCAAGGGTGCGCTCGTATTTCACGATGCGAACGTGTTCGACTCCGAGCACGCGCGGATGATTCCTCACACGACCGTAGTGATCGTTGGAAATAAAATCCAGGCAGTCGGAGCGGATGGCAGCGTCAAGACGCCGGCTGGTGCTGAAGTGATCGATGCAGCGGGAAAATCTCTGCTGCCCGGATTGTGGGACATGCACGTGCACATCCAGCCCGGCGAAGACGGAATGCTGCACATCGCGGCCGGCGTGACGAGCGCGCGTGACATGGGGAACGACACGACAACTGAGCTCGATCTGCAAAAGAAATTCAACGATGGATCCCTCATCGGTCCGCAACTCGTTCTCGCGGGGCTGATCGATTCTCCCGGGCCGTTCCAGGTTCCGACCGGTGTACTTGCCAGTAACGAAGCCGAAGTACGATCAGCTGTAAATCGGTACGCCGATCTCGGCTTCGAGCAGATCAAGGTTTACAGCTCTATGAAACCCGAGCTCGTTCCCGCAATAATCGACGCGGCGCACAAGCGCGGGCTACGCGTGAGCGGACACGTTCCCGCTTTCATGACTGCCGAGCAAGTGGTGAGGCTTGGGTTTGACGAGATACAGCATGTGAACTTTCTGATGCTCAATTTCATCGACTCCGTGAAGGACACGCGCTCTATGTCGCGGTTCACGGCGGTCGGTGCGGAAGGAGCGTTATTGGATTTCTCGTCGCCACGCGTGAAATCTTTTTTCGAGCTGCTCAAGACCCGCCATACTGTGGTCGATCCGACTGTCGCCGGGTTCGAGGACATGTTCAACGGTCGGCCGGGCAAAATGTCGTCGAGCTATGCGATGGTTGCGGATCGTCTGCCGGCGCAGGTAAGACGCGGTCTTATTGGCGGTGGGTTGCCGGTGCCGCCGGGAATGGATCAGCGGTATCGAGACTCATATGACGCGATGGTGAAGATGGTGGGCGAACTGTATCGCAACGGCATTCCAATAGTTGCTGGGACTGACGCGTTTCCCGGTTTCGGACTCCATCGTGAATTGGAGGTGTATGTTCGCGCGGGAATTCCTGCACCGGACGTGCTTCGCATCGCGACGCTGGGTGCTGCTCGCGTCATGAAGCATGACGACACGCGCGGATCGATTTCTCCGGGCAAATTCGCGGACGTGATCCTGGTGCGCGGTAATCCGGCTCAGAACATCAGCGACATTCGGAATGTCGAGACCGTTGTGAAAAACGGCGTGATGTTCAAAAGCTCTGAGCTTTACGCCGCTCTTGGGATCAAGTGAGAAAAATCATTGCGTATCTCGCGACGAGTGTCGACGGGTTCATCGCGCGACCAAATGGCGATGTCGACTGGCTCGATCGTCCGCGGCCGCCAGGAAACTATGGAATGGGCGCGTTCATGCGCTCGGTGGACACGAAGGTCATGGGTCGCGCGACGTACGATGTCGGAAAGAAGCTTGGACCGCCGCCGCAGACGGGTGCGAAGAGCATCATTCTTTCGCGCACGAGCTCGTCTCGACAAAAAAGCTCTCGGATGGAGTGGTTCGGCTTCAGTACGTTGTGAGGAAGGCTTAGGAGCGTTATGTCACATAGTCGTCGATTATCGCGTCGATCACCCAGTGATTCCTCCAGCGTTTCAGCTTGTATTTTCCACCCTGTATGAATGCTGAGATCGGCGCCATGCCTGCGCCGCACGCCACCTCGAATCCAGCCGTTGCAGTGGAATCAGTCAATTCGAAAATCCTGAGCCCCACATAGAACCCCTTTGGTCCTGCCTTTTCGTTTAGACCAGCTGTATCGCCAGACATCCGAAAGGGGCAAGACACACGAGCGCGCTCGCCGTGCGGGATTGTATCCAGCACCATTCCCCGCGCGCGGGTCGCTGAATACAGCACTTGGAATGCGAGTTGATCTGGCGTGACGATTCTAATGCCGGTCGGCATCGTCGCACCCACTTCCTTCCACATTCTGTCGGCTACTGTTCGAAGGATTTCGAGCGAGTCGGAGGCCGGGGTCGTATGCGGCGTGAAAAACGGCGACTGCGCCGCCACTCGAGACACAGTTAGCAGAAGTACCACCGCGCTTGCAGCGAGCATTCGATTACGTCTGCGCGCGACGATTTGATGACACGTTCCTCGGCGGTCAAACCATCCTTTGTGCTCGCGCGAAAGAGCCATTCCGCCCTCCCTTATCAACTGATATCACTTATGATATCATTCAATCTGAACAAGAAACAGCGGGCGATGCTCGAAAGGGTTTTCGAGAACCCCGTACCACAGAATATCCATTGGGCTGACATCGAATCAATGATACGTGCACTCGGAGGAGTGGTCCGACAAAGAGAGGGCTCACGAGTCGCATTTCAGCTGAATGGAGTCCACGCGGTATTTCATCGACCGCATCCAAGACCCGAGACTGATCGAAACACGATTAGAGATTTGAGAGACTTCCTCGAACGAGCTGGCATCCATGGCAACGCTTGAATACAAGGGCTATATCGCCCGTATCGACGCTGATGAGGAGGCCGGAACGTTTCACGGCCGAGTCATTAACATTTCGGACGTTGTGAACTTCAAAGGTCGGTCGATGGCCACCCTGAAACGCGA
>JBGQKT010000262.1:0-3321 GCA_041499635.1 Gemmatimonadaceae bacterium
AGACGGCGCCAATTGCTCGATGGAAAGACGATAGAAAGCGCGATCGCAAACCCGAAAACTGAAGGGTAGTGATAGCGATCGAACACTGCGTCTCGGAACGGCAGGAGAACAGCGATCAGTGACAGCACGCTGAACAAAACTCCAAAAAAACCAATCTCGCTTCGGACGACGCGCAACCTTCCCACGACTGTGGACCACGCGAGGGACACAAACAGGGCGAACATTTCCAGCAACACCCACGGGATAACGGACGTACGAGGTCGGGAAGGCGCATCCCCCCAATACACATCGGTAACAGTTATCGGCCCCACTCCGTAACTCGTGAACACGTTACTCAAAAACGGAAAGCTCGAATTCAGTAACGTCGACGGAGGGCCGCTCTTGATTCCAAGAACCCACGCGAATACCGCCGTCAGAGCAAGCGCACCAAAAAAAACGCCAGCCCCCGACGTCAGCTTCGACGAAATGCCGTAACCGATAATGAATGGCGCGAAAAATATCGTGACATAGAAGAGCCACACGCCTGCTTCAAGAAGCATCCAGCCAATGTGAGGCCGCCAAACATTGGCGACGAACCCCGCGGTATACGGGACGTTTCCGGTTGCTTTGGACCAGGCGAAATACAGCGCGATCACAGCCCACCACGCGAGAACCGCCGGAGCACGATGCAGCGCGATGGTGCGCGCATTCGCCAGCGTTCGAGGACCCGCCAGCCACTCGGCAATCACCAGGGCAGGCAAAACGAGCGCACCGTACTGACGAATCCAGAAACTCAATCCGCCAATCACGCCTGCGAGCACAATCAACAAGCCTGACTCGCGCTTCCTCCCTGCGTACCAGACACAGGCGGACAGAAGAGCAACGAAATATCCGTACGGCTCCGTCATGAACGACATCGACAGATTCAGGAATATCGGATTCGCAACAACGGTCGCCAAAGCAATGAACCGGATGCGCCCTGCAACTCCGGCAAGCGCGAGCAAATATTCCAGCTCGATCAGAATCCCCGCGCTGAGCAATAGCGTCAGCACTCTCAAATGAAGATGAGAAAAGCCGAACGCGCGAATTACGGGCAGCGCGATGACTGATTGACCGACAACCGTCGGAGACACATAAACATCGTGGGGAAAAACGCCGCGCTCGGCGAACGATTTCGCCATGTGCGCGTACTGCCAGTCGTCATTGAGTGGCAGCTCTGACCACGGCTGAACGCACGCCACAACGACCGCGAAAAAGACAACCGCCGCAACGAGCGGCAAGCGTTCTCTCAGGATTGTCAACGGACGTCGCGGCTTCTCAGCCGCCTTACTCGTGCGCCGGCAGTGGCTCCATCGTTTCGGGATTCACCGGCACCTGCACTTCATCCCGGAAAGGCGAAGTCATCAGCACCACGCGCATTCGTGGGAATGCGTCCATGAACGACATGTAGCAAAAACCCCACAGGCCGAGCAGACCGAGGCCGACACCAATCTCCCAGATTCCGAATGGGATGTCTTTCGACGCCCAATAGAGCGACGGATAGACCTCGAGATAGCGATGAATCCACAGACCGATGACCGTGAAGCTCGCGAACAGCACGAGTGTCGGCATGAACAGCTTCGCCGAGCGCGCCATCAATCCGAAAAACGGTCCGAACATGAACACGACGCCGACCAGTGTCAGCTTCATCCATGGCGCAATCAATCGAAGCCGCATCCAGTGCGTTTCTTCACCAAGGTTGCCATACCATATGACAAGGTATTGCGCGAAAGTGAGGTATCCCCAGAACGCCGTGAAAGCAAAGCACAGCTTTCCGAGATCGTGGAAATGTTTTTCGGTGATGAGATCATAGCGGTCGAGATAACGACGCCATGCAACAGTCAGAATCGTGAGGCTCGCGATTGCGGTTACCCAGCCGCCCATGAAGAACCACCAGCCGTACATCGTGCTCTGGAAATGCAAATCGAGCGACATCGACAGGTCCCACGACAGCACGATCCAGAAATACGCGAACGCAAACGTGAGGACCACCGCCAGATAGCCCTGCAGTGAGTGAGTCGAGTGAATCTCGCGTCTTTCGTCGCGGAATCCACGTCTCATTCGCTCGCGAAGTTTTCGCGCCCATGGCGCACCACCTTCGCCCGTCAGGCCAACATCGAGGCGAACCGTCGTGTAGATGTACCACAAACTCAATCCCGCGATCACGCCAAAGACAATGATGTCTCGCGGAATGAGAAACAGCGGATTGAGATAAATCTTCTTCTCGGCGATTTCCGGAACCGCCTGTGCCCATGGGAAGATGTGAGATCGCCCAAGGAAGATTACCAGTAACAGGACAAACGCTACGGGGAGAAAAGCGACATAACCTTCCATGAATCGCGTAACTGGTCGCGACCATCTCGCTGTAGTGATGCGCTGAACAGCAACGAACATCACGCCCGCCGACGACACGCTGGTGAAATACAACCAGTTGAAGAGCAATGATCGCCACGCTCTGTCAGGCGCGACGAACAATCCGATTACAAACACGATCAAACCAATAATCGCGAGCACAATGGAGAGAGTGCGCAACGATTTGGGCAGCGGCCGCGACGTTCCCGCAAGAATGTCCTCGCGACTCGGCATGTGGACGTCGTGACTCATTGCGCTTTCCTCATGCCGACTGAATCGACAGCACCCGGCTTCACGAACGGTGCAGGGCGAGTGGGTGCCGTCTTCGTAAATCCGGGAACCTTGTCACCAGTCACACCCGGCGCGGCAAGCGGTCCCGTCGGCACAGTCTGACTCAGCTTGCCCTGCAATCCGCGCAAATAGTTCACGACGTCCCACCGATCCTGTTCTTCAATTCGATTGTAGGGCGGCATCAGCCCGCGTCCATTGCGAATCATTCCGAAGATGTATCCGTCAGTCCGTGCCTTGGTCACGTCGCCAGTGAGATTGATTCCGGGCATACCGAACTGCGTCGTGGGCCCGTCACCCATTCCCTTCGCGCCGTGACAGGGTGAGCAGTTGATCTGAAAATATTTTCGGCCATTCGCGAGCGAGCTGTCGCTCACCGGAGTCGGATTTGGAATCGACGACATCGAATCGATCGTTCCCGGAAGCGGCGCGAAGGAAACCTGAAATCCCGCTACCGCTGTTCCAGACACGGGCACCGAATACTGTGGATTTCCGCGCGACGGCTTCAGGCTGTCTTTCGCGCTCACGACTTCCCATGTAGCGATCGATGGCTGTCTCTTGAAATCAGTGAACCATTCGCAGCCTGTGGCCGACAGGACAATTGGAGCAGCTAAAACGAGGGCAGCCAAATGACGATTAGCGCTCATTGCGCACCTCGACCGC
>JBGQKT010000263.1:0-3293 GCA_041499635.1 Gemmatimonadaceae bacterium
AGTCGTGAATAATGGTGTTCGCGGCGCCGCTGAGTCGCCTGCAGCTCGCGCCGCAGCGGCGGCAGGACCACCACCGCCTGCACCGCCGAAGCCTGCGGCCGTATTGGTCACTCCTCCGTCGAGAGTTCGACTGAACGTCGCACAGAGGAAATACGCTTCATCTGGGTTGTCAGTCGACACAGCCATCCGGGTATAGTAAGGCTGGCGGCACGCGAGATTGCGATCATAGCTCACGACTTTCCATGTGGTTCCACCGTCATCTGACCGCCACAGCTCGCCATTGTCGGTCGGTTGCCCGTGAAGCGGCACGCCATCGCCCGTCTCGATCAGCGCGTAAATGCGATCGGGTTTCGATTGCGCGAATGCGAGGCCGATCTTTCCGATCGTATGAGTTGGGAGTCCGTTGCCTTTGAGTTTTGTCCATGTCGTTCCGCCATCGTGCGAAACGAATAGACCGCTGCCTGGACCGCCGCTTTCTCTCGACCACGTGTGCATCTCGAGCTGCCACATCGCTGCAAACAATGTCTGCCAATTCGTCGGATGCATCACGACGTCGATGCCGCCGGTATTTGGATCGACAAACAACACTCGCGTCCACGTTTTTCCGCCGTCAGTCGTGCGATAGATCCCGCGCTCCTGCTGCGGTCCGTAGCTGTGTCCTTGCGCAGCGACGAAAACGATGTCGGGATTTTTCGGATCGATTGCAAATCGCCCGATTCGTCCGCTTTGCTCGAGTCCCATCCGCGCCCACGTGCGCCCCGCGTCGACGGACTTATAAACTCCGTTGCCGATCGAGATATGACTGCGAATAAATGGCTCGCCGGTTCCTGCCCAGACGACATTCGGATTGGAAGGCGCGACTGCGAGCGCGCCGATCGACGAGACGTCCTGACTGTCGAAGATTGGCGCCCAATGAATGCCGCCGTCGGTGGTTTTCCAGATTCCTCCCGAGGCTGCACCCGCGTAGTAGACGTTCGGATCGCCGGGAATCCCAGCTACTGACGAAACGCGATTGCCGACCGGTCCGATGTAGCGAAATCGGAGCTGCGCGAGCGCAGAAGAATCAACTTGGGCTCGGGCTCCGGGTGCGAGCATTAATGAAGCGGCGAAGACGACAATGCGTCGAATAAGACGCGGCCGAAAGAGCATTGGAGGGTCTCCGGGATAATTGAAACGAGCGACGGAGACTTGTGTCGGTCTCACATATATGTCAAGCGATGCGACCGTCCGGTGAGCCACCATTCCTTTCCGATTTATCGGCCGAAACATCGAGGGCGTCGCTTGTCGTCTCCCGCCGAAACGGGAGTGAAAACGCGAAGACTGATCCACTCTCAGGAAACTCCGCCCATGCTCTGCCGCCCAACGATTTCGACGTCTCGGCGACGATGCTCAGTCCAAGGCCCGTGCCTTCAGCGTCGGACGCTGCCGCATCGTGGGCGCGGAAGAAACGTTGGAACAATTTCTCCCTGCTAGCGGGAAGAACGCCAAGGCCATTATCGCAAACGCGGACGACAATCTCACGCTGGCCGTCCGGCCCCGCCTCGATCGCGCCCTTCACTTCCACAAAACGAGCACGCTCGTTCGGGTTCGCGTACTTCACGGCGTTCGAGAGGTAGTTGGTGAGACACAGTTCCACCGCGGCGGCGTTGATCTCGACGTCCGGCAGCTCGCCGAATCTGATTTCAACGCCCGCATCCTCCGCCGACTCCCTGATCTCCCGCGCAGCTTCTCGCGCCGCTCCCGGAAGCCGTACGTGACGGTGCTGGCGCGAGTCCGTTTCAGTTTGCGAGAGCGCAACGAGATTCTCGATTGTATGTCGCATTCCTCTCGCATTTCGCGCAATGATGCCGAGGAACTTCCGGTGCATCGACGGTTCAGCGTCCGGCATCTCGAGTAATGCGGCGCTGGCGCCAAGGATTGCTCCAACGCTGTTCTTGATTTCGTGCGATACGGAGCTGTTGAAAGCGCGGAGGCGCTCCTCGCGCTCAGCTACCTTTGCGTCGCTGAGCCGCAGAAACTGCATCGTTGTGGTCTGCTGAATGAGCGTCACGGCCTTGAAGAGTCGCTGCCCGCAGAAGAGAAGCTCGCTCTTTTCGCACGGCTCGGCGATCTGGTCAGCCGCCTCCGCGAGATAGGCAAAGAGAATCCCGCCAAGAATCTCGTATTCCTTGAGAATCTGGTAAGCGTCGAAACCTTGTGCGTGACGCAGCGCTCCGAGCTCCATTGCCTTCGCGACGACGGGCATGTCGGCGCCGACTTCGTTCACCGGATCCTGCAAGTAGTCAGCAATCCCGTCGATGAGGAGCGGGACGTGATCGAGCAACTCGTGAGTTGGAAAGATTTCGCTAGCGTCAATTGCGACGCGATCGGCAATTCGTTCCAACCAACGCTGGGCAAGCTCACGGCGGGCGGCGCGCAGGCGATCTGCGAGGACGTCGGCGAGAGGGCAATCGTTCGGTGTTCGTCGGGTTATTGCGGTACCTCGAATTGGATGGGTTCCGGCTGGGTGCCGGGAGATATTTGAAATTTAACGAGCCGGTACGGGGACAACCAAAAAAAAGCCGGGCGTGATCGTTGGCGCCCGGTGCGCGGTGTCAGCCGGTAGCGGCGCGCTTGGCGAAGTCTCCGCGCCAGTACGATCGAAGGACGGCGCCAAACCCGGTGGTCACAGCGATGAATGTCGCTCCTGCAGCGAACGATCGGATGAGAGCGCCGATCAACGGCATCCACGAGAAGAACGCGGCGATTATCCAGAGCGCGAGATAGGCACAAGTGCCGATGACGAACGCTCTAAGCATTGCACCGCGCGGAGTGTCATCGCGTTGCTTGCCACCTGTGAGCGCCGCGCCAGTGAGGAGGGCAACCGCAATGAATCCAAACATTGCAATGCCCGAGATCACCACCATGTAGGCGATGAGTCCGAGTGGAATCAAAAGAATGCCGACGATCGTGACACCAAGGAGAATTGCTACTCCAACGGCGCCCGGAAGAATTGCAAGCTGTCCGAGCACTCCGCTCACGATCGACTTGCCGACACCGTCGCGAATTGTGTTAACGACGATCTCGACTTTGTCGCCGGCGTAGCTGATCACAGCGAATCCGATGACCATCACAACGAGAAGCCAGCTAATCGCGAGGCTTACCGAGTGCCAGGCGTGGGGACCGACGATCATCGCGAGGAGCAGGTGCATTTACGCCGCCTTTCGAGTTGAGGAAGCGGCAGCGCGAAGGACGGCGGTCGCGCCGAACGCACCGGCTGCAAAGGTTGCCATTGTAGCGATACCGGCGAGAGA
>JBGQKT010000264.1:0-3285 GCA_041499635.1 Gemmatimonadaceae bacterium
GCTACAAAACGTCGGCGATGTTCGCGCAAGCTCTCGTTTCGGGATCGGTCTCGACTCCCACAGACACAGCGACGCTACCGCAGCAAACAGTATCGGCCGCAAAATCGGTCGCGGTGCTGCCGTTCGCGAACATGAGCAATGATCCCGACAACGAATACTTCGCGGATGGAATGGCGGAAGAGATCATCAACGCGTTGTCGAAGATTCAGTCGCTTCGCGTGGCATCACGTACGGTCTCGTTCGCACTAAAAGGAAAGAACGAGGATCTCGGCGAAGTCGGGCGGAAGCTTCACGTTTCGACTGTGCTCGACGGAAGCGTACGGCGCATGGGGAATCGACTCCGAATTACTGCGCAGCTCGTCAACGTCGCCGACGGATATCAGCTCTGGTCCGACCGATACGATCGAGAGATGGAAGACGTGTTTGCGATTCAGGACGAGATCTCATCCGCAATCGTGAAAGCGTTGCGCGTAATACTCAGCGACGAAGAGAAGAAGGCGATTGAAAAGGTGCGGTCGGTGAACGTACAGGCGTACGACTTCTACCTGCGCGGGCGGCAGTTCTTCAATCAGCTCGGCAGAAAAAATCTCGAGTTCGCCAAGCAGATGTTCAATCGCGCGATTCAAGTCGATCCCGATTACGCGGTCGCCTACGCAGGCGTCGCCGATTCCTGCTCGATTCTCTACATGTATTTCGATGCTCGCGATTTCAATCTCAAGCAGGCCGACACGGCAAGTCGCAAGGCGCTCGAGCTCGAGCCTGATCTTGCGGAGGCGCACGTTGCGCGTGGACTCGCGGTTTCGCTAAGCAAGAAGTTCGACGAAGCGGAGCAGGAATTCGAGACGGCAATGAAACTCGATCCCAAACTTTTCGATGCACCGTATTTTTTCGCGCGCGCGCGCCTCGCCCAGGGGCGGGCGGCGGAGGCGGTGAAATTGTTCGAGCGCGCTTCGGCCCTCAGGCCCGAGGACTATCAATCGCCAAAGCTTATCTCTCAGGCGTACGACTTGATGGGCGACACAGAGGAGGGCAACAGATGGCGGCGGCGGTCCGTGCAAATCGTTGACGAGAGGCTCGAGCTGAATCCCGACGACACGCGCGCTCTTATTTTCGGCGCAGGATCACTTGCCGCTCTAGGCGAGGTCGATCGCGCAGCCGAAATGGCCTCTCAGGCGCTGAAGATCGATTCGGAGGATCCGGCGCTCCTCTACAATGTCGCGTGCACGTTCTCGCAGATCGGGAAGCTCGAAGATGCAATCGAAGTTCTCGAGCGAGCTGTGGACAAGGGCTTCGGACAAAAGGAATGGATCGAAAACGATCCTGATTTCGCGGCCATTCGCGGGACTCCTCGATACGAGGCCATCCTTCAGGCGATGTGATGGCAGCACTCCCACTCGAGCGTCTTCGCGGCGCTCTCTCGCAGACATATAGCATCGATCGTGAGCTTGGCAGAGGCGGAATGGCGACGGTGTATCTCGCGCAGGATGTGAAACACGAGCGGCCGGTTGCGCTCAAGGTTCTACATCCAGAGCTCGCCGCCTCTCTTGGACCGGATCGTTTTCTCCGAGAGATAAAGACCGCCGCGAAGCTGAATCATCCGCACATTCTTCCGCTGCACGATTCGGGAGAGGCGGACGGATTTCTCTACTATGTGATGCCCTACGTCGAGGGAGAATCGCTTCGCGAGCGACTCGACCGCGAACATCAGCTGCCAATCGATGAAGCTGTGCACCACGCGCGCTCCATTGCCGCCGCGCTCGACTACGCACACCGACAGGGCATCGTTCATCGCGACATGAAGCCCGAGAACGTGATGTTGTACGAGGGCGAAGCGATGGTGATGGATTTTGGAATCGCGAAAGCGGTGAGCGCCGCCGGTTCCGATACGCTCACGCAGACCGGCATGATGGTCGGCACACCAGCGTACGTGAGTCCCGAGCAGGCAGCCGGTGAAACGAACATCGACGGGAAGAGCGATCAATACAGTCTCGCGTGTGTTCTCTATGAAATGCTGAGTGGGGAGCGCGCGTTCAGTGGTCCAACTGCGCAAGCGGTCATGGCAAAGCGATTCACAGAAACGCCGAAGCCATTGCGATCGCTGCGCGGCAGCGTTCCCGAGAGTGTGGAGCGCGCCGTGACCAAGGCAATGTCGACTGACACCTCTCAGCGATACAAAACAGCGGCGATGTTCGCACAAGCGCTCGCGTCGGGATCTTTGACGACTCCAACGGATACCGCGACACTTCCTCAACCGACGATATCCGCAGCGAAATCAGTGGCAGTTCTGCCGTTCGTCAACGCAAGCACCGATCCTGAGAACGAGTACTTCGCGGACGGAGTGGCCGAGGAGATCATCAACCAGCTGTCCAAGATTCAGACGCTGCGCGTTGCTTCGCGCATTGTCTCATTCGCGCTCAAGGGAAAGAACGAGGATCTCGGCGAAGTCGGGCGCAAGCTGCACGTCTCGACCGTTCTCGATGGAACGGTCAGGCGAATGGGCAACCGCGTGCGTGTCGCTGCGCAGCTGGTAAACGTTGCCGACGGTTATCAGTTGTGGTCGGAGCGCTACGATCGCGATCTCGAGGACATCTTCGCGATTCAGGACGAGATCTCGCATGCAATCGCCAAAGCGCTCAAGGTCATCCTGACCGAGGACGAGAAGAAGGCGATAGAGAAAACGCGCGCGACGAACATGGAGGCGTACGAGTATTATCTCCGCGGCCGTCAGTTCATGCATCAGCTGCGTCGCAGAAGTCTCGAGCACGCTCGGCAGATGTTCAATCGTGCGATCGAGATCGATCCCGATTACGCACTCGCATACGCCGGCGTCGCAGACTGCTGTTCTCTTCTCTACACCTACTTCGACGCGCGCGAATCAAATCTCAGACAGGCGGACGCCGCCAGCGCCAAGGCACTGGAGCTCGAGCCGTCACTCGCTGAGGCACACGTCGCGCGCGCGATAGCGAGCTCACTCAACAATCAGCACGCCGAGGCAGAGGTTCATTTCGAGCAGGCGATACGACTCGACGCGAAACTTTACGAGGCAGCTTATTTCTACGGCCGCGCCCTCAAAGCGCAGGGACGGTTCCCGGAAGCGGTGAAGCAGTTCGAGCTCGCTACGATTATCAGACCGGAAGATTTCACTGCGGCCTCGATGCAGGCTTCTTCACTCAAGTCGATGGGGATGGACGCCGAAAGCGAAGCGGTGAACCGGCGAGTGCTGAAACTCATCAAAGAGCGGCTGGAATTGAATCCTGATGATGCGCGCGCCTGCAATCTCGCAGC
>JBGQKT010000265.1:0-3266 GCA_041499635.1 Gemmatimonadaceae bacterium
CGCCACAACAACGCGCCGGTCAGAACCACCAATACGACTCCAAAACCGTAGCCGCGCACTGAGTCGCCCCAGATAATCACGCTGGGGCTGATGGCGAACAACGCGAGGGAGATGAGAGGATACGACTGCCGGAACGTCCGGGCGTAGAACCACAGCACGCCAATTATTGCGAGGCCAACAGCGAATCCGAGAACGCGGAAAGCGTGATCGTTCATCGGACCGACGACGGCGGAAAATCCGCGCACTACCAACAACCAGAGCATTGGAAATGAGTCGAACTGGAGATTCTTCCAGACGTCGCTCAAAGAGGGAAGTGTGACGAGCCCGACGGTGTTCGCCTCGTCGCGCCAAAGCGCCCCACCTGCGGTGGCAGCAACGTACCGAAGCCAAATCGCTTCAATAGTGAGAAGCGCGGCAGCAGTCGCCTCAGCTCGCTTCAGGGTGAATGGTCCCATGGCGACAGCAAACTCGTGGTTCGGGACTTTTTTTGAAAGCCTGAAGTGTTCCTCGCCTACTTCTGTAACGTTTGGGACATCCTGATATTGCAGCCGTGATCGAGCTCTCGTTTTGACGAAATTCACGAGGTATTGGCCGTCGTTTGGAGCGGCCGTCCTGTTTGTCGTCATCGTCATGCTCGTCCGCCCGTGGGCGGAGATGCCGCTCAACGACGACTGGCAGTACGCTCATTTTGCGAAATCGTTTGCAGAGAATGGACGTTTCGCCGCAGATGTTCCGGTCGCCCCCACCGTAGTTGGCCAATCGCTCATTGCGTGGCCGGTAATAAAGATTTTTGGGTTTTCGCACGTAGCGCTCAGGACGTTGACGATGGTGATCAGCGTCATGATGCTTTTCGCCGTCGACTATCTCCTCATTGCAGGCGGCGTCGCCGCCGGAATCCGGCTCATCGCCCTGTGTAGCATCGTGGCAAATCCACTTTTCCTGCATTTGTCCACGACCTTCATGACGGAGAACTACGGATATCTGATTGCGCTTCTTTCGGCGTGCATCTGGTTCAGAGGCAGGAAGACGGATTCGACATCGTGGTATGTCGCTTCGGCTGCGGTCGCCGGCGCGAGCTTCTGGATCCGCCAATTTTGCGCGCTGGTTTTTCCGGCTCTGATACTTGCCGAGTGGATCGCTGGCGGCGCGAAATTCCAAAACGTGCGCACGCTCCTCGTAAAACGCTCACTACCAATGCTCGTGTGGGTGCTGATCGTCGGACTTTATTTTCCGTGGGCGATGGCGACTGGCAACTACAGCCCGCATTTCTCGGAAGCACTCGGGCATGCATTTGCACCCAACCCGGTAGCGATGCTACTCGAGGCGGGCGTCTTTCTGTTTTACATGTCCGTAATTCTGATTCCGTTTCTCGTTGCTTACGGAATTCCGCGCAGACCAACGGTCGCGGGCTCGATCGTTCTTTGCGCTCTCACATTGACCGCCGCGTTTGCGTGGCTGGGGGGAGTTAACAACGGTCCTCCGTCTGCCTCGCTCAAATCCACTTTTCCATTTCTCAGCAACGTCGTGACGAGTTACGGCGTCGGTCCAATCACGCTTACCGATGTCTACTGGGAAAACGCGCAGCGGCCGCACATCTCGGCCATTCCGTGGCTGCTGCTTGAAGCTATCGCGCTTATACTTTCGCTCGCGTGGGGATCAGTAGCGTCGCGTTTGAGAGAGAACAAAAACGAAGTCGCATTGTTCGGAATGATGTTCTCTCTACTCTCACTTATCGCTGTTCTCGTTTCGTACCGATACGACGTGTTCGATCGCTACCATTACTCCGGGATACTCGGGCTTACGATTGCACTCGCGATCTTGCTTCCAAAATCGAGTGAGTCGCGGCTACGCAGAGTGGGGATCATCTGGATCGCGTTGCTCGCGGTTTTTTCAACGCTTGGCGTTCACGATTATTTCAGATGGCAGGAAGCGCGGGCGCAGCTTCTCGCTCAGGCGCAATCGCGCGGCATCGCTGTTTCGCAAATCGACGCCGGCTTCGAGCCGAATGGGTGGAATACGGTGGATGGAAACGCGGGGTCTCCTGGATGCGGCGCGGAGGTCGCATGGTTTTGCAGGGATCGTCTGTATCGCATCGGACTCGAGCAACGATCGTCGGAGCGCTTACTCGTTACTCAGCGCACAACTGCGTGGCTTGCAGCGTTCCCGGATCTCAAGCTTCTCGAACGGAAATAGAAAGCGTTTTCATCGCCATGAAAAAACCTGGACGATGTTCGAGAAGTCGTCCGTCCACACGTGTACATCAGTCCGCTGGCGCAGCGGCTTCCACCGCGCTGCATTCCAAAGCGGTCCTAGGTCGCGGGATGATCGCGACAGTACTGCCCACACCGCAGGAGTACGCCCCTCGGCGGCATCGCTTTCGGGAACCTGAAAATCGCGACGCACTCGTGACGCGAGGTGGAGCTCTCCGGCAACCGCAGCGAGGACCGGCTCGAGATCGAGGTGTTCGTTGCTGATGTGAACGAAGATCACACCGTGAGGCGCGAGCAACGAGAGATAAAGTTGGAACGCCTCGCGTGTGAGCAAATGAACCGGGATTGCATCGGAGCTGAATGCGTCGAGGACGAGTATGTCGTAATTCGCGCGCGACGCTTTGCCGAGCGTGAGGCGTGCGTCGCCAAGTTTGATTCGTACCGAAGGCGGGCAGTCGCGGAGAAAGGTGAACAGTCGTCGGTCGAGCGCGATGCGAGCAACGACTGGATCGATCTCGTAGAAGGTCCAATGTTCAGTGGGATGTCCATAGCAAGCGAGGCTTCCTGCGCCGAGTCCGACGACGCCGACGTTTCTCACTGGTTTTGCAGCGGCGGGCGCGTAAGTGAATACGTCTCCTGATGGGCCGTTTGGATGGTAGTACGTCAACGGCACCAGGCGAAGCGACGGAATGGTGGACTGCGCGCCATGAAGAGTTGTGCCGTGATGAAGAGTAACGCGATGAAGCTGCGGATTCAGCGCGACGCGATAGACGCCGAAATAGCTGCGCTCCAAATCGAGAATGTTTTCGTGTCCGGCGGTCAGTTGAGTTCGAAACTGCCCCGCTACGAACAGTGCGGCGAGCGCCAATCCAAATCGCATTGGCCGCTCCGCGAAACTGAAGATGACAACTCCGAACACCATCGTTACAAGGAGAGCGAGAAGACTCGGAAGCGGTGCGATGCGCGGCGTAAGAGCGAGTAATGCGGCGCCAAGTGCGAGAGGTAAAAGAACGTCCGAAGGCTTCGCGCGACGATCAGCGCGTGGAAGTAGAAGTC
>JBGQKT010000266.1:0-3235 GCA_041499635.1 Gemmatimonadaceae bacterium
CGCAACGCTGCGGAATTCCTGCGCGGGCGCTATTTACTTGCGCCGTTCGATGAGCTCGAGCCTTTGCAGGATGACGAGATCTATCTGCATGATTTGATCGGAATGCGAGTCGAGCTGGACAGCGGGGAGAAAGTCGGAGAGGTGACATCGTACTATGAGCTGCCGCAGGGGTTGACGCTCGATGTCTCGTCTGCGCGCGGAAGCGTTCTCGTTCCGTATCGTCCTGAAGTCGTCGAGCGAATCGACAGCGAAGCGCGAGTGATCGTCGTCAAATCAGAAGTCGGACTTTTCGAGTAATGGCACTCAAGATCAACGTTGTCACGATTTTCCCTGAATTTTTTTCAGGACCACTTGGCCTGAGCATTCCATCGCGCGCGGCCGCGGCGGGAAGTGTCGAGTACAACTTGGTTGATTTGCGCGAGTACACTCATGACCGTCACCGAACCGTGGATGATTATCCGTATGGTGGCGGAGCCGGCATGGTGATGAAGCCCGGTCCATTCTTCGAGGCGGTCGAAGCGATTGGTGCGAAGGCGCCGATTGTTTTGCTTTCGCCTCGAGGGCGGCGCTTTGCTCATGCCGACGCAGTGCGATACGCCGCCGGCGATGAGCTGACTCTACTGTGCGGTCATTACAAGGATGTCGACCAGCGCGTCGCCGATCATTTGGCGACCGAAGAGATCTCGCTTGGCGAATTCGTGTTTAGCGGAGGCGAGCCGGCGGCGCTCGCTGTGATCGATGCGACTGTGCGACTACTGCCTGGCGCGATGTCGGATCTCGATAGTGCGCGTGGGGATTCGTTTTTCGATCGGGGGATCAGTGCACCGAGTTATACGAGACCACCCGAGTTCAGGGGATTCGAGGTGCCGGAGGTACTGCTGTCCGGCGATCACGCGAAGATCGAGGCGTGGCGCAAGGCTGAATCGGAGCGACTCACCGAAAAAACACTGCGGACTTCGGGCTAACGGCCGGTCGCCGATACCCGCTGGCCGATAACCGATCACAGAGGTCCGAGGACTGCCCAGTTCTGAGTTTTTCAGTTTCGGACCTCGGGAATCGGTTATCGGCCAGCGGACACCGCTTACCTGAATCGCGCTAGCAAATCGCGACTTCGCCAGTTAATTTCTTCAGTCTCTACCCTCACAAATATCCCGGGAAGTCCTCTCGCCCCGAGGCCCATATGCATCCATTTATCGAAACCCAAAAAGAATGGCTCCGCACCGACGTGCCGGCCTTCCGCGCCGGCGACACGCTGCGCGTCAGTGTCCGCGTCAAAGAAGGTGACAAGGAGCGTCTCCAAGCGTTCGAAGGTGTGTGCATCGCGCGCCGCGGAAGCGGAGTGAGCGAGTCCTTTACCGTTCGTAAAATCTCGAGCGGCATCGGAGTCGAGCGCATCTTCCCCGTGCACAGCCCGATGATCTCGTCGATCATCGTCGTGCGTCGCGGACGCGTGCGTCGCGCCAAGCTCTACTACCTCCGACACCTTACCGGAAAAGCAACGCGAATCCGCGAGCGGAAAATTCGCGTTCACGTTCCCGGCAGCGAGGAGTAGGCGCCACTTTCCCGCGCGTCGCCGTCGTTGCAGCTTTGACGATGAGATGCGTCGAGTGAGCTCCGAAGAAATTGTCGTCCCCGAGGAACTGCCGGCCGAGGTAACAGAGCCCGCGCCTCCGCACGCCGAGCGTCACCGCATGTATCGGCGGAAGAGATGGACGACGATCGAGAAAGAGATCCGAGCGCAGTATGGTCCGCTCATCGCAGGCGTCGATGAAGTCGGACGCGGCCCACTCGCAGGTCCCGTCGTCGCCTGCGCCGTCATCATGCCGCCCGACATGCGAGCGATCGCGGGCGTCGACGATTCCAAGGCGCTCACTGGTGAGCAACGCCGGAAGCTCGCCGTAAAGATTCGGGAGCGCGCGCTCGATTGGGCGCTCGGCGCCGCATCGGTGAGAGAGATCGAGCGGCTCAACATTTATCAGGCGAGCGTTCTCGCAATGCGACGCGCGCTCGGCAGATTGAGGCTCGAACCGAATCACGTATTGATCGATGGCAAGAGGATGCGCACGCTGCCGGTTCCTCACACCGCAATCGTGCACGGCGACGCCCGATGCCACTCGATCGCATGCGCTTCGATCATCGCCAAGGTCACGCGTGATTACCTGATGACGCGCCTCGCCCTGCGGCATCCGCAGTACACATGGGAGCGCAACGTCGGGTACACGACTCGCGCGCACATCCAGGGACTCGCAGCTCACGGAATCACGCGACATCATCGTCGCAGTTTTTTCAGAGTGAGCCAGCTTGTTCTCGACCTCGACAATCTTGGAGGTGCCGAAGACATCGTGATTGTCGACGACATCGCGATTGTCGAGGACATCGCACCCGAAGCGTTTCTTTCCTGAATCGATGGAGAATCCTCTCGTCGGAGTGATCATGGGGTCGACCTCCGACTGGGAGACGATGCGATTCACAGTCGACATGCTGAATGCGCTCGGAGTTCCTCATGAGTCTCGCGTCGTGTCGGCGCATCGAACTCCCGATTTGCTTTTCGAATACGCTCAATCTGCGGAAGCGCGGGGAATCGAAGTAATCATCGCTGGTGCCGGAGGTGCGGCACATCTGCCGGGAATGACATCCGCAAAAACGGTGATTCCGGTACTCGGCGTTCCCGTCGAGTCGAAAGCCTTTCAGGGAATCGATTCGTTGTTGTCGATCGTGCAGATGCCGGCCGGTGTTCCCGTCGGAACACTCGCAATTGGAAAAGCCGGCGCGATAAACGCCGCTCTTCTCGCCGCAGCGATAGTCGGCAACAAGCATCCGGAAATACGAGCGGCTCTCACCGCATTTCGCGCGACGCAAACGCAAGCGGTGCTCGACCAGCCCGACCCGGCAGCAACCGGGTGATAGTCGGAGTACTCGGCGCCGGACAACTTGGGCAGATGCTCGCACTCGCCGGCCGGCGGCTGGGAGTCGAGACTCGCTTTCTCGCGCCGGATCCACAATCACCTGCCGGAATGTGCGCCGAGCTTATTGTCGCCGACTACGATAACCAGGCAGCGCTCGCGCATTTTGTCGAAGGCGTCGATGTGGTGACATACGAGTTCGAAAACATTCCGCTGGAAACCGTCACGCAACTCGCGGCGAAAAGCCCGGTTCGACCGTCGGTACGAGCGCTGGAGACAGCGCAGGATCGCGCACTCGAGAAGCAATGTTTCGAAAGGCTGGGAATTCCGAC
>JBGQKT010000267.1:0-3198 GCA_041499635.1 Gemmatimonadaceae bacterium
AACGGCTCGTAGACTTCCTCGATCGTCCCCTGGTCCTCACCGACTGCGGCGGCGATGGTGCCAACTCCGACAGGGCCGCCTTCGAATTTCTCGATGATCGTCTTGAGGATTCGTGTGTCCATGTCATCAAGGCCGAATTGATCGACATCGAGTAATTGCAACGCTTCCTTAGCTACGTCACGATTGATCGATCCGCCGGATTTCACCTGTGCGTAGTCGCGGATTCTTCTCAAGAGACGGTTTGCAACCCGCGGCGTTCCGCGTGAGCGACACGCGATTTCCTCCATTCCGCCCTTGTCAATCGCAACCTTGAGGACGTCGGCAGTGCGCGCGACGATCATCTCGAGATCGTCAGGCGGATAAAAATTCAATCGCTGCTCGATTCCGAATCGCGCGCGCATTGGCGGTGTAAGCAAGCCGAGTCGCGTCGTCGCGCCGACAAGCGTGAACTTCTCGATCGGCATCGTGATCGTTTGAGCTTTCGGTCCCTCGCTCAAACGGATGTCGATCTTGAAATCCTCCATCGCAGGATAAAGAAATTCCTCGATGATCGGGCGAAGCCGATGGATTTCATCGATAAAGAGAATGTCACCTTCTCGTAGATTGGTCAGCGTGCCGACGAGATCGCCCGGTTTTTCCAACGCCGGGCCCGACGTGTTGCGGACGTTCACTCCAAGCTCGCGCGCCATGAGCTCGGCAAGTGTCGTCTTGCCAAGTCCGGCTGGTCCGAAGAACAATGTGTGATCGAGGGGTTCGCGGCGGAGAAGCGCCGCATCGATATAGATGCGCAGGCTCTCCTTCACCTTTGGTTGTCCGATGAACTCCGCGAGACGTTGCGGGCGAAGCGAGAGCTCGACGACTGATTCGTCGCTGAGAATTTCCGGAGTCGTGATTTCCGCTCGCGTCATTCCTCGAATCTAGGCCGAAGATAGACCGAAAACCAGCGTCTCACACCTTTGCCGATAGCGTCGCCAGTCGCTCAGCAGCACGCTCGAGCGTCTCCGGTTTCTTACAGAACGCGAACCGCGTCACCGTCTCGCCCATCGCCGGCTCGTGATAGAAGCTCGTCCCCGGAACGGTCGCGACTCCAATTTCTTTCGCCAGCCAATGTGCGAACGCCACGCCGCGCAAATCACTCAATTCCGTAAAATCCGCGAGGATGTAGTACGCGCCTTCGGGCGCCGAGAACTTGAAGCCTCCTTCATTCAGTGCGGCGACCATCGTGTCCCGTCGCGCGCGATAATCGAGCGCGATGTGATTGTAGTAGTCGGCGTCGAACGCCATTCCCACAGCGCCGGCCGCTTGGAGCGGAGCAGGCGCGCCGACGGTCAGAAAATCGTGGACCTTGCGAATCGGCGATGTGAAATCGTATGGCGCAATCGCGTAGCCAAGACGCCATCCGGTGCAGCTGAAAGTTTTTGAAAGTCCGGAGATCGTAACAGTGCGCTCGCGCATTCCCGGCCAGGTCGCGAGAACATGATGACTGCCCGCGTAGCGAATGTGCTCGTAGATCTCATCCGTTATCGCGATCGCATCGTGGTTGATGCACAGCTCGGCGATCAGTGAAATCTCGTCGCGTGTGAAAACTCGGCCCGTTGGATTGTGCGGCGTGTTCACGACAATCGCACGCGTCCGATCTGAGAATGCAGCGCGAAGTTTTTCCGGATCGAGCTTCCAATCGAGGCCCTCGAGCGGAACGTACACCGGCGTTGCTCCCGCGAGGATCGCATCCGGTCCGTAGTTCTCGTAGAACGGCTCGAAGACAATCACTTCTTCGCCCGGATCGACGAGCGCCAAAAAAACCGACGCCATCGCTTCGGTGGCGCCGCAGGTAACCGTGATCTCGCGCTCCGGATCGACTTCCATGTTGTACCACTTCCGGTATTTCGCGGCGATCGCCAGGCGAAGCGCGGGACTTCCCCACGTAATCGCGTACTGATTGATGTCGCCCTGAATCGCGGCGCACGCTGCGTCTTTCATTGGCGCAGGCATTGGAAAATCCGGAAATCCCTGAGCGAGATTGATCGCGCCGTATTTATTCGCGACGCGGGTCATCTCGCGGATGACGGATTCCTGGAATGTTGAAGCGCGGTTTGCGGTTGTGATCATGTGTGAGTTGGAATGATCACGCAGAAGATACCGTGTGAATTAGGATCAAGGAACTTGTCGCCAGCCGTAGCCTTGTATAGATTATGATATATATCAGGGAGGTGACATGGAGAGTAAAGCCCGCAGGAAAGATCGAAAAAGAGGGACTCCGAAGGGACGTGGTCCGAAATCGGTGAGCCGCCCTGAGTCCCGATTGAAGAAAGCATCGTTGTTCATGAACGGACGCAGTCAAGCAGTGCGGCTGCCAAAGGAATTTCGTTTCGAGGGCACTCATGTGTTCGTGAAGAGGGATGGCAATCGTGTAATTCTCATGCCGGAGGACGATCGCATGGAGCGACTCATCGCTGCTATGGGTTCAGCGCCGAACTTCCCGGATATACCTCGAGATCCACCGGAGCCGATGCGCCCCGCGCTCAAGGAACTCTTTGGTATTTCTGATTGAAACGAGTACCTGCGTGTCGCTTCTCCGGAAGCGATATCCGCGGGTCGCCGATCGCCTTAGTCGATTGTCGGCCGATGAGGTCGCCATTTCCTCAATCACAGCCGCTGAGCTGTATCACGGCGCAGCGCTGAGCCGAGAGCCCGAACAGGAACTCCGTCGAGTACAGTCGCTTCTCGACGTTCTTCGAGTAATCGACTTTGGTAGCGACGCGGCGATTGCGTACGGTATTGTCCGAGCTTCTTTGGAGCGCGGCGGAAACCTGATTGGTCAGTTCGACATGCTCATCGCTGCGCACGCTCTTTCGGAAGGAGCCACACTAGTAACCCATAACATGCGTGAGTTCGAGAGAGTGGAGGGCCTTCTCCTCGAAAATTGGATTAACTGACCTAACCTTACTTATCCGCGAGCTTGGCCAGCGAGGATCTGATCAGCTCCGCGGCAGACAATCCACCACCGCCTGCATCGAGCGCTGCGCGTACACCTTTCTCTGCATCGCTACTTGTGTAGCCGAGAGAAACCAACGCTCGTAGCGCATCCTCCGACGCGCCACCTGCAGGGCGACGCACTCCGATCTCCTCATCGCCACCGATTCCGTCGAGCTTATCCGCGAGATCGAGAATCAATCTTTCCGCTTTTTTTCTTCCGAC
>JBGQKT010000268.1:0-3134 GCA_041499635.1 Gemmatimonadaceae bacterium
CATCGGGGTATGATTGGTACGCTGTCACGAACTGAGATCCATCGCCACCAGCGTCGTACCCGCCTGAAATCACTTTCTTATCAGCCGGGCATGTCGGCCTAAGGGTCGCATGCGCATTACTCGCGATAGTCGTATCTGTGGAAATGGTTTGCAGTCCACTTAAGCCAGGCGTTCCGGTAACACCTGCCGGTCCGGTCGGGCCTTCGCACGATGCGAGTAAGGCACCGAGAACCAGGGTACCACCTACGACGATGTTCTTCTTGGACTGACGCATAATCTCTCGGTTTAAGTGAGTGGATTTTCGTTCAACAGCGCAACGATCTCTTCAATCTTCCTCAGACTGTACCAGTACCTCGGCGGCTATTCGTCGAGCGCAGCCATGACCTCAGCGGTGTCGACCACGGTAACGAATTCTCCGTTAATGGTCGCCAGTGATACCGTGTGGGCGATCTCGGGATCCGACTTGATCAACGAGCCTCCAGGAAAGTTCAAATCGAGAGTCCCCTCATTCGCGGCGGTTGCGTCTGCTACCACGTACGTGGCGAATCCAAGATTCCCTGCCATTCGCGCCGTGGATGACACGCAATGAGGCGTAGTCAGGCCCGTGAGAATTACCGTCTCAATTCCTCGCTCATGCAGCATCTGCTCGAGACTCGTTCCAATGAACGCACTGTTCGCGCTCTTTTGCACGAGCGTCTCATCATCCCGCGGGGCGACGATTGCCTTGATCGCGACTCCTGGCTGACTTGGATGGAATGCCGAGTCCGGTCGAACTGAAAGATGTTGAACGTGAATTACCGGTAGTCCGTTCGCTCGCCACGCATCGAGGAGGAGGGCGATGCGTCCTTCAGCCTCGGGGTTGTTGCGTCGACCGAAACGTGGATCGTCGTGACCTTGCTGGACATCGATGACGATCAAAGCTGTGTTGTTTGGGATCTTTTCCATGTCGGGAAATCAAAACGATCGACGTCGAAAAGGCATCCACACTGGCAGCGTGCCTTCATTTGGGCGCCGGAGAACAATCGCAAGCGCCGGCAAGTAAATGAACACGACAATGAGTATGCCGATGTCAGTAGTCGCGATCTCGTTTTGCCGAGTAAGCAACACGATTTGCATGATGTATCCGACGCCCGACGCAAAGACCATCACCTGCATCTCTCTCTTGGTTCGCGCAACAAGGAGCGGCACCAATGTTTCGTACCACGATGAGGTTTGCGGAACGCAAGCGACTGCGAAAAGAAGGCGGGCTTCGGGTTGCTTCCACCGGAGCAGAGCCAGTGCAATGAGAAAGCCGGCAGCGCGCGTGATCGGCGCGTTCAATTCGCTGCCCGTCTGGACCGAGCGCCACCAATCGAGCGGCCACGTTGGCAGCAGCGCGAGGCTGACTATTAAGAGTAATGCTGCGCCGATGAGCGCAACGCTCAGCGTCTTCGTCGAATCCGTCGATGCGCCGATCGCCAGGCCAAGGTTGGGTTTGCAAACCAGCACGAATCCGAGCGCCGGAAGAAAAAATGCCGCTCCCATCAATGGCGACCATTGGGACGCGCGCGCCGCGGTAATGAATGACGCTGAAAAAAATATCCAGCTGCGGTCCCAGTTATCGCGCGTGACGGCAAACGCGAGGAGCCCCGCTGCGAGCGCGGCGAATGCAACGGCAGCTTGCTCTTCCGAAAGCAGGCCGAGCGGCAGCGCTGCGACGAACGCTGTGCCTGGATAGTAGAGATGCCAGTCGTAATTGAATGCCAGGCCTGGTCCGAACGTCGTATATGGATTTACGCGATTGAGCAGCGCGTGCGCCCCATACCAAACCGGCGCGAAATCAGATGGACCCGGCGACAGGTTGACACGCGCCGCAGCGAAGGCGCCACCAATCGCCGCCATCAACAGCGCGAACCACACGCGGCGAGCAGTCGACGGCGCAGTGATGGCGCTTGTTGCCGCGGCTTCCGTCAACTCGGCGAGGAGGAAATTTGCTCCAGCACCATCTGCATCGCGGCAACCGGATCAGCCGCTGCAGTGACCGACCGCCCGACTACGATATAATCCGCCCCCGCAGAGACCGCCACAGCGGGTGTCACTACTCGCGATTGATCGCCGGCATCGTCACCTGCTAATCGAATTCCCGGAACGAGAAGCTCGAGTGTCGGACCAAATCGGCTGCGCAGTACACTCACTTCGAGACCGCTGCACACTACGCCGCGAACACCGCACGAGCTCGACAAAGCCGCGAGACGCAAAACCGCTTCGCTCACCGTTCCCGCGTTGTGTCCGCCGACTTCAGCTAGTGCGCTATCGTCCAGAGATGTGAGGACCGTCACCGCAAATACTCCGCAGCTAACGCCCGCCGCTTCGACTGCAGCCTCCATCATCGCGCGACCACCGCTTGCATGCACAGTGGTAATGCGCACACCCATCTCATCGATTCGCCTCACCGTCCGCGCGACAGTATTGGGAATGTCGTGAAGCTTGAGATCCAGGAATACATGGCAGCCATCGTTGCGCAATGCTTCGACAATCGCGGGCCCGGCAGCGGTGAACAGCTCGCTGCCCACTTTGTAAAACCTGCAGCTTTCGCCAAGCTGACTGACAAGACGCAGCGCACCCTCTGCGTCCGCAAAGTCGAGCGCGACGATTACGCCGGCCATTCGAGTGTTCCGATTATTTGCTCGAGAGATTTCACGCGATGCGAGGCGCACCACGATGCAAGCTCGCGGAGCACACGATCAGGCGCTCGGGGATCCTTCATCGCCGCAGTCCCCATCCCAACAAGTGTCGCGCCCGCAAGCATGTACTGAACCACATCGGTTCCTCGACTTACGCCACCAACGCCGATCAACGGCACGCTCACAGCGCGCTTCACTTTCCAGACTGCCAGAACTCCCACGGGCAGCAATCCAACGCCGCTCACTCCGCCACTGCCAAAGCCGAGTGCGGGGCGACGCGTCTCGACATCAATGACCAGTCCCGGCAATGTGTTCACGAGCGTTAGCGCGTCGGCGCCGGCATCCACAGCAATGCGTGCACTCTCTGCGATATCGGGAAGCGTTGGAGAGAGCTTGACGGTAATCGGTTTGCGCGTCGCCGCGCGCGCGAGCTTTACGAGCTGCGAGAGCGTCGCCTTGTCAGCACCGAAC
>JBGQKT010000269.1:0-3079 GCA_041499635.1 Gemmatimonadaceae bacterium
CGGGATCGCCACCAAGCATTCGCGCGATCTCGTGCACTCGATCAGTACCGTTCAGCACGGTTACGTCGGCCGTCGTCACTCCGCCCTTCGCAGCCTTCGCCACAACGATATGGTTGTGCGCACGCGCCGCGATCTGCGGCAGATGCGAAATCGCGAACACCTGATGATGCTCGGCGACTCGGCGCAGCGTGTCGCCAACCTGCAATCCAACTTTCCCGCCGATTCCCGAATCAACCTCGTCGAAGACGAGAGTCGGGACTTCATCGGCGCGGGCAAGAATGGTTTTCAGCGCGAGCATCACGCGTGACAGCTCACCGCCCGACGCGACACGAGCGAGAGGCCGAGCATCGTGACCGACATTGAGCGCGACGCGAAACTCGACGTCTTCTGCTCCGTGTTCGTCGATTGCCTGTTTCGGAACAAGCACGACAGAGAACTTTCCTCCAGTCATGCCCAGCTCCGGAAGCAATGCATCGACTGCCTTCGCGAGTTTCTTTGCCGCAGTGCCACGCAGCGTCGTCAACCGCTTCGCCTCGGTTGCCATCCGCTCCTGCGCAGACCTTTCGCGCGCGGCAAGTTGCGCAATGTCGAATGCTGCAGAATCAACGAGATCGAGCTCGGCACGGGATTTTCTTCCCATCTCGATGACGTCATCGAGCGACGGCCCGTACTTTTTCGTCAACGTGTACAAGACTTCGCGCCGGCGTCGCACCGACGCGAGACGTTCCGGATCGAGATCGACCGAGCTCGCGTAATCGCTGACCGCGCGCGCCAGCTCATCGAGCGCGTAGAAGCCGGCGTCGAACAATTCCTGAAACCGTGCAGCGGACGAATCGATGCGCTGAATCGAGCCGAGTGATCGGTTTACGGAGGCGAGGCGTTCAATTGCCCCCTCTTCCTCTGACAGCATGGCGCTGACCGATTCTGCGATTGTCTTGAGCTCGTCGGCGTTCTCGAGAACTCGCGCCTCGTCCTCGAGCTTGGTGTCCTCGCCGGCAATCGGTTTTGCTTCTTCGATTTCCCGAACCACGTGACGCAAATAGTCCGCGCGTCGCTCAGCATCGGCACGTCTTGAGGTAATCGATGCGATCTCGCGTCGAACGCTCGCGAGCTCCGAGTATGCGTCGCGCACAACCAATGCCTGTGACGCGGCGCCACCAAACTCATCGAGAATTCCGCGTTGCGATTCGCCGTCGAGCAACGCCTGCGCTTCGTGCTGTCCGTGGAGATTTACGAGCATGCGTCCAATCTCGCCGAGCACCGTCGCCGTTACAGGCGATCCATTCGCCCACGCTCGTCCGCGACCAGCTGAGGAGATCTCGCGCTTGAGAACAAGCACCTCATCCTCGAGGTCAACCCCGCGCTCGTCAGCAATGCTCAAGATCGCCTTCGAGTCTGAAACATCGAAGACGCCTTCGACCGTCGCCTTCTCCGAGCCCGTGCGAATCAGATCTGCATTTCCGCGCTCTCCGAGGAGAAATCCGAGCGCGCCGACAATGATCGATTTTCCTGCGCCTGTCTCGCCCGAGAGAACGTTGAACCCCGGAGAGAGTGGAAGCGTCAGCGATTCGATGATCGCAAAATTCTTTATTCGAAGCTCGGTCAGCATTGACGCGTCTGATCCCTCTCGGGCAGACCGCCCCAACCCAGCTTCACTCGCATCCTGTCGAAGAAGCTCGTGCCGGGGAATCTCACAATGCGAACCGGGTTCGGCGCGCGACGAACAACCAGCTTCTCGCCGCTCGCGAGGTGTGTTCCGACCTGACCATCGACAGTCACGATCAATTCTTCAGGATTCTGAACTGTCTCGACGACAACTTCCGCATCTGGCGCGATGACGAGCGGACGCACCGCAAGCATGTGAGCTGATATCGGCGTGATGATGATCGACTCGAGAGTTGGAACAACGACTGGTCCGCCCGCAGAAAGGCTGTACGCCGTCGATCCGGTGGGCGTCGAGATGATCACACCGTCGGCGGCGTAAATCCCAATCGACTCGCCGTTGATCGCGAGGCTCAGACGCACAACGCGAGCAAATCCACCTTTGTGCAACACAAAATCATTGAGAGCGAGCCACTGTTTCCGATTCGATCCAGTGTGATCCACCGCCTGCGCAGCCAATGACATTCGCGCCTCGGCGACATAATCGCCCGTCGCAAGCAATTTCACCGCAACTTCCGCATCCTCGCTGCCGCAGGTCGTGAGAAATCCAAGTCGCCCGAGATTGACGCCGAGTATCGGGATTGGTCTGCCGGCGAGAAGGCGAGCACCTCGCAGCAACGTGCCATCACCACCGAGTGTGATCAGGGCGTCGATGCTTTGAAGATCGGTGAGACGCTCACCTACGTTCGCGACTTCATGGAGCGTTGGCTCAAAAAAAAGCTCGACGCCAAGCGGTGGCGCTGTGCGAAAGAGCATCCGCAACATTTCCGGAAGCCCTTCATATCCTTTGTGTCCGATGACACCGACGCGCATCAGCCCGCGCGCAGACGCGCGCCGCGAGCGTCGGTCTGGCGCAAAACTCTCGCGCGTGCAGCAATCCCCGCGGCATCGAGCCCGATATCCGCCAGCTGGCGCGCACGCGGCGCTTGCTCGATGAATCCATCCGGAACGCCGTGGGCGAGCACGCGAACACCGGAGTCCATTCGCGCGACGACTGACGACATGTGCGCACCGAATCCGTTGACGACCGTTCCTTCTTCAACGACAAGCAAGTAGCGATTGTCGGCGAGAATCTGCTCGAGCATCGCGCTGTCGTAAGGCTTCATGAAACGACAATTGACGACCGTCGCGCTGATTCCCTCAGCCGCGAGAATCTCGGCAGCTGCAATTGATGGCAACACCATCGTTCCCACCGCGAGGATCGCGAGTCCGCCGCCGGAGTCGCGCGTTCCGGCGCCGCTTTTCACGATCTCCCACGTTCCATATGGAACCGCGTCGATTTCCGAGATGGGCGGAACAATATCCGGCACTGCATCGCGTGGGTATCGGAAAGCAAACGGCCCTTCATTGTGTGCGACGGCGGTCCGCAAAAGACCAAGCATCTCTTTGCCATTCTTCGGCGCGGCGACGGTCATTC
>JBGQKT010000270.1:0-3038 GCA_041499635.1 Gemmatimonadaceae bacterium
CCCACCCTGGCCCACAGCCCACACGTCAGACGCGGAGATGCCCCAGACGCCAGTCAGGTACTTGGTTGTCCCGCTCGAGACGCTCGACCAGACCAGAGTGGACGGAGCCGGCGGAGCCGAGATCGTGGTGACGGAAAACGTGACAGCGGTCAGCCCGGTTACCGTCGCAATGGCGGTATTCGTCCCCACCGTTGTTCCGGTGATGAACTTCGCCGCCGCCTTTCCGCTGGCGTCCGTCATCACTGTTGCCGGAGCTATGCTGCCGCCGCCCGCAGTGACTGCGAAGGCTACACTCACTCCGGACTTCGCGTTGCTCGAGCCGTCAGTCACCTGCACGCGAATGGAATCGGAAAAGCTGTCGCCGGTGACAACGCTCGTTGGATCGGTTCCGATTTTAACGATGCTGTTTGCGGGACCGGCGACGCTGGCAGTTGTGAACGTGACACCGGTCAGGCCGGCTACCGTCGCAGTGGCGGTATTCGTGCCCACCGTTGTTCCTGTGATGAACTTCGCCGCAGCCTTTCCGCTGGCGTCCGTGATCACTGTCGCCGGAGTCACGCTGCCGCCGCCCGCAGTGACGCTGAAGGCCACACTCACTCCTGACTTCGGATTGCTCGAGCCGTCAGTCACCTTCACGCGAATAGAATCGGAAAAGGTGGCGCCTGCGACAACGCTCGTCGGATCGGTTCCGATTTTGACGATCGCGACTACCGCAGGCGTGTTATTGGTGCCGGTTGAATCGCCACTGCTACACGACGTAAGAATCAAAGGCGTCATCACAGCCGATATCAGACCCACGAGAACGCGCGCAATCATTCGGGGTTCTTCCGCTAGGGTTCAGTTTTAGTATTACGGACATCGACGGCGGATTTGCGCTCTCCCAAACCGGCCGCGTAAGGTGCTCATGTGAAGTGGCGTTTCGTTCTAATCGCCTCGCGCTACACGAACGACGCAAAAAATCCGAGGACGTTTTGAGGCTTCTAGCAAAACAGCCACCGTGTTTCGGTGGCTGCGTTATCGATATCCTTCTGAATTGACAGCGATTATATAAATGACCCGGGCGGGTCTCGAACCCGCGACCTACGGATTAAAAGTCCGTTGCTCTACCAGCTGAGCTACCGGGTCTCGCGCTTTTGTAGGACGAACTATAACGGCGTCAGCGCTCTCGCACATCTGTCGTCCCACGATTATCATGGACGTCCGAAGAAACCGGCCGTGCACGAGGATCTGCGATGAAGCTTCGCTTTCTGATGGTCGTCGTACTTTCTCTCGCAGGCACCGCTCGCGCGGGTGCGCAGAACACGCGCCCCTCCGACACGACGCTTCTCAACTCCATCATCGTCACCGGCTCGCGATTGCCCCGGCCCGATTCGTCCACTTCCGCGACAGTCACAGTCCACGATTCTCACGCGCTCAGGATTTCCGGAACTACTTCAGTCGGCGACTTCCTCTCCGCGACACCTTACATCGCCGGCAAAGGATTTGGCGCGGCGACAAACGTGAATGGTCGCGGCACATCGAGCATCAACCTCCGCGGCCTCGATCCAGCGCGAACCCTCGTTCTGATCAACGGGCGACGGATGGTCACGACAAATAATCTTCAGGCATCACTCGCCGTCGATCTCAACAACATTCCGGTCGCGCTGATCGATCGCGTTGAAGTTCTTCGCGGTGGCGCATCGAGCGCATACGGCTCGGATGCAGTCGCCGGCGTCGTCAACATAATTCTTCGCGATCGACTCGATGGTGGAATTGTTTCCGCACAGACAGGCGCATCCACCGCCGGCGATGGCGCTGCGACAGACGTCAGCCTCGCATGGGGTAAGCATTTCAGCAGCGGCAATTTCATTGCGAGCGCCGGCTACTTCGATCGCCGGGAAGTTTACGCGGGCGATCGAAGTCTCTTTCAGAATTTTCTGGTCGAGACTGGAAATCCCCCGACGATCGTGCCCGGAGGCTCAGGCAACACCGGCTCTCCGCGCGAGGACGGACTGATTATTCCTGCACAAGGAGCCGCCGCGCGCGCGTTCTCACTTCAGGATGCGTACAACACTGCTCCTCTCGCGTATCTGCAAACGCCTCAACACAGATTCACCACGAATCTCATCGGCAACTATTATCTCTCCGCACGAATACGCGCGTTCGGCGAGTTCGGTTTTGTCGATCGCCATTCGACGCAGTACCTCGGCGCGTTTCCAATCGTCGTCGGTCCCAACCAGCTCGGCGGACGCTTGCGCCAGCTGATTCGCCAGAATCCGCTCAACACATTTCCAAACGCGCAGACGTTCGGAACGTTCCAGCGACGCACCGTCGAGGGCGGACCGCGACAGTTCATTCAGGATTCGTACATGGCGCGCGTTGTCGCCGGACTCAAGGGAACCATCGGCAACGCAACCGCGCCGTGGCAATGGGAAGCGTCGTACGTGCACGGCCGCACGAGTGTGGACGAATCCATCACTGCACGTCCAAATCTCGGACGGCTCGCCGATGCGCTCGATCAAACGAAATGCTCCGCTGCGGCCGCACCACCCGCCGGAGTTCCGCCGTGCGTGAATCTGTTTTATCCCGGCAGTCTCCGGCCAGTCGATCTCGATTGGATCATGTACACCGACAACTCGAGCTTCTCGACGCGACAGCACGTGTTGAGCGGATTCGTTTCAGGAAACATCGCGCGCGGAAAATCAGATCCGATTCGTGTTGCAATCGGCTCAGAGGTTCGGCGTGAAGACGCAGATGACAACCCCGATCCGATCACGGCAGCGGGGTTGAGCGGAGGGAGCCAACGCGATTCCACAAACGGTGGATTCACAGTCGCTGAAGTTTTCGCCGAGATGCGCGCGCCAATTGCCGCGAATCTTCCGCTGATTCAGTCGCTCGCTCTCGAGCTCGGCGCGCGCGAATCAAATGTGAATGTCGGCGGAAAGCATAGCGCTCTTACCTATCGAGCCGGAATCGAGTGGCGCATCGCTCGCGATCTGCGAGCAAGAGCGGCTTATGCTACGGCGTTTCGCTCGCCAAACATCAACGAGCTGTTTCTC
>JBGQKT010000271.1:0-3021 GCA_041499635.1 Gemmatimonadaceae bacterium
AATCCTCGAGCTGGCGAACGCGGCAATCAGCGCCAACCTTGCACGACGCGGAAAGACTTTGCGGCCTACGCGTCCCGGTGGTGAAGCAGTGACGCTGGCGGCCGCGCTCGACGAGCGGGATGAAGCAGACTTTGTCGTCGACGAAATTCGCGCGCGGCAATCCACCGAGCATCGTGAGCTCGGCGACTTTGCAATTCTCTATCGCACAAACTCGCAGAGTCGAGCGCTCGAAGACGCACTTCGTAAGAATTCGATTCCGTATCGTCTCATCGGCGCGGTGAGATTTTACGATCGCCGCGAGATTCGCGACCTCATGAGCTATCTCAAGCTCATTGCGAATCCATCGGACAATGAAGCGTTTCGCCGAGCTGTTTCGGTTCCGAAGCGAAAGATCGGTGAGACAACGATCGATGCGCTCGCGGTAGCCGCTCGTGACGCTCGCATTCCGATGCTTGAAGCCGCGGGTCGTCCGGCATTGCTCGGAGCAGTTCGAGGCGGCGCGCGCGAAGGACTGAAGGAATTCGCCACTCTCATCGAGGGCTTCCGCGAGCGAGCGAAAGAGTCGAGCGTCGACGAGCTTCTCAGAGATATCGTCGATGCGATTCGGTATGGCGACTATCTGCAAGCGGAAGCACCGGAAAGCGCGCGTGACAGAATCGAGAATGTCGCGGCTCTAATCGACGGCGCTGCCGAAACAGTGGTGGACGAAGGCGGCGAAGTCGGATTGACTCCGCTCGATCATTTTCTTCAGCGCGCTATGCTTGTTGCTGGAGTCGATACGCTCGATCCCAATGCAGAGGGCGTCACGCTCATGACATTGCACAACGCCAAGGGGCTCGAGTTTCCGGTTGTCTTCATCACTGGCCTCGAGGATGGACTCTTTCCGCTCGCGCAATCATTCGACGATCCACCGAAGCTCGAGGAGGAACGTCGTCTTTTCTACGTCGGGATCACCCGCGCCGAGAGAAAGCTTTATCTCTCTCATGCGGAGAGCCGGAGAAGAAACGGAGAATTTCTGCCTTCCATTCGCTCGCGATTTCTCAAAGAGATTCCGCAAGGAATGATGGAGGAGCGACGCACGATCAAAGTTCGCTCGGCCGGCCGCAGCTATTCCCGTGAGTCGGCTACGTGGCGCGACACTCCGCCTCGCGAGGCCGGAACGTGGCGAACGCAGACGACGCGGAGCATGCATCAGGTTCCGGCGTGGCGACCTTCACCAGCCGCAGAGGCGGAAGTCACTCAAGAGGAACCGCTGTATCGCCCTGGCGAGCGAATCAAACATCGGTTGTTCGGCGGCGGGGCGATCGTCGAAGTGAGTGGCTCTGGTCGCGACGTCAAAGCCGTGATCGATTTCGACGATCAGTCAGTCGGCCGCAAGACAATCAAGCTCGCGTACACCACGCTCGAGCGAGGATCGAGCAATGGCGGTTAGTCACGACGACGTTCGCCATATCGCAAGTCTCGGCCGCCTCGCGGTGGATGAATCGAAGCTCGATGATCTCGTTCGCGAGCTGAATGGAATCCTCACGCACATGGACGTTCTCCGCGAAGTAGAAACGGGCGAAGGCGAGCCCGACACTTCCTACACCGGCTTGCCGCCGACGAGCACACCACTTCGCTCGGATTCGAGCGGTCCAATTCCAATGATGCTGCCGATTGAATCGTTCGCGCCCGCGACGCGCGACGGTTTTATCATCGTCCCTCGCCTGGCGTCGCACGTTGAAGAGAGTGACGAAGCTGTAGAAGGGTTGGCGGACGAGCTCTCGCCCGACGAATGAGCGCTGCTGATTTTCCCTCGCTCACTGCGGGAATGATTGCGGCGCGAGTTAGGGAGGGAACGACCACACCTGCCGATATCGTTCGCGCGAGCTTCGCCCGTGCACGAGGCGTCGGCGCTGGACGTGACGAGCTCAACATCATTCTGTGGAGCGACGAGAAAGCCGCGCTCGCTGAAGCTGAAACACTGTCGACTCAAATTGGACGAGCCTCGTCGGGCGGTGTTCTCGCCGGTGTTCCGATTGCGGTCAAAGACAACATTGCGACGCTCGGGCTTCCAACGACCTGCGCGTCGAAGATTCTCGCCGGCTACGTCAGTCCGTACGAGGCGACGGCGATTACACGTCTTCGCGAGGAAGGCGCGATCATCGTCGCAAAGACGAACATGGACGAGTTTGCAATGGGCTCGTCCACTGAAAACAGCGCCTACGGTCCCACGAGAAATCCGGTCGATATTCGGCGAGTTCCTGGCGGATCGTCCGGTGGATCTGCAGCCGCCGTCGCTTCCGGCATCGTTCCGATTGCACTCGGCTCCGAGACAGGCGGATCCGTTCGCCAGCCGGCCGCGTTTTGTGGAATTGTGGGAGTGAAGCCGACATACGGTCGGGTCAGCCGATTTGGACTCGTCGCGTTTGCGTCATCGCTCGACCACATCAGCGCCTTTGGCCGGAACGTGGACGACGCGGCGCTCGCAACCGAAGTGATGGCGGGTCCCGATCCGCGCGATTCAACGTCCGCCGACGTTTCCGTTCCCTCGTATCGTGAGCAATTCGTTTCTCTGTTGACCGTCCCGAATCCTCTCGACGGAGTGACGGTAGGCGTTCCGCGCGAATATTTCCCCGGGAATCTCGACGAGGGAATCAAGCGACTTTGCGATCGCGCCCTCGACCATTTGCGTAAGCTCGGCGCGAACGTAAAGGAAGTTTCTCTGCCGCATACATCGCTCGCGATTCCTGTCTACTACATCATCGCGCCGGCGGAAGCATCATCGAACCTCGCCCGCTTCGATGGCGTTCGATACGGACTCCGCATTGAAGGCCACGATGGCCTGCGCGAGATGTATGAAGCGACACGCTCAGCTGGTTTCGGACCCGAAGTCACCCGCCGAATTCTCCTCGGCACATACGTCCTCTCTGCCGGCTACTATGATGCCTATTATCGAAAGGCGCAGGCGGTGCGGTCGCTGATCACGCGCGACTTCACAAACGCGTTCTCGAGCGGCGTAGATGTGCTATTCACTCCGAC
>JBGQKT010000272.1:0-3013 GCA_041499635.1 Gemmatimonadaceae bacterium
GGCTTGGCTACCTGAAGAACATTTCAGACATCGAGAACGTCGTGGTCGGGGCGACCGCATCCGGAACGCCGATTCGCGTGGCAGAGCTCGGAAAAGTGACCGTCGGACCGGCGGTGCGCAGAGGCGTTGCCGAGCTCGACGGTCGCGGCGACGCCGTCGGCGGAATCGTCGTAATGCGATTCGGGCAGAACGCGCTCGGTACGATCGAGCGAGTGAAGGCGAAGTTAGACGATGTGAAGCGAACGCTTCCGCCCGGCGTAGTCATTACGCCCGTCTATGATCGAAGCAGTCTGATACTCGAGGCGATCGGGACGCTGAAGGAAAAGCTTCTCGAGGAAACGCTCGTCGTCGCTCTCGTGTGTCTCCTGTTTCTGATGCACGCGCGATCAGCGCTTGTTGCGGTGCTCACGCTCCCCGTTGGGATTCTCATGGCATTCATTGGGATGCGCCTTGTTGGAGTCGGCGCAGACATCATGTCGCTTGGGGGAATTGCAATCGCGATCGGAGCGATGATAGACGCTGCGATTGTAATGATCGAGAACATGCACAAGCATCTCGAGCGCGCAGTGCCTGAAAGCGGTGACGAGCTCAGCGTTGCGGAACGCTGGCGAATCGTAGTCGAGTCTTCGAAGGAAGTAGGGCCCGCGTTGTTCTTTTCGCTGCTCGTCATTACCGTCTCATTCCTACCGGTGTTCACACTCGAAGGCCAGGAAGGGCGGCTGTTCAAGCCCCTCGCATTTACGAAGACCTTCGCGATGGCGGCGGCGAGTTTGCTCTCCATCACACTCGTTCCAGTGGCGATGGGACTCTTCATTAGAGGACGGATTCATCGCGAGTCCGCGAATCCGGTCAATCGTGTTCTGATGCGAGCGTATCGTCCACTGATTGCGCGAGTGCTCGCCAATCGATGGCCAGTGATTGGTGGGGCGATGGCGCTTGTCATTCTCACGTGGATACCGTGGAGCAGAATCGGATCGGAGTTTATGCCGCCGCTTGAAGAGGGAACGATTCTCTTCATGCCGACGACACTCCCCGGAGCAAGCGTAGCCAGAGCGCGCGAGATTCTTCGGGTGCAGGATCAGATTCTCAAATCGTTTCCCGAAGTAGAGCACGTGTGGGGGAAAGCGGGTCGCGCGGGAACAGCAACAGATCCCGCCGGGCTCGACATGTTTGAAACAACGATCACTCTCAAGCCGCGGAGCGAGTGGCGTCCGGGGATGACATACGATCTCCTGATATCGCGGATGGACTCCGCCGTGAAGATGCCGGGGGTTGCGAATGCGTGGACGATGCCGATCAAGGGTCGCATCGACATGCTGGCGACAGGAATTCGCACGCCGGTCGGCATAAAGATTTTCGGGCCCGATCTTGGTGAGCTCGAGAGACTCGGAAGACAGATTGAATCGGCTGTGCAATCCATTCCCGGAACGCGAAGCGCGTTCGCCGAACGCGCACAGTCGGGATACTATCTCGATATCGACATCGATCGCGCGGCGGCCGCGCGTCACGGACTCAATATCGCCGATGTTCAGACTGTGATCGCCACGGCAATTGGTGGAATGACGATCACGCAGACCGTCGAGGGACGAGAGCGATACGGAGTTCGGGTTCGTTATCCTCAGGAGCTGCGTGATACTCCGGAAAAACTTGCAGCTGTGCTCGTTCCGGTTGGACACGAGTCATCGAGCTCGACCCAAGGCGGCGATGCGCAGGTTCCGCTCGGACAGATTGCGACTATTCGACAAGTTGCGGGTCCGATGGTTGTCCGAACCGAAGGCGCTGTTCCGACTTCATGGGTGTATGTGGACGTCGCCGGACGTGACATCGGCAGCTACGTGCGCGACGCGCAGCGAATCGTCGAGCAGAGAGTGGTGCTGCCACGTGGTTACTCGATTACATGGAGCGGACAATTCGAATACATGCAGCGCGCCCGTGAGAGGATGAAACTCGTAGTACCTGCAACGCTCGCGATAATCTTTCTTCTTCTGTTCTTCAACTTCAGGAGCGTGACGGAGACGCTCATTGTAATGTTGTCGCTGCCGTTCGCGCTCGTTGGCGGAGTGTGGCTCGTCTGGCTGCTTGGGTACAACTGGTCGGTCGCGGTGATGATTGGATTCATCGCGCTCGCGGGGGTCGCCGCAGAAACTGGAGTTGTGATGCTCATCTATCTCGATCAAGCGTGGAAGTCACGCGCTCGATCAGGTCCGCCGAGTCTCGGTGATCTTTACGCGTCGATTATGGAAGGCGCTGTAGATCGCGTGCGACCGAAGATGATGACAGTGACAGCGATAATGGGTGGGCTGCTGCCGATTCTCTTTGGAAGCGGTGCCGGCGGAACAGTGATGCGGCGCATTGCGGCGCCGATGATTGGTGGAATGATCTCCAGCACCGCCCTTACGCTTCTTGTGATACCGGCGATTTACGGATTGTGGAGGGAGTGGGAGCTGGGGCGAGCCCCAGAAATGGCTTCGCGAGGTGCAACAGCGCAGTTTCAGGAGTGACCGTTACCGACACACACCGCTCCGTCGAATCCCGTCAGGGACATAGCGACGGATGGAACGAATGCTTTGACTTGCTCGAGGAGCTACTGAAATAGTCTGATCCTTTGGAACGGTTCTGGCATCCGTGTGTGCCGCACGACATAATGGAGCCAATGAATCGTCTGGTCGCAGGCTTTGTTTGCGCGTTCTCGCTCGCAGCGTTTAGCGGCTGCAGTCTGCATGTAACGAAGGAAACGCTGGCGCCCGCCGACGTAGAAACGACACTGTTTCTCATCGGCGACGCAGGCGAGCCCGATCCGCGCGAGCCGACACTCGTGCTCGATTCGCTTTCCGCACAAGCCGCGCAGATACCTGGGCGAGCGGTCATCGTCTTCCTCGGCGACAATGTTTATCCGAACGGAATCCCCGAAGAAGGGCAGGCCGAGTATGCGGATGCGCGCCGGCGACTCGAACCGCAGGTGAATGCGATTCCAAAGGGCGTGCGCGGAATCTTCATTCCCGGAAATCACGAC
>JBGQKT010000273.1:0-2992 GCA_041499635.1 Gemmatimonadaceae bacterium
AGCATGCACTCCGGGCGTTAAAACCTCGAGTGTTGCGAGACCAGCAGCCATCGCGAGCGGATTTCCCGACAGCGTGCCTGCCTGATAGACCGGCCCGAGAGGCGCGATCTGTTCCATGATGTCGCGGCGCCCGCCATATGCGGCGGCGGGTAATCCTCCGCCCATCACTTTGCCGAGTGTCGTGATGTCAGCCGTGACGCCGAAGCGTTCGCGCGCTCCTCCCACCGCGATGCGGAACCCTGTCATCACCTCATCGAAAATGAGCAGCGCTCCATTTTCATCCGCGAGAGCTCGAAGCCCTTCGAGAAATCCGTCAACTGGAGGAATGAATCCCGAATTTCCGACGATGGGCTCGACAATTATTGCGGCGACGCCACCGGAAGCATTTTTCGCCGCGGCTCGTGCGGAATCGAGATCGTTGTATCGCGCAGTTACAGTGAGGCTCGCAATTTCAGGCGGCACGCCTGGAGAATTGGGAAGGCCAAGAGTTGCTGCGCCTGATCCCGCGCGAACGAGAAACGAATCGGCGTGTCCGTGATAGCAGCCCTCGAATTTCAGAATCGACTGATGTCCAGTAAAAGCGCGGGCGAGACGAATTGCGCTCATCGTCGCTTCACTTCCACTCGAGACAAATCGCATCATCTCGACGTGGGGCATCCGCGTTTTGATCAACTCTGCAAGCCGAACCTCGAGCTCGGTAGTCATTCCGAACGTCGTTCCGTCCTGCATCGCTTTATCGAGTGCGTCGAGCACAACAGGCGACGCGTGCCCTAGTGCGAGCGCGCCCCACGACAGAACAAAATCGAGATATTCATTCCCGTCGACATCCCAGATGCGCGCGCCTTCACCGCGCTTTACGACAATCGGCTCTCCGCCGACACCACCGAACGCGCGAACGGGAGAATTCACTCCACCCGGAAACAACTCCCGTGCGCGCCGCATAATCTCCGCTGAGCGCGCAACATTTCGCTCAGTGTCGAGCGTCACCGTCCGTAGCTACCGATAGTTGTTTGCAGCACTGGCAGAGCTATTTGCGCTCGACGTGATCCTTGCGGCGGCGGTCCATGTTCTATCGAGCGCACGACGGACGCGCGGAAATCATAGTCGTCGACGACTTCTTGAACCGCAACATCCACAAAAGTCCCGGGATCATGAGATTCGTCCAGGTAGGTCACACCATCGATGTCGTCGGCCTGCCACGCGAGCCTCGCGAGTGACCCGGCCACAGTGCGTCGATCGACGATTGCACGCGCGATTTTCCCGACGCGCTCCTCGTAACGTTCCGATGTTATTGCGCGCTGAAGCTCGGTCAATCGCTCGAGGCGGTCTCTTTTGATCGCATCGGGAACATCGTCGGTCAGCTCGGCTGCTCGCGTGCCTTCCTGCGGGGAATAGGTGAATGCCCCAACGCGCTCGAAGCGAATCTCCTCGAGAAACTCGAGCAGCTCCGTGAATTGCGATTCGGTTTCGCCTGGGAATCCGACAATGCAGGTTGTGCGAATCGCCACACCAGGTACTGCATCACGGAACCGCGCAACTTTTTCCTTGATTGTGCGTTTCCGCTCCGGCCGGCGCATGCGGGCGAGGACATCATCGGCGGCGTGCTGCATCGGCATGTCGAGATAAGGAAGAATTCGCTCTTCACGCGCGACCACTTCGAGCAGTTGAGGCGTGATGCCCGCCGAGTAGAGGTAGAGCATCCGAATCCATGGAATCGATGTATCGCTTACGAGTGACTCGAGGAGCTGCGCCAATCGGATTCCATCGCCGCGATCGCGACCGTAATGCGCGAGATCCTGCGCGACGAGATTTATTTCTCGCGCGCCCTGAAGCTCGAGCAGCTGCGCTTCGCGCACGAGCTCATCGCGAGAGAACGAGCGATGTCGTCCGCGCATGAGAGGAATCGCGCAGAACGCGCAGCCGTGATCGCAACCTTCGCTGACTTTCAGATACCTGACGTGCTGCAGATCACCGGTGTATTGCCGAACGCCCGGATGCACGGACATGGGATCGAACACACCGATTCCCCGCTCCGCCAATTGCCGGCCGAGTGAGTCGCTCTCCGATGCGCCAATGAAGAGATCGACTTCAGGCAGCGCGTCGACGAGCTCGGACTTGTGTCGCTCGACCATGCAGCCGATTGCGACCAACGCCTGACACGCGCCCTCAGACTTGTATCGGCCGGCCTCGACGAGTGCGTCGATCGATTCTTTTTTCGCGGCATCGATAAAACCGCAAGTATTGACGATTATCACTTCGGCGTCGGCTAAATCGGCGGTGTACTCACCGCCGCAATGAGCGAGGTCGCCCAGATAACGCTCAGTGTCGACTGTATTCTTGTCGCAGCCGAGCGTGATGAATCCGACTTTCACCGATAGTTGCCGAATTTCAGCTCGACTCCAAAGTCGCGCGATCGCAAAAGCGTCATTGCTGCTTGAAGGTCGTCCTTCGATGGCGAGGACACTCGTACCTGCTCTCCCTGGATCGCGGCCTGCACCTTCTTGAGCTTCGCTTCCTTGATCGCCGCCGCGACTTTTTTTGCAGTGTCGCCGTCGAGCGCCATCTTCAGCTTGATCTGGCGCGTTACCTTGTCGCCGCCGGCGGGCTTGATGTCACCGATATCGAGGTTCTTTACCGATACACCGCGCTTGATGAGCTTGCTCTGCAGGACGTCGAACAACGCCTGCATTCGGAATTCGCTCTCGGCCGTGAGATCGAGTATCCCCGTGGCGCGACTGAGCTCGATAGTCGCTATCGAGCCTTTGAAGTCATAACGCTGCGCGATTTCCTTCTGCGCCTGATTGACTGCGTTGTCGACTTCCTGGAGATCGACGCCGGTTGTGACGTCGAATGAGCTTTGGGAGGCCATGCGGGGAATTTAAGCGATCGAGCGATGGAGCGATGGAGCGATGGAGCGATGGAGCGATGGAGCGATGGAGCGATGGAGCGATGGAGCGATGGAGCGATGGAGCGATGGAGCGATGGAGCGATG
>JBGQKT010000274.1:0-2959 GCA_041499635.1 Gemmatimonadaceae bacterium
ATTTCGTATTCCACGCTGCCGCGCTGAAGCAAGTTCCCTCCTGCGAGTTCTATCCGATGGAGGCAGTGCGGACAAACGTGCTCGGAACAGAAAATGTCTGCAACGCCGCCACGGCGAATAGCGTCAAGCGGGTAATCCTTCTCAGCACGGATAAGGCTGCATATCCGATCAACGCGATGGGAATGTCCAAGGCCCTCGCAGAGAAGATTGTCGCCGCAAAATCGCGCGTCGTAGCCGACCGTGGGACGGTACTTTGTTGCACCCGTTATGGCAACGTTATGGCCTCGAGAGGCTCCGTCATTCCGCTCTTCATCGAGCAAATCCGTGCTGGAAAGCCGATCACGGTCACCGACCCGCGAATGACGCGGTTCATGATGTCTATTGACGACGCGGTGAATCTTGTCCTGTACGCGTTCGAAAATGCCGAGCCGGGCGATCTCTTCATTCGAAAGGCGCCTGCCGCCACCATGGAAACGCTTGCGGAATCCCTTCAGCGGGTGTTCGACCGGCGGGTGGGCACGACCGTCATCGGCACTCGTCATGGTGAAAAGCTCTACGAGACGCTCCTTACTCGCGAGGAAATGGCGCACGCCATTGATATGGGTGATTACTTCCGTGTCCCGGCGGATTCACGTGACTTGAATTATCAGTCCTTCTATACAGAAGGTGAGCGACAGTTGTCGCTTGCGGAGGACTACCACTCCCACAACGCGACAAGGTTAGAGGTCGAATCGTTGACGAAGCTGCTCGGAACCCTCGAAGAAGTCCGCGAAGCGCTTCGATCGCGCGCGGCGTGAGTCGTGCGCTCGTCACCGGGGCCTCTGGCTTCATCGGCCGGCGAATCACCGATCTTCTAAGGGCAACCGGGCACGAGGTTTTGACATACGGGGTCGACGACCCGCGCCGTACGCTGGGCGAGCACGTGGCGAAAGCCGATTTCGTCTTCCACCTCGCCGGAGTGAACCGGCCGCCGGATCCCGCGGAATTTGAGAAGGTCAATGCCAACCTGACCGAAGACTTGTGCGAGCTGGCCACTCGCGCCGAAGGAGATCCGGTCGTCGTGCTGTCGTCATCGATACAAGCCCTTCTCGACAATCCGTATGGAGTTAGCAAACGGCACGCAGAGAAGGCAGTGGAGCGCTTTGCAAAGGATCGCGGGCGTGCGGTCATCTTTCGCCTCCCGAATGTGTTTGGTCCCGGCGGCCGACCAAATTACAATTCGGTCGTTGCCACGTTTGCGCACAACGCCGCTCGAGGTCTGCCGCTTGAAATCCGCGATGCCTCGCGCGAGTTGACACTCGTATATGTGCACGACGTGGCCAAAGCCATGTTCGACGTGATAGACGCTCCTCCGCCTCCGGGCAAAGCGGAGTACCGCGAAGTCGCACCGGTCTCGCACACGACGCTCGACGAGTTGGCGACCACGCTCACCGGATATCGAGTGTCGCGATCAAATGCCACTGCACCCGCAGTGTCCGACGATTTCGAACGGAAGCTTTACGCGACGTACCTGTCTTATTTGCGTACCGATGATTTCGGATACGACCTTGCCACGAGAACCGACGATCGTGGAGCGTTGGCCGAGTTCCTGAAGAGCCCAGTTGGAGGACAGCTGTTCATATCCCGGACTCTACCGGGAGCGGTTCGTGGAAACCACTACCACCATACCAAGACGGAGAAGTTTTTCGTAGTTGAGGGGAAGGGGCTGATCAAATTCCGCCGTGTCGATGGCACGGGCGACGTGGTCGAATACCCGGTGAGCGGCACTGATTTTCGCGTCGTCGATATTCCGCCGGACTACACCCACTCGATCGAGAACGTCGGATCCAGCGAACTGGTGGTACTCTTCTGGGCGAGCGAGATTTTTGACCCAGATGCTCCGGACACCTTACGGCTCAAGGTCTAAATGAAAAAGCTCCGCGTCATGACGGTCGTGGGGACTCGACCCGAGATCATCCGCTTGTCGAGAGTGATGGCCGCGCTCGACAGGACTCTCGACCACGTGCTCGTGCACACCGGCCAGAACTACGACTACGAGCTGAACGGCGTGTTCTTTGACGATCTCGAGATCAGAAAGCCGGATCACTTCCTTGAGGCTGCGGCGGCGACGGCCGCCGAGACCATCGGTCAGGTGATATCTCGCTCGGACGCGATAATGCGGCAGGTACGGCCCGATGCACTGCTCGTGCTCGGCGATACGAACAGCTGCTTGTCAGTGATCGCCGCGAAACGACTGCGCATTCCAGTATTCCATATGGAAGCCGGCAACAGGTGCTTTGACGAGCGTGTGCCTGAGGAGATCAATCGGCGGATCGTCGATCACGTTAGCGACATCAATCTTCCTTACAGCTCCTTGTCTCGCGAGTATCTGTTGCGGGAGGGTCTCCCCCCCGATCGCGTCATCAAGATCGGCAGTCCGATGCGGGAAGTCCTCACGCACTACAAGCTGAAAATCGAGCGCTCTGAAGCTTTGAAGACGCTGAAGCTGAAGTCGCGCGAGTACTTTTTAGTGAGTGCACACCGCGAAGAGACTGTCGATGATCCTCGACAATTGAAACGGCTCGTAGATGTCCTGAGCGCAATTGCAACGACCTACAAATTCAGGGTCATTGTCTCCACACACCCGCGCACACGCAAACGCCTCGACGAGAGCTCACTAAAGACCGATAAGCTCATCGAATTTGTGAAACCTCTCGGCTTCACGGACTATGTTCGGCTCCAGCTCGATTCGGCAGCCGTTCTCAGCGACAGCGGCACGGTCACCGAGGAGTCTTCAATCCTGAATTTCCCGGCGCTCAATATCAGAGAGGCCCACGAACGGCCAGAAGGAATGGAAGAAGGGGCGGTCATCATGGCTGGGCTCGATTCCTCTCTCGTGCTGCAGGCCCTCGATGTTGTTATGAAGCAGAGCCGCGGACAGGAGCGAGATTTAAAACTCGTCGCGGATTACAGTGCCGAG
>JBGQKT010000275.1:0-2958 GCA_041499635.1 Gemmatimonadaceae bacterium
CGCCAGAGAAGCCGCACGAAAAAGCGTTAACCCGACCTCTTGGTTCAATACTCGCACGAGTCCGAGCCATCGTGCCTCGTCAGCCGTGTATCTCAGTCGCATATTGAGTATCCGAGCGGCGTTTTCGACCCATTTCTCGTCGGCGAGAACAGTGAGAGCAAACTGGGAGCGAGTCATAGTTAATTATACCTAATAACTAGGCATAATTGCATGGCTCAGCTCGTTTTCAGCCCGACACGCAGCAACAATTCGTTGAAGCGAGGGTCAGATCGCAGTGGATCGAGACGAGGCTCGATCTTCAGATAACGCACCGAGCCCGAACGCTCGACAACTGAGCTATCCAGCCAGCGAAACGCCGAGTCCTTCTGTCCCATCGCGGTATAGACGAGTGCGATGAAGAACGGCGAGACCGGCTCGGGTGAATGCAACAACCCGGTCAACACTCGTCGCGATTCAGAAGTCTTTCCTGCCAACGCCTGGCTTCGCGCGAGCGCCGCGAGATAGTTCGGATTCCCCGGGCGCAGCTTCAGAGCATGCTCGTAAGCCGCCGTTGCATCCGCGAGCGAACCTTTTTGCTCGTTCGCCATCCCCATGATCCAATAAGACGTTGCGAACTCCGGCTCGAGACGAAGTGTTTTTCGTTCCTGCTCGATCGCTCGGTCGTACTGCCGCGCACCGTAGTACGCCATACCGAGATCTGCGCTGACTCGCGCCGACAACGGATCGAGCTGGTCCGCACGCTGCATCGCGGCAATTGCCTGATCGAGTTTTCCGACCGCCGTCAGCGCGAGAGCGTACCAGTGGTAAGTCCCGGCATCCATCGGGTCGAGCTCCAATGCATGCCTGAACTCCGCCTCTGCCTCGTCCCATTTCCATTCATGCAGCAACACGTGCGCGAGAGATGTGTGCGCCTCTGCGAGTGATGAATCGAGTGCGATAGCCCGCATTGCTGCTGCTCTCGACTTGGGATTAGCTACCGCCGCCGGGAGAATTTCGTAATCAAACAGACTGATGTACGCGTCTGCCATTCCCGAATACGCGAGCGCATACGTCGAGTCACGCTTGATTGCATCTTCGAAATACTTGATCGCTTCCTGCAAACTCTCCGGCGTGCGCTTGTTCCACGCGTACCGGCCGCGCAGATAGAGATCATGTGCGGCGAGGTCGGCAGTGCCGTGATCCATGTTTGATGCGCGTACCGAGTTTGGCTCGAGCTTCACGCGCAGCGCTCCGACTATCGAGCGAGTGATGTCATCCTGAACCGAAAAGACATCCTGCGCTTCTCTTTCGTAGCTGTCACCCCATCTCACTAGCCCGTCGTTCGCACTGACGAGCTGCGCGGTCACGCGCATTCTGTTGCCGTTGCGGCGAACGGTCCCTTCGAGAACCGCACCGACGTCGAGAGCGCGTCCAACCTCACGCGCATCGACGCGCTTCCCCTGAAAAGTGAATGCAGAGCTCCGCGCGGCAACGCGAATCCCCGGAACTTTTGCGAGTGCATTCGCCAGCTCGTCCGCCATGCCGTCGGCGAAATACGCGTTCGCCGTATCGCCACCGACATTCTCGAATGGAAGTACTGCCAAAGATTGCAGCCGACCAGCGGCGTCTTGCCCTGTCATCCCACCGCGACTGCGAATAGCAACACCAACTGCAGCGATTGCGAGAACAGCAGCGACCACGCCAATGATCACTCGTTGTTTGCTGCCGACGGCGCGCGAGCGAGAGCTCGTTTGTCCGGCCCGTGTAGCGACAGACTCCAGTCGATCAACTATCTCGCGCGCAGATTGCGGTCGCTCTGTCGGATTCTTCGCGAGGCATTGCATCACGAGTGCGGCCAACGGCTCCGGCACTTCCGGATTTTTCACATCTACCGGCTGAGGAGTCTCCATCGCGTGTGCGATCATAATTTGATGCACGGGGCGATCAGTGAAAGGAGGTCTTCCCGTGAGGAGCTCGTAAGCGAGACAGCCGAACGAGTAGATGTCTGCGCGATAGTCAGTCGATGGATCACCCGATGCCTGCTCGGGAGCCATGTACGCCGGCGTGCCGATGCCCATTCCGACGCTCGTGAGCGTCTCACCCGAGCCAACGGTCTTTGCAACGCTTACCGCCTTTGCAATCCCGAAATCCGTTACCACTGCAGCGTCGCCCGAGAGGAGAATATTCTCCGGCTTGATGTCTCGATGGACGATTCCCTGTTCGTGCGCGTAGCAAATCGCGCGGGCCACATCTCGCAGGATGCGAATGCTTTCTGATACGGTGAGCCGAGCGCCGTTCTTGATCCGCGAGCGAAGCGACAATCCTTCCACGAACGGCATCGTGTAGTACGGAAGTCCGCCGGCAACGCCAGCCGCGTGAAGCGGCACGATGTTCGGATGTTGAAGCTTGGCAGCCAGACGGATTTCGCGCGCGAATCGTTCCGCGCTGACACCGGCAGCGAGCTCCGGAGCCAGAACCTTAATGACCACCTTGCGACCAAGTGCCGTCTCATCTGCGACGAACACGCGCGACATGCCACCGCCGCCAAGCTCACGCTCGAGAGTGTAAGCCGTGCCGAGCGCGGACTGAAGCTGATCGCGAAGATCGAGAGGCTCGGGCATCACCCATCCTGCCTCGAAAATGGTCTATTGTAAATAGACCTCGCGCGGCAGAACTTTCCGCTACACTAGCCACACCGCGCTTTCGGCCAATCAGGTTAGCGCGGAAACACTGATAAGGACGAGCCCCGAAACAACCAGCGCCACGTGAAGTCCCACGAGCGACCACCTACCCGCCGAAAAGGGAGCGTGAAGCGAGGCAGGCACCGGCAGCCATCTGAACCAGAACCAGATGCCAAGCACACCACCGCTCAGTATCCCCGCCGTCAAGAGAAGCCAACCGGCTCGCGCAATGTGCTCGTTGGGCAGTTTGATCGCGCAAATAATCAAGAGCGGCACAGAAACGAGCGCAGCTGGTATC
>JBGQKT010000276.1:0-2832 GCA_041499635.1 Gemmatimonadaceae bacterium
CAGCCCCTTGAGGTCGCCGATTCCATCGCCGTCGCTATCGTAGAACGACCGGACGAAAACCTCGTAGCACGTGCCGCCTTTCTTCCAGTCCGTCTGCGCGGACGTGGCGGTGGTGAATGCGAAGAGAGCGCAGAGTCCAGCAGCGGCGACGCGGTGCATGGGAAAAAAATTACAGCCCGCGCCATTGTTAGCTATCGATAGCGTACCTTCGCCACGACGAGCGCACCATTCAGCGCGACCATCCCGGCGTTGGTGAGAATGATAGGCCAGTCGACCGTAACAGCTCCGTAGATGATCCACAGCGTGCTCGCGGTGGTGAGCAGCGTGAACATTCCAAGCGACAGATCCCGTGTCTGCTGAGTTTGCCACGTACGAATGACTTGAGGGAGAAACGAAGCGACGGTCAGCGTGCCGGCAAAATATCCGAGGTAATGGATCATGCGGCAGACTCGACCGCAGTGCCGTCGCGAATCGTCAACCAATCCGTGCGCACGCGATCCCATTCCTGAATAAGCAATCCCTGCTGTTCGAAAACGAGTCGAATCCGCGTTGCGTCGTAGCCGCCGATCTCCTCGAGGACAGGAATCAGAACGCTCAATGCGTCGTCACTGATTACGGTTCGCGTCGCAATCTGCGCGATGAGTCGTGTCTCAGATGCTGCGATCGTCAGACCGTCGCCGCGATTTACGTGCAGCATCACGTGAATGTCCGAGCTTCCATCCCCGACGTACACTACGCGGTCAGTCGGAACGCCAAGGCGAACGCGAAGCGCTTCCACCGCCGCGACCTTTCCATATCCGGCGTGCACCTGGACAATTTCTCCGACAATTTCGTCTGGCCCCTCGAACGTAAAGTGAGTGCCGATGATGTGGTCGGGCGGAACGATTCCATCGAGAGCGGAATTCACAACTTCCCATGGCGCAGCGGAGACCACATAGAAGTCGAATCGAAATCCGTCGATGCCGTCCTTCAGAAAATCAGCGAGGAGAGCGATGTTCCCCTTGAGACGAATTCGCTTTCCAACTTCAACGAGATCGGATCTTCGCACTCCGCGAAAATCATTATCGTGGCGCAAGAGATACGTGAGCTCCGCTCCCGACTGAACGAGGTTCAATCGCGAGAGACTTGAAACTCTTTCCTGAACTCCAGCGATGCCGAGCATCTCGCTCAGCACTAATCCCGAATCGTTGAAGCTCAGCGTCTGATCGAAGTCGCTGACCAACAGGTAATGCTTTCTCATCCATTCTCCATAAAAAGAAACGCCCCGCATTCAGTCGAAGGCGGGGCGAAGCAACATGACATCCAAATCCAGCTAGTCCTTTCGCTTCCGCGCCCCGTGCATCGGGCACCCGGCATTGAGCCGGATGTCATGCTTCGAGTTCAGGTTTACTGAGCGGAATGTCATGAAAGGAACGTAGGACGCCCGGGGGCAGATGTCAACCGATCCGTGCATTCTTTGCAGAAATGTCGCTTCACGCTTGCCTGTCGGGACGGTCTACCGTCGAAAACGTGTCGAACGCGTGCGGAATGGGCACATTCTCCGTAACATTTGCGTCACATTCAAAAACACAAGCTAGTCGCTGCAGGCTAAAAAGCTCGAGCTACCAGCTTGTGCTTTTTCTTTCTGCGAGAGCTCGGCCGTCAGTGGCGAAAAGATGTGCCCTTGCAGCGGGTATCCGGACGGTGATGTTCTCGCCCACGCTCGGCAGCGAATCGGACACAACTGACGCCATGAGCCTGTGCGGACCAACCTCGAAATGAATGTGGCTCGTTCCGCCGAGTCGTTCTACGAGTACGATCTTTCCAAGAAATGCATCGTCCGAACGTTGTGATCCGTTCGACCCAAACTCGACATTAAGATCTTCGGGACGGATTCCAAGTGTGATCGGTTCAGACGATCCCGACGAAATGAGCGCGCGCTTGTCGAGCGTCACTTGCGCTCCCTCCGTGATGAACACGAGCCCGCCGTTCTCTTCCTGAACGCGACCCTGAACGAAATTCATCGCCGGCGTGCCGATGAATCCGGCGACGAATCGATTTACCGGAGACAGGTAAAGCTCGATCGGCCGGCCAATTTGCTGAATGCGTCCATCCGCGAGAACCACGATGCGGTCGCCGAGTGTCATTGCTTCGACCTGATCGTGTGTGACGTAGACTGTCGTGGTGTTCAGTCGGCGCTGCAATCCACCAATCTCGATGCGCATCTGTGCGCGAAGTCCGGCGTCGAGATTTGAAAGAGGCTCGTCGAACAGAAATACTTTGGGCTCCCGTACCATCGCGCGTCCCATCGCGACGCGTTGTCGCTGTCCGCCCGAAAGCTGCTTCGGCTTTCGATCGAGAAGCGGCTCGAGCTGCAGCATTTCAGCAGCCCAGGTGACGCGACGCTCGATTTCCTGTTTAGGGATTTTTCTCAGCCGAAGACCGAGAGAAAGATTTTCCCGCACCGTCATGTGCGGATACAATCCGTAATCCTGAAAAACCATCGCGACGTCGCGGTCGCGCGGAGGCAAATCGGTGACATCGCGTTCGTCGATCCTGATTTTGCCTGTCGTCACTGTTTCGAGACCGGCGAGCATGCGAAGGATCGTCGATTTGCCCGATCCCGACCCGCCGACGAGCACGAGTAGCTCACCATCTTCGACTTTTAGATCGAAGTCCTCGACGACGGTCACTTCGCCGAACCGCTTGCTTACATGATCGAACGTTACTGACGGCATCAGCCTTTGATCCCCGCGCCTGCCATGCTCTCGATGAAATTGCGTTGCAGGAATGCGTACGCGACGACGACAGGTACGACGAGCACCATCGCCGATGCGAGCGACACGCCGACTG
>JBGQKT010000277.1:0-2782 GCA_041499635.1 Gemmatimonadaceae bacterium
ATCTTTCTCGAGGTGAATCCCGCAGGCGAGTGGCGCTTTGTTGAGGAACGCACTCAACAGCCCATCACCGACGCGATGGCGCGGCTATTGATCGGATTGGATCAGTGACGAAAGCAGCAGGGAGAACAATGTCTGAAACTCGCATCGTCCATGGCGAAATCGTCTTGCCGGCCATCGATCTTCCCGACGTTGCGGCAAAAGTTCTCGTGCAGGTCGAAGATGTCTCGCGCGCCGACGCGCCCTCGAGCGTCGTCGGAGAGCAAGAACTAAAGGGTGTCAAGCTTCAGAAGGGCGCCGTGCTGCCGTTCACTATCACCTTGCCAGCGGAAGCGATAGATGAGCGTAACAGCTATTCAGTGCGCGCACACGTTGATCTGACAGGCTCCGGCAAAGTCGAAGTCGGTGATCTAGTCTCCACGCAGTCTCATCCAGTGCTAACTCGCGGGTCAGGCAACGAAGCGGTCGTACCGGTAAAGCGCGTGTAGGCTAACGGCGCCCAATTTTCGCCGCTCGACGCTCCCGATGTGTTCAACCGCTGATATAAAAACAGCAGTCGGGTGATGCAAAACAGGCATGTCGCGATTCGAATGCGCCTCCATCTTGAGGAGTATTGCGTGGATCACGCACGGATCAGGAGGTACGATGCCTTACACGATTCGCTCCCTCGGTGCTGCGATTTGCATCGCTCTCATTGGCACCGGACTCGCGGTCGCGAAACCCAGTCACGAAGCAGCCGATCCCAATCATGAGATCGACACAGCAAACTGGATCGCCCTACCACTCACCAGCATCGACGGATTCTTTCCAACGCCGTGGACGTGCGCCGGAGCAGCGCCTGCACCACAAGTACTGATCCAGTTCCACCAGAATTGGCACTGCACGAATCCTGATCATACCGGCACCAACTGGGGCAATCGCTTCTTCGGATTTCACAAACAATTCCTGCTCGGCTACGATCGCTACCTCACGTCACTCGGCGAGCCGCACGTACAAACATGGGTCGCTGCTCCGAGCGCATTGATTCCACCTGCTCATGGTGGTCGCGCCGCGAATAGTCCATGCACGAACTGCCTGGCCCTGCCATCTCAGTTCAAGCTTCCCGCTGCAGGAGGAACGCTCGACGGTTTCGCCAGCGTCACGGCAATCGGCGATGCGATCGTCGGCTGGCATAACACGAATCATGGCCGAATAGCGCAAGCCGGTGGCACGGGCGGATGCAGTGGCTCATCGGCGGACATGAATTGTCCGGCGTTCTCGACGCGGGATCCGATTTTCTATCGATACCACCACATCTTCGATGACGTACAGGATGCGTGGCGCACGCATCAGACGACTGACATCGCAATTGTCTTCGATCGCTCCGGCAGCATGAGTCTTCCGACTTCGGGCGGCGGCACTCGACTCGACGCAGCTAAAGCAGCCGCGAGTCTATTCGCAGATCTGCTCGAGGACGGATCGAGTCATCGTCTCGGAATGGTCTCGTTCTCGACGACGGCGTCGAGTCCGGCCGACATGTCTCTTACCACCGTCGCCGCCGCACCCGCGGCGCTCACTACCGCGCTCGGCGCAATTACCGCGAGCGGCGCCACGAGTATTGGTGACGGTTTGCAGAAAGCGCAGGCGCTCGTTGCAGGCGGAACCAATTTGCGAAAAGCAATACTGCTTCTCACCGATGGAATGGAAAACACAGCGCCCACGATCGCTACAGCTCAACCCGGACTCGGCGACACGCATGTCTGCTCCGTTGGGCTAGGTACACCGGGCGCGCTCGATGGTCCGAAACTCCGTGACCTCAGCGAGCATCAGGGCGGTATCTACATAAGCACACCCAATTCACTCGAGCTCAAGAAGTTTTTTGTCTTCTGCTTTGCCGACATCTTCGACACGTTCGTTGGTGAGGATCCGATCGAGACACTCGCCGCGACGAGCCTTGCTTCCGCGCCGACAATTCACACTTCATATGACGACACGAAGCTCGTCTTCGTGCTTTCGTGGAAGGATCCGCTGCCCAAAGGCGCGCTGCGATTATCCATCACAGCTCCAAATGGTACGCCGGTCAATTTGAGTGACGCATCGGTTGAGAGCGTCTTCGGCCCCACGTGGCACATCGTCCGGCTAAGGACGCCGTATCGCGGACAGCGTGATGGCTCATGGGAGGCGCGTGCAGTGCGGCCGCATCGTGGGTTCGTCAACGGTTTCAGCTCGAATGCCTTTGCAGATTTTGCCGAAGGCTCCGCTCTCGTGCGACGTGAGCTGGCGCGCTTGTGTCCCGATGGCTGCAAGTCTGTCCTCTATTACGAGGACGAGACGACGCATGATACGTTCGAGGAGCACAACACTATCTACGCCGACGCGCTCTACAGCCAGGAAAGTGGCGGGATCATCGGAAGAATCGCGCGACCGCGCGACGCTGCCGAGTTTGCAAGAGCGCTTCGCGAACAGCGATTCGATCTCATCGTTTACAGCTCGCAGTACACCGAGAAGGATCAACCGTACGACGGAATTCTGAGCGAGCTGCTCTGCTCGCGCACGCGACCGCGGAGCATTATCAGTGACAATCGTGAGACTGCAGCAGCCCGCTCGATTCTTCGCTGTGCGGGTGCGCTGCGTGGCGAGCGTCGGAATTTCACGACGGTCAGCGGGAAAGAACTCCTCCCGACAGATGCGAAGCTCCGTGCTCAGGATCACGTCGCGGTCTTTAGCTACCAGATAACTCCAACTGCGGTGAGCAGTCTGATTCAGTTGAAGAGCAGCGCCGGCGATGCCGCCGTGATCGCGCAAG
>JBGQKT010000278.1:0-2744 GCA_041499635.1 Gemmatimonadaceae bacterium
CAAATCGGGAGCGATTTTGCTCGCTTTTTCCATCTCCATCACTCGCGGGCGCACTTCGTCTTCGGCGAATGCCTTGACGACGTCGCGGAACATCTCCTCTTCTTCGGAGAGAATTGTCAGCGCCGGGCGGAGGTCTGTATGAATCTCCATAGTGCCCTCTAGCCGGGAGTCGTTGATGCAGGTGAAGCTTCGATTCCCGCGCGAGCGAGCACTATCTCGCCAAGTTTTTCCTCGATGCCGAACGCGGGTGTCACAGAAAATGTCACTCCCGGATAGTTGGCTGCTGCTTCTCTAACTATTCGAGGAACGTCGGTTGTCGAATGTCGTCCCGGTGACAGCATGTATGGGAAAACGACTACATCGGTCGCGCCAGCCTCGACGCAGTTAGCGAATCCCTGCGCGATCGTCGGCTCTGCGAGCTCCATATGCGCGTATCGGACGATGACGTCGCTACCTGCCATGCGCTGAACGAGATTTGCGACGTCTATGAGCATGTCGTTCGCTTCGCGTCTTATCGATCCGTGATCGACGAGAAGAATCGCCTTCATCAATGTTCATCCTTCTTCGCCAATAAAGCTTTGTATCTCGGATGATTACGCAGCGAATCGAAATCGGAATCGTTCTCGATCCATTTCCAATGGCCGAATCCGGCGGCGACAGCGCGCTCCAGAAGACTCACAGCCTCATCGGTCTCGCCGCTTGTCGAGTAGATGCAGGCAACATTGTAGAGCACAGTCGCGTCACCGGGGCTTATCGCCAGTGCCTGAGCGCCCCATTCTTTTGCGCGCTTCGCTTCACCCAGACGGGATAGCGCCGTCCCACCCATGTATAACGCGCGTGGATCGTCAGGGTTGAGCTCGAGTCGCTTGCTCGCCGCGTCGAGGGCCCGGCGGTATGCGCGCTGCGCATCTGCAGTACGGCCTAGACTGCTGTATGCTCCGCCGAGAAAACCTGGCACGACGTAGTCCTCAGGTCTGAGCTCGGCCGCTCGCTCGAATATTCTTGTCGCCTTCTCGAATTTGCCTTGCGCCAGAAGTGAGCGCCCATACATGTAGGCGGCGTCGAACAGCTGCGGATTCAATCCCATCGCGGTCTCGAACTCTGTCTCCGCATCATCATGTTTACCAAGCAACGAGACGGCGAGCCCGCGAGCGACGTGTGCCTCTGCAAGCCGTGGAGCGAGTTCCAATGCACGACGGCTCGCCGTCTCGGCATTGATGAGATTCGTCTCGCTTGCGTCGAAGTTCGTGTAAAGAACGGAGCAGCAGTCGGCGACTCCCGCGTATGCAAGCGCATATGTTGGATCGATCTCAATTGCCTTGTTGAACATCTGCCTCGCGAACTCGAGGCTCTGCCTGCGGAACTGGTGGAAGAACTGACGGCCACGGAGATAGCAGTCGTACGCTTCGACGTTCACCGTCGCGACTTTTTCGATCGCGCGCTTTTCGTCTTCACTGAGAATGACGCGTAGCGCTTTCACGATGTTCTGCGCGATCTCGTCCTGAATCGCGAACACGTCTTCCATGTCGCGATCGTATCGCTGCGACCAGAGCTGATATCCGTCAGCGACGTTTACGAGCTGGGCTGTGATACGAAGTTTGTTTCCTGCTTTGCGAACGCTTCCTTCGAGAACGGTTGCGACGTCGAGCTTTTTCCCGACCTGCCGAATGTCTTCGGTGGTTCCCTTGAATGCGAACGACGATGTTCGCGACGCGACGCGCAGCGCTTTTATGGTAGTGAGAGCGTTGATGATCTCTTCAGCCATTCCGTCGGTGAAGTATCCGTTCTCGCGTTCGGCGCTCATGTCGGCGAACGGAAGTACGGCGATCGATTTCGGCGCCGGTGCCTGTGCCTTCACTGTTGTTTGATCGGCGGGGGTAGATGCTTTTGGCCACACGAGTGCTTTCGCGAATTCGCCGGACGTGTTGTATCGCTCACGCGGCTCCTTCGACATCGCCTTTCCGACTGCTTCGTCGATTTCGTCGGGGACTGTCGGGTCGACCTGTCGGAGTGATGGCACGGGATCCGTGAATCTTTTGCTCAGTACCGCCTGCGTTGTGGATCCTGCGAAAGCTTTTTTGCCGGTGAGAACCTCGAACAGCATGCACGCCAGTGAGTATTGGTCGCTCCGTCCGTCAATTTCTGCTTCACCTGCAGCTTGTTCCGGACTCACGTATGCGGGCGTGCCAACCATCATTCCGGTTTGCGTGAGCGTGTCGCCCGCTGCGGCGCTCACTGCTTTCGCGATTCCGAAATCCATCACCATCGCTTCGCCTTCGTGAAGCATGATGTTTTCCGGTTTGATGTCGCGATGTACGACGCGCTGACGGTGTGCATAGTCGAGCGCCCCGGCAATTCCGCGCGCCAGGTATAATGCTTCGTCGAGGGGGAGCTTACCCGTGCGATTGAGTCGCGAGCGAAGCGATTCACCTTCGACGTACGGCATCACGTAATAGAGAAATCCGTTCGCTTCGCCCGAGTCGTGAAGAGGAAGGATATGCGGATGATTCAGCCGAGCAGCGACTTTTATTTCGCGGAGAAACCGATCGGGGCCGAGTGATGAAGAGAGCTCGGGGTGAAGCACTTTGAGTGCGACAGAGCGTTCGTGCTTTTTGTCCTGAGCGAGATAAACGGTAGCCATTCCTCCGCGCCCGAGCTCACGCTCGATTTTGTACTTGTCGGATAGAGCTTTTTCGAGGCGGTCGAGCACGCTTCAGCACCGTTCTAGCGGGGGATTGCAAACC
>JBGQKT010000279.1:0-2655 GCA_041499635.1 Gemmatimonadaceae bacterium
GAGACAAACAACGGTCCATTGGCACTGCGCATCCCCGACGATTATTCGGCACATCTCGAGGCCGGTACGACGAACGGACCGCTGAGCCTCGGATTCCCAGTAACTGTCGTGGGCCGGATTGGAAGGAATATCTCCACTGACCTCGGCGCAGGCGGGACGACCATCAGGGCAATCACCCATAATGGTCCTCTCTCGATTGACCGGCGTTAAGACGCTCGAGCGTTCAAACCTTTAAGGCACGCCGGATATCTGATTCAGCAACGAGAGAGAGACGAGATTGGCTTGCCAGCAGCCGCAGTGATGATGCAGCCTTCCGCCCCAGCGGGGGATTCGGCGGACGTCGCTCTCGCAGCGGCGGGGGACAGGCGTGCGTTCGAGCGCCTTTACACCGCGCACGTGAACAAGATCTTCACGCTTTGCACGAGGATGTGTGGAAGCAGGGTTCGCGGAGAAGAGCTGACGCAGGATGTGTTCGTGAGGACGTGGGAAAAGCTTCCGCAATTCAGAGGCGACAGCGCGTTCTCGACATGGATTCACAGAATTGCAGTGAACATCGTGCTGACGGATCGGAAGAATGAAGGACGAAGCCGTCGGCGCATGAAGGGTGAGGAAGACGAAGAAAATGGTGGAGAAGACATTTTCGCCCCCGCGGCAACGACGCCGAGGGATGCCGACAGAATGGATTTGACGGCGGCGATAGCAGGTCTACCACCAGGAGCGCGGCAGATTTTCGTGTTACACGACGTTCAGGGTTATAAGCACGAAGAGATCGCCGAGCTTTGCGGGATAACGGCAGGAGGCAGCAAGGCTCAGCTTCACCGGGCAAGACTGCTTTTGAGGGAGGCACTGACACGATGACGGATCGACAAATGATGACATGCGCTCAAGTAGACGCCGCGCTGCTCGATTACCTCGAGGAGACACTGGACGGCAACACACGCGCTCAAGTCGATGAGCACGTGGGCGGCTGTCTTCGGTGCAATTCATTGTTGCGCGACATCGGCGCAATTCGCGCCGAGGCGGCGGAGCTTCCTGAGCTGACTCCTTCGCGTGACCTGTGGGCGGGAATCGCAGCGCGTATCGAGCCCACGGTAGTTCCACTCGGTCGTTCACCGAGAGAAGTTCGGCGTAACTGGATTCCGGCTGCGGCCGCTGCGGCTGCGGCTCTCGTTATTGCAACGGCGGGGATTACATATCTCGCGACTTCGCGGTCGATGCGTCCCGCAACCCAGCGAGTTGCAGTGACCGCGAAACCAGAATCATCGCCGCAACAGTCTGCCGTCGCGCCTTCGGTCGCCCCAATCACGACTGAGGCGCCGTCGACGACACCGAGCGAAGTTGCAACGACTCGTCCGGCAGAGCGTGAAACTGCACCGAAAATTCCGTCGTCACGCGGAGTGACGCTCGCGTCGCGAAGCAGTCGCGCATCGGCGAGTCCGACGGAGATCGCGTACGGTGACGAGATCTCGCGGCTCCAGAACATTATCACCGAGCGAAGAAATCAGCTCGATCCGAATACAGTCTCGGTGATCGAGCAGAGTCTCACAATCATTGATGCTGCGGTGCGGCAGAGCCGTGCTGCGCTCGCGCGTGACCCGAAGAGCGGTTTCCTGACCGATCAGCTCAATCATGCGCTCGACAAGAAAGTTGAACTTTTGCGTACGGTGGCGTTGCTGCCGTCGAGGACATAGAGAAGTGCAAATACGAACGACGGGAGCATTGCTCTCGGCCCTAATGCTGATTGCCGGCGCTTCGACAAAAGCGACGGCACAGAGAAGGTATAGCGAATCGTTAGATACAACGGTCACTCTCGATCGGCAGGCGACTGTGGATTTGTCGCTCTTTTCCGGACGAGTAAATGTGGTTGGTGGCAGCGGCTCACAAGCGCACGTGCGCGCAAACACAAGTCGTGGTGACATCGACTTCGATGTGGGTCCGGGAAGGCTCAGGCTATCGGTAGATCCGAGTCGAGGCGGCCCGGGCGACGCGACATTCGAGCTCACGGTTCCAACCGGCACGCGTGTCATTGTCAATTCACTTTCGGCTTCGATCTCTGTTCACGGAGTCAAAGGCGAGGTTGACGCAAATGCCGTGAGTGGAAGCGTCAGCGTGATTGACGCAGCTCGGAAAGTCAAAGCGGAAAGTGTGTCGGGAAATGTGGAAGTGTCGCAGGTCGCCGGCGATGTTCGCGCGAGCTCGGTAAGCGGGCGCGTGCAAGCCGATGATGTCAGTGGCGATCTCGAAACAGAATCCGTCAGCGGCAGAATCTCGATGTTCGGCGTGAAATCGAAGTTCGTTCGATCGGGAACCGTCAGCGGCCGCATCTCGTACGCCGGCACGTTCGAGCCGGATGGCTCGTACGAGTTCAAGTCGCACTCAGGTGGGGTACTGCTATCGCTTCCCGCGGATGTTGGAGCGCTGGTCCGGATAGAAACGTTCAGCGGGTCGGTGGACAGTGATTTCCCTGTGACGCTGCAGCCGAACACCGATGGACGAGGCTCGAATCGCAGAATGGAGTTCAAGATCGGTAACGGGCGGGCGCGCATCGTTGCCGAGTCGTTCAGCGGAAACATCAAACTGGAGCGCGGCGACGGTCGCGATTCGAGGAACTGATCAAATGAGAATTTTCTCTGTCGCATCTTTGTTTGCCGGCGC
>JBGQKT010000280.1:0-2527 GCA_041499635.1 Gemmatimonadaceae bacterium
GACGATTTCAAGAAGCTGATCGCCGAGTCGCATCGTCGCGGGATCAGGGTGCTGGTGGATCTGGTGTTGAATCATGCGTCGAGCGAGCACCCGTTTTTTCAGGAGGCGCTGAACAATCCCACCTCTCCCCACCGCGACTGGTTTCGGTGGTCGGCGACGAAACCGGACGGTGAGGAAGGATGGCACCGATCGCCAGTTCGGAACGAGTACTACTACGGTTTTTTCTGGAGCGGGATGCCCGACCTCAACTATGAGAATCCGGCGGTCCGTGATGAAGCAAAGAAAGTCGCAACCTTCTGGCTGCGCGAGATGGGAGTGGACGGCTTCCGGCTCGACGCTATTCCTTATCTTGTCGAAGAGAATGGACAGCGGATGCACACGCGCGGCACGCACGCGTTCCTTCGTGAATTCGCGGCGCATGTGCGGTCGGTCGCGCCGAATGCATTCACAATCGGTGAGGTGTGGGATTCGACTGGAGCGATGCTGGCGTATTATCCCGACCAGCTCGATGCGCATTTCGCTTTCGACATCTCGAACGCAATTGTCGCCGCGGTGCGAACCGGATCGATGAAGGGACTTTTTCCACCGGTTCTGAGACTCCAGCGCGAGCTCCCCGCAAATCGCTGGTGCCCGTTTCTCAGAAATCACGATCAGACGCGAACGATGACGGAGCTTGGTGGTTCTGCTTCGCGAGCAAAACTTGCTGCGACTCTTCTGCTGACGTTTCCAGGACTGCCGTTCGTGTACTACGGCGAGGAGATCGGGATGACTGGCGACAAACCTGATCCGCGACTCAGGACACCGATGCATTGGGCTCGCGGCCGCGCGGCCGGCTTCACACGGGGCAAGCCATGGGAATCGCTACAGCCCGACTCGAGCACAGCAAATGTCGAGGCCGAAGATGGCGACAAGTCGTCGCTGCTCAATCTCTATCGCCGGCTGATCAATCTTCGCGCGGAGAATTCCGACCTCGCATCTGGTGAGCTGGTGGCGCTCGACGCGGGAGACGACGCCGTCGCGGCGTATGTGCGGCGGACAGGAGATCACGCGGTGTTGGTTGTGGCGAATCTTGGAACATCTTCGTTGTCGAACGTGAAGCTGTCCTCGTTGAACCACGTACTCCCAGCTGGATTGTACACCGCGAGGAATTTGCTCGGGCGCGCGCCGGGTGCGTCGCTTCGGATACGATCGGACGGCAAGGTCAAAGATTATGTGCCTCTCCCTTCCCTCGCGCCGTTGGAGAGTTATCTCTTTCAGCTCACGAGGAGGTGACGCAATGATCGATCGTCGCACTTTTGTCAAAACGGTCGGCGCAGTTACAGCCGGCACCGCATTCCATGGAGAAAATCGCGATCCCATCGTTGCGGGACGCCTGAAACAATCGGTCTCTCGCTGGCCATACTCGAGTATTCCGCTCCCTGAATTCGCCAAGGCGTGCGCAGCGATGGGGCTCAAGGCAATCGACCTCCTGCAACCGCCCGACTGGGATGTTGTTCGTCAATACGGTCTGGTTTCTTCAATGGGCTACCCGACGGACCGCCGGGATTTTCTTTCAAACGGATTCAACAATCCGGCGAGTCATGCAATGCTCCTTCGCGAGCTCGAGCAGGCGATTCCCCTCGCGGCGAAGCACGAGGTGCCGAATGTCATAACGATGTTCGGCAATCGCCAAGGGAGAACTGACGCCGAGGGAATTGCAAACTGTATCGCGGGATTGAAAAAGATTGCTCCGCTTGCGGAAGAACAAAAAGTGAACGTGTGTGTCGAGCTGCTCAACAGCAAAGTCGATCACAAGGATTATCAGGGAGACCACACCGCATTCGGCGTCGAGGTAATGAAGGGCGTCGGCTCGCCACGCCTGAAGCTTCTTTACGACATCTACCACATGCAGATCATGGAAGGCGACGTCATTCACACGATCCGCGACAACATCGCCTACATCGGACACTTTCATACTGGCGGTGTCCCGGGCCGTCACGAGCTCGACGATACGCAGGAGCTGAATTGGCGCGCGATCGCGACCGCGATCGTGGACGCGGGATTCACGGGATACATGGCCCACGAGTTCACTCCCACACGCGCACCACTAGAGTCATTGAAGCAGGCCTTCCTCACCTGCGACGTCTAGTACCGATCGGTGCCGGGCTGGAATGTTCGCCAACTGTGCCAGAACTCCTGGCTCGCATTGATCGACTTGAGCGAACCTGAGGGGCCGACGCCGCTGAGCGCGTACGCTCGACCCGTTGCGATAAGGGAATCGCCGCGCAATGAAAATCGAGTCTGTGCGTCGGGACGCTCGAAGCAGTAGTAGCTCTCATTGTCGTCACCTAACGCGAGCACGATCGGTGTGCCGCCGACGTCGTCGTTCACGACTCGCTCGCGGCGCAGACGATTCCAATCGTACGCTTTGCTCTTGCCATTCGATTTGATTCCCACGACCCACGACTTGTCGCGCCACGATAACGTGTCGGTGCCGGTCAAAGTCTTGCGACTCGTACCACGCTCGAAGGCGTAGTCTTTCGCGTAC
>JBGQKT010000281.1:0-2437 GCA_041499635.1 Gemmatimonadaceae bacterium
AATTCCCGTAAGTGCGTCGCTGAGCCGCGTCGTTCCCTCACGCGTTGCCGGAGGGAGATCGATCGAGTACAGCTGCATCGTGCCCGAGTGATCCGACGAAAAGAAGAGTTTGGCTCCATCGCGCGACCAGCTCGGCGACGCGGGAATTGCGCTCACCAATCGATATGAGAACGTCACAGCGCCGGTTGTGTCAATCACTACGATTTCAGCTCTGTTACCGTAAGGCATTCGTACCGCAGCAATGCGTGTTCCGTCGGGCGACCACCTCGGCTCAGTCCACTGTTCGTCGAGCGAGCCACGCGTGATAGGAATTACCGAGCGTCCGTCGGACGACACGCGAACCAATCGCGTCGAGCCAGGCACGTCCTGCACAGCGATGATGGATCCGTCTCGCCGAGCATCTGGCCATGAGAGTCGTGCGCCGTGTGTGAGTCGTATTTGTTTGTCGCCGCGCTGAATGTAGAGATCGTTGCGCAGCGTGTATGGATCGAGAAAATCAGGTTGGCTGAATAAAAAATCGCCGTTCGCCAGAGGAACGTTCACGGCAGCGACATTGCGGCGTCCGATCGACCGCTTTTCTCCTGACAATTCGACAACGTAAGCTTGCGGTACTTCGCGTCCGGTCGATCCGCCATAAATCAAACTCGAATCGCTGAGCCACCGAGGAGCGGAAACGAACCATCCTTCCGGCGTGAGCTCACGCCATCCCGGAATCGGCTCGGGCTTTCGTTGCGTCGCGCGCAGCAGCGAATCGGTCCACTGTTGCCACGCCCGCTCGAAACTGATTCCGAACGCCTTCCTGGATTTTCCGTTGAGGGTGATCGGAAAAATCGATCGGCTCGTCACGTCGATGAATTTCCTGATCGACTTGTCTCCTCGTGTGCGAGACAAATAGTCGAAGATGAAAGAGCCATACGCGTACACTGTCTCGCCGCCGGGGAAGCGCGACGTCGCGAGAGAGATTTCGCCGAGTCGGGGAAAGCTTCCGGCTTCTGCCGCGGCGCGAGCGATCATGTAATGCTCGGAGCCTTCGAGTCTCCCGGTGCCGGTGAGTCGTGACTCGTAATAAACGGCGAGTCCTTCGGTCACCCACGCAGGCATGAAAGCATTCGGGAAAAGCGCTGGATGTCGCCCGAGCACGTAGCGTCCGAGCTTCCAGATTCCCTCTGCGCGCGACAAATGAAAAATGTGAGTGAGCTCATGTGTCACGACGAGCTGGCTCCAATCCGCATAATTGCGAAGCGCGATTTCGTCGACTGGTGGATGCGCGAAGATCACGATGCGATTCGATGGAAACGGCGTCGCGTATCCGTTGGTGTAGTCCACGTTGTCGGCAATCACGAGATCGACTTTCCCGCGCGGCGGAACGAGCTCGCGCGAGAGAAGCGCGAACGCGCGCTCGGCGTTTGGCGCGGTGCGTCGCGCCATCTCCTCGAGCGGCGGCGAAAAATGAATTCGGAAATGACGCGTCTCGATCGTTCGCCAGCGGAGATTGGGAACGACCTGTCCCGAAGTTGCCGACGATGCGATGCAGGAGGCGACGCAAAGCGCAGCCGAAAATAGCCCGCGATTACCGCGGCTCAATGCGCCGCTGATCCGAGACTGCGAAAGTAAGACTCGAGCCCGTCGACAATTCCGCGCGCGTAGCGCTCCTGGTATTCGGGAGTTCGCAGTGCTGCTTCCTGATCGGGCATGATGACGAACGCACCTTCGCATAATACAGCTGGCATCCAGGTGGGGCGAACGAGCGCAAAATTCTCGCGCTTCACGCCTTTATCGGGAAGAGACAACTGAGGCAGCATCGCCTGATGGATTGCGGCGGCCATCGGTTGAGAGTGCATCCAGAAATGATACGTCGTCGTTCCCTCGGCGACGAATGGACTCAGTCCGTCCGGCACTGCAGTGAGATGGATCGACACTAGTGCGTGCGCATTTGCGCGTCGGGCCATGGTCGGGCGGAGGTTGAGATCGACCGGCTCCATGCTCGTGCGAGTCAGGAGCACGTTCGCACCGCGCGCGGCGAGCATGTCTCGAACCTTGAGACCGACAGCGAGTACTGCCTCTGCCTCATAAAGTCCTGTCGGTCCAGTGGCGCCGAGCGGTGGATGTCCGGGGTCGACCACAATCGTAAGTCCTTTCAATGGATCGATTGAATCGATCGCCGGGGGACGGCGAACGCGCAAAGTGAAGGTGCTGTCCTGCCACAGGGGCTGGTAACCATAAACCGGCCCTCGAAGAGCAATCGTGTATCGCATCTGCGGGCCCGAAGGCGCCGCTGATATCGATGACACATAAGTCGTCACTGGTGCGGGTACGGTCGGCTGCGCTTGTCCCGTCGTGGAGTAGAACGTCAGCGTGAGTGACGATGGTCCTTCTTCGACGAGGTACGGAGGGCGATCGCTCACCGGAATGATCACGTCCAGATATTCGGCCGACG
>JBGQKT010000282.1:0-2402 GCA_041499635.1 Gemmatimonadaceae bacterium
ACATGAGTGAGATTTCTCGCCAAGGCACGGGCACCTCCCGGAAGATGCCCGTATGTTATGCCTCCAACTGGCGGCTCACCTATGTACCGGTTTTTCGCTCACCCATGTGATCGGTCTGTACCCGCAAAACGCCAAACTGAAAAACTGAAAACTCCAGACGCGCAAACTGAAAGGAACCAGAGTGCGACGTGGGTATCGAGGTGGGCCGATCACTCATTCTTCCCTTCGAATGCGTCGCTGATCTCTATGGGAAGTGGAGCGTCGAAATCTTTGGAGATCCACACACGTTCGCTCGTCGGAAGTTGCAATTGCCCCAGCAGTCGAATGAACCGCGGATGATCATGGTACTGACGGTACCACGGCTGCCTTCCGACTGAGTACATCCAGTCCGAGTGCGACTCGGGAGCGCGCTCGAGTGTGTCGAGCGCTTTCGAATCCTCGTGCAGCACCGCGTAAACCGTCGCCTCGTAGAATGGAGCGAGCTCGGAAATAATCGGCTCGAAGATCGCGCGCGCTTCGTCGAGCTGTCCCGATCGCGCGACGCATATTCCCTGCGCGAAGAGCAGCATCGCGTGACGATTCGATTTCTCGACTCCGATGGTTGCGACAGAGATCGCTTCGTCATGTCTCTCGAGAAATGACAACGAACACGCGAGAAATGCATAAGCACGTACGAAATTCGGATCTTTCTCCAACACGCGACGCAACTCGACGATGGCGTCTTCGAATCGCCATGAGAGAAGTTGGATGATTCCGAGATTCATGCGCGGAAGAACTGAAATCGGATCGAGCTCGATTGCGCGCAACGCGAGTGGAATCGCTTCGTCGTCTCGTCCTATCCCCGCCAGAAATGCGGAGAGCCAACGATGCGCCGCCTCGTGACTCGGATTCAGCGCAATCGCTCGGCGAAATTCGTCGAGCGCGCCATTCCAATCCCATTCCCAGTTGAGCTTCACGAATCCGAGCGATGCGTGCGCGTCCGCGAGTGATGGATCCAACTCGAGCGCGCGCCGCGCAGCATTCACCGCCTGCGGATACATCTCATTTGCCGTCGCGAACTGCCACGACGCGAGCAGAGCGGATGCGTCTGCGATTCCCGAATACGCGGGCGCATAGTTGGGATCGACAGCGGCGGCTTCCTGAAATAGCTCGAGCGCGCGACGCATCGACAATTCGGTTCTCTTGTACCAGTGATGTCGACCGAGGAGATAGAGATCGTACGCTTCGAGACTTCGCGGTTGTTGAACCGGTATCGCGCCACGCAGGTGACCGAGTTGAAGTGCTTCGGTGATTGTCCTGACGATCGAGTGTGTGATTTCATCCTGCACCGCGAACACATCCTCGAGCTGTCGCTCGTAAGTCTCCGACCACAGAGTGGAATCGTCTTCTACTCCGACAAGTCGCGCTGATACACGCAGCCGAGTGCCTGCGCGTCGCACGCTTGCTTCGAGAACGAATCCAACTCCGAGTCGCGCGCCGATCTCCTTGATGGGCACGTCTCCGCTCTTGAACGCAAAAGCTGATGTGCGCGACACGACGCGAAGTCCTTCCACTTTTGCAAGCGCATTCATCAGCTCGTCCGTCATTCCTTCGCTGAAATACTCGGTCTCTGCATCGGAGCTGCGATTCGAGATTGGCAGAACGGCAATCGAGAGACGTTGTGTCGACGCGAGATGTGCTTGCGTTTGAAGTGGTTGTGTATCCGCGGAGACAAGCGCCTGCACGAATTCGGTCGCGGTTGCAAAACGGTCATCAGCTTTTTTCTCGAGTGCTCGCGCGACTGCGCGAATCGATGACGACGAGAGATCCGAGCGATTCGTCGCAAGACTTGGCGCCGGTTTCCCGATGTGTTGCGCGACAATCGAGAGAGACGTGTTGCCGGTAAATGGCGGATGCCCTGCGAGCGCCTCAAACACTACGCAACCAAGCGAATACACATCGCTCCGACCATCGATATCGGAGTCGCCGAGCGCTTGTTCGGGACTCATGTAGTCGACGGTGCCGATTGTCATGCCGGATTGAGTGAGACCAGTGGCCGCCGCGCCCGAGAGCAAAGCACCACGCGCGATGCCGAAATCGGCGAGCATCGCGTGCCCGTGACGTGATAGCAGAATGTTCTCCGGTTTCACGTCGCGGTGGACGACGCCTTCACTGTTCGCGTAATCGAGAGCGTCGGCAATCTGCCGGACGATTGCCACGACATCTTCAAGCGGAAGTGTATGCTCGCGTGCGATCCTTGCTCGGAGCGACTCGCCTTCGACATACGGCATGACGAAGTAAAGAGAGCCGGCGGCTTCACCCGAATCGTGAAGTGGAAGAACGAATGGATGTCGGAGCCGAGCGAGAAGTTTTATCTCGCGATCGAACCGCTCGGCGCCGAGTGCTGCGCTTTGCTCGGCGCG
>JBGQKT010000283.1:0-2363 GCA_041499635.1 Gemmatimonadaceae bacterium
CTGCGGCCGCACCACCCGCCGGGGTTCCGCCTTGCGTGAATCTGTTTTATCCCGGCAGTCTCCGGCCGGTCGATCTCGATTGGATCATGTACACCGACAACTCGAGCTTCTCAACGCGACAGCAAGTGTTGAGCGGATTTGTTTCCGGAAACCTCGCGCGCGGAAAATCAGATCCGATTCGTGTTGCAATCGGCTCAGAGGTTCGCCGTGAAGACGCGGACGACAATCCCGATCCGATAACAGCTGCTGGCTTGAGCGGAGGGAGCCAGCGCGATTCCACTGATGGTGGATTCACAGTCGCTGAACTTTTCGCCGAGATGCGCGCACCAATCGCCGCGAATTTACCATTGATTCAGTCGCTGGCTCTCGAGCTCGGCGCGCGCGAATCAAACGTCAATGTCGGCGGCAAGGGCAACGCGCTTACTTATCGAGCCGGAATCGAGTGGCGCATCGCTCGCGATCTGCGAGCAAGAGCGGCTTATGCTACGGCGTTTCGCTCGCCAAACATCAACGAGCTGTTTCTCGGAAAGGGCCGCTCATACGTCGCAGTTGCCGACGGGTGCGGTAATCTCACCACCGCATCTGACGCAACTGTCAGAGCGAATTGCGCGGCACAGGGAGTTCCCCTCGGAATGATTCCGGCGTTTTCATTCGAGAGTCCGGCAGCGATCGGGGGAAATCAAACGCTCGATCCCGAAACCGCCGGCACCTGGTCGGCGGCGATCGACATCACTCCCCCGGCGTTGCGCGGATTCCGGCTGTCACTCGATTGGTTCAACATCAACGTCAGGCATCCGATTGGAATCACGAGCGTCGCCACGATATACAATGAATGTTATGCGCGTTCGAATCCATTGTTCTGCGGCCTCGTCACGCGCGATCCCGTGAACGGACAGCTTGTCGAGGTGCTCACGACATACGTGAATCAATCGTTCATAAGGACATCAGGTGTCGACATCACGCTCGATCAACGATTGTCGCTTTCGACCGATCATGATGTTCGCATCACCGCACTAGCGACATATCTGGGGAGCTATCGCGACCAGGCACTTCCAAGCTCCGCTGTGCGAAGTCATGTCGGTTACCTCGAGCCCGCAGGCGGTGGATTCCCTCGATGGCGCGGGTTGCTCACAACGGGCTATGACATGAAACTCGCCGGACATCCGCTCGATTTGTCGGGAACAGTCCGCTACATCGGAGAATTGAAGAGCTGGCGATTGCGAGACGCACCTACTGCTCTCAACGCGGTGCCTAGAGTTCCTGCGTACGCCTACTACGATTTCTCACTCGGCTACGATACGCGAAGTGTTTCGATAACCGCAGGATTGCTGAACGCCTTCGACAAGCAGGCGCCGTACTACACAGGTGCGCCAGACACCAACACCGACGTCGAGACTTACGATACCGTCGGCAGACGCTTGTTCGTTCGACTGCAGCGAAATTTCTGAGCAAGACTCGAGCGACGTCGCGATGAAATCGACTGCGAGTTTGCTGCGCCGCTCACGCGTCGGAACCATTGCCGCAGTCATTCTTCTCATCGGCGTCGCCGCACTTGCATGGGTTGGCGTCCTCAGCTTTTCGCCGAGATCGTCAGCCGACAAACGCGAGCTCGTGATCGTCGGATACGGCGGAAGCTATGGCGACGCGCTACGCTCGGCGGTGATCGTCCCGTTTCAGCGCGAGTCGAACATCACTGTGCGATACGACGAGACTTGTTGCGCGCGCGTCGGACCAACTCTCGAGGCCGGCGGATTTGCGGGAGATCTTGTCGTTGGCGTGGACTATGGCGGGCTTCTCAGCTGGGCACAGAAAGGCTTCTTGCTCGGTGATGCGCGCTTGACCCGATTATCGCGAAATCGCGGAATACCCGAGCGCTATCGATATCCCGGCACTCTGGTGAACACTGAATATGCGTACGTGATGGCCGCACACGGCAAAGACGCAAAGCTGCCGACCAGCTGGAGTGAGTTCTGGAATTTCCACCGCTATCCAGGACGTCGCGCATTGATCCGCGCGACTCCCGTTGGTCAGCTCGAGGCTGCGCTGCTTGCCGACGGCGTCGCACCTGCCAAGCTGTATCCACTGGATGTCGAGCGCGCGCTGAAGAAACTCGACAAGCTTCGCGACAGCGTGCCAGTGCTGTTCGCGAATTCGCCCGCGGATCTCGTCAACCTCATTGCGCGGGGAGACGCGAGCTATGCAATCGCATTTTCAAATCGACTCGAAGCAGCGAAACATGATGGACTTCCGGTAGCATTCACGTACGCCGAGGGGCTGCGCACCGGAAATGGTTTTGGAATGTTGAAGGGAGCGCGCAACGCCGATGCAGCAATCGAGTTTCTGGAATATGCGAGCCGACCGGA
>JBGQKT010000284.1:0-2361 GCA_041499635.1 Gemmatimonadaceae bacterium
GCTTTCGCAATTCCGAAATCCATCACCATTGCTTCACCTTCGTACAGCATCAGGTTTTCGGGCTTGATGTCGCGGTGGACGACGTTCTGGCGGTGAGCGTAATCGAGCGCCGACGCGATGCCGCGCGTAAGGTTGACGACCTCTTCCACGGGCAGGAATTCCTCACGATCCAATCGCTCGCGCAGTGACTCACCTTCGACGTATGGCATCACATAGTAGAGGAAGCCATCGACTTCGCCGGAGTCGTGCAGCGGCAGAATGTGCGGATGATTGAGCTTCGCGGCAGTTTTGATCTCTCGCAGAAAACGATCCGGTCCGAGCGACGCTGCGAGCTCAGGATGCAGGACTTTGAGGGCGACGAGCCGTTCGTGTTTGCTGTCCTGCGCGAGATAGACTGTTGCCATTCCGCCGCGGCCAAGCTCACGATCGATTGTGTAGCTATGAGACAGGGCGCCACGAAGGCGCTCGAGAGGCAGCGTCGCCATCACATTGTCTGCAAAATGGATTTGAATCGGGGAGTATCCCTGATCGAAATAAAATCACTGTCGTGCTCTATCCACTCCTTGTGGCCGTAGCCCTTGTCAACTGCGCTCTCGAGGCAATCGAGAGCGTGGTCGGGCTTGCCGAGGTTCGCGTAAGCGCACGCCACATTGTATAGGAGCATCGGGTCATCGGGATCGACCGCGATCGCACGCTCCGCCAGCGAGATCGCTCGTTCCGTCTCGCCGATACTCGCACAGGCCGACGCTCCAAGAACACATGCGCGTGTATCGTCGGGAACGAGCTCGAGCCGCTCTTCTACCAATCGAACCGCACGCGCATAGGCGGCCATTTTCTCAGGCTGCATCCCCATCGATGCATATGCCTGTGCGAGGAAGCTGGGGGCTTGGTAATCCTCAGGGCGGAGCACGGACGCGCGCTCGAAAAGCTTCGCCGCGTCTGCAAACCTCCCTTGTGACATCCTCGCTCTTGCAAAGTAGTAGGCGGCGTCGAACAACTTGGGATCGAGGCGCATCGCAGTCTCGAACTCGCGCTCAGCTTCGTCAAAGTTTTTTCTCAGAGAAACGGCGAGGCCGCGTGCAACGTGCGCTTCTGCAAGATCAGGATCGAGCTCGAGCGCCTTTTGACTCGCCGTGTCTCCCTGAATGAGATTCGATTCGCGCGCGTCGACTTTCATGTAGAGAATCGAGCTGCAATCGGCGAGACCGGCGTGCGCCAGCGCGTAATCTGGGTCAATCTCGATCGCCCGCCTGAACATCTTCCTCGCTGTCTCGAGGCTCTTCCTGTTGAGCTGATGAATGAGTTGGCGTCCGCGCAAGTAATAATCGTATGCCTCGACGTTCACCGTGCGGGCCTTTCCGATTGCTTTTTTCTCGTCTTCGCTAAGGATCACTCGCAGCGCTTTGACAATCGCCTGCGAGATGTCGTCCTGGATCGCGAATACGTCTTCCATCTCCCGGTCGTAGCGCTCAGACCAGAGCTGATAACCGTCTGCCACGTTCACCAACTTCGCGGTGACTCTGATTCTGTTGCCGATCTTCCGTACGCTGCCCTCGAGAAACGTCGACACCTTGAGCTTTTGCGCTATCTCGGCGATGTCCTCGCTCTTTCCACGGAACGCGAACGATGCCGTTCTCGACGTCACACGGAGAGTCTGGATTTTGGATAGCGCGTTGATGATTTCCTCCGCCATCCCGTCGGTGAAATACTCGTTCTCAGCGTCGGCGCTCATGTTGCTGAACGGAAGCACGGCAATGGATTTGGCGGCGGACACTATCGGTTGCGGAACCGTTTCCGTGTCGGTCGGCGTCGTAAGGCTCGGCGATGCGAGTGCTTGCGCGAACATCGCCGTCGTCCTGAATCGTCCGGTCACGTCTGTCGACAACGCCTTGTTGATCGCTCTTTCGACATTTTCCGGAACGTTGCTGCGCAGAGACCTGATTGGTTTCACTGATTCGGTGAAACGTTTCGCCATGATCGCCTGAGGCGTCGGACCGGTGAATGGCCGCTCACCGCTCAGCATCTCGAACAGCATGCACGCCAGACTGTACTGATCGCTGCGGCCGTCGAGATTGGTTTCTCCCGCTGCCTGCTCGGGACTTACGTACGCCGGTGTACCGACCATCATGCCAGTTTGCGTCAGCGTCTCCGATCCAGCGGTGCTCACTGCCTTGGCAATGCCGAAGTCCATCACCATCGCCTCGCCCTCGTAGAGCATGACGTTCTCGGGCTTGATGTCGCGATGAACGATCTGCTGGCGATGGGCGTAATCGAGTGCTGATGCGATCGCGCGCGCATGGTGTATCGCTTCGTCAACAGGCAGAAGCTGCTCGCGGTCGAGACGTTCGCGGAGCGACTCAC
>JBGQKT010000285.1:0-2089 GCA_041499635.1 Gemmatimonadaceae bacterium
AGCGTCTGCCAGCGGGAAGTTCTTTACTCCCGCAGAAATAGAGCAACGAAATCCTCTGAAGCTGAGCTATCTCCTCGAAACTGTGACAACGCTTCGAACTCGTCGGACAGCGACCGGGCAGACTTACGTGACGGGTCGCGACAACACGTGCATCACCTATTTCGTCGACGGTGCGCGGTGGGCAGTGGGGGCGAGCGCCGCTGCAGACGATCCCGATTCTTCCCCAGACGCATTCGTATCAGGCGGCGAGCTCGCAGCCGTAGAAGTCTACGACGCGCTGTCTGCGCCGCCTGAATTTGCTACGCAGGGCTGGAACGGTCAGTCCTGCGCAGCGGTAGTCATCTGGACCAAATCCAAATTGAGACTGTGATCAATTAGTACCGGTACATGTCTGCCTTGTACGGTCCCTCGAGCGGAACTCCGAGATAATCAGCCTGATCCTGCGTGAGCTCGGTGAGCTTCACACCGAGCTTCGGCAGATGTAGCCGAGCGACCTTCTCGTCGAGCTTCTTCGGCAGCGTGTAAACCTTGCACTCGTAGTTCTTCGCATTCAGGTGCAGCTCGATCTGCGCCATCACCTGATTCGAGAAGCTCGCCGACATCACGAAGCTCGGATGACCAGTCGCGCAGCCAAGATTCAACAGTCGTCCCTCGGCGAGAATCATCACGCTGTGTCCGTCGGGGAAAACCCACTCGTCGTACTGAGGCTTGATGTTGATCCGCTTGATACCACGGGTCTTCTTGAGACCCGCCATGTCGATTTCATCGTCGAAGTGACCAATGTTGCCGACGATCGCCTTGTCCTTCATCCGCGACATCTGATCCGCAGTGATGATTGCCTTGTTGCCTGTCGCAGTGATGAAGATGTCCGCCGTCTCGACAACATCGTCGAGAGTTGTTACTTGATAGCCTTCCATCGCTGCTTGCAACGCGCAGATCGGATCGATTTCGGTAATCACCACACGCGCACCTTGACCGCGCAATGATTGCGCGCACCCCTTTCCTACATCCCCATATCCACAGACAACCGCGACTTTTCCGGCGAGCATCACGTCCGACGCGCGCAGAATTCCATCTGTGAGCGAGTGACGGCAGCCGTAGAGATTGTCGAACTTGCTCTTCGTCACCGAGTCGTTGACGTTGATCGCGCAGAACAAAAGCGTACCGGCCTCCATCATTTGATAGAGCCGGTGCACGCCTGTCGTGGTCTCCTCGGAAACTCCGCGAAGATCCTTCGCCATTGTTCTCCAGCGATTGGGATTCTTTGCGTACTCAGCGCGCAGAAGACTTAGAATGACGCCGTACTCTTCCGGATCGCGGTTCTCATCGAAATCCGGAACGCGCCCGGCTTTCTCGAATTCGACTCCCTTATGAACGAGGAGCGTCGCGTCGCCGCCGTCATCGAGCAGAAGAGTTGGACCGGATCCATCGGGCCACACGAGCGCCTGATCCGTGCACCACCAGTATTCCTCGAGCGTTTCACCCTTCCACGCGTAAACAGGAACTCCCTTCGGGTCCTCGACCGTTCCGTTTTTGCCGACAACCGCCGCCGCCGCTGCGTGGTCCTGCGTCGAGAAGATGTTGCACGACACCCAACGCACATCTGCGCCGAGCTCGATGAGAGTCTCGATGAGAACTGCGGTTTGCACGGTCATGTGAAGGGAGCCCATGATCTTTGCGCCGGCGAGGGGCTGCGAAGCGCGATACTCCTCCCGCAGCGCCATCAACCCGGGCATCTCGAACTCGGCCAATCTGATTTCCTTGCGCCCGAAATCTGCAAGCGAAAGATCAGCGACTTTAAACGGCAGGCGGCCAGATGCTACTGCGAATCTGTCGATGGTCTGTCGTTCTTTTTTTGTGGCGGGAGTTCTTGGCTCGGCTGCGGTAGTCACGATCGGTTCCTCTGGTTTCTCTATGAGTGAAAAATAGGTGGTACTCAGGCGCTGAGTGCGAGCGGCGCCGGACTTCCTGTTGCGTCGGCATCTAGCTCCGTTGTTTCGACGCCACGAACGCGCCGCGCGACCGCGGTGAAAAGACTAGGCCCCTTGGCCGATTCGTCGGCGGGAAGGGGATGATATCGAACTTCCGG
>JBGQKT010000286.1:0-2085 GCA_041499635.1 Gemmatimonadaceae bacterium
AGCGCGAAATAGTAGCCGAGGTTTTCGAGGTGACGGCGGTAGGTCGGACTGTTGCGGAATATTTCGCTTAGCCCGAAGCGCGGCGTAAGAATTCCGCTTCTCCTTCCGGACCGCATGTCCTGGAAGATGAACGGCAGCCACATCACGGGAACATCGCCGATGTATAGCACCGCCGGTCGAGCGACCATGATGTTCTTCGTGATCATCTTGATCTCTTTCGACTGGAAATGGTAATCGGGAATCGAGTCGTCGCAGCTGGTGATGCTTCCGTTCTTTACGTAGAACGCGGTCTGTCTCCCACGCGAAGTGTCGGACACAAACGCCGCAGTACTACCGTGAACGATCCACTTCTCGCCCGTTTCCATCGTCGTGCTGATGTTCGTCACGCTGCCGCGACGCGCTTCGACGTTGTATTTCAGCTCGCCGTGTGCAACGACGTCGGACGTCTGCTGCGATGGATCGCGCAGATATAGTGTGTCGCCGCGCGCGACCACGAGCTTGGTGGAGTCATTGTAGATGATCGTGTCACCGACGAGAAGCGTGGTGCCGCGCGCAACTCCCGCTGGTTCACCTTCGAGGAAGAGCGTGCGCGTCTTTGCGTCGAACCGAACGTACACGCCTTGGTATCTGGTCGATGAGTACCCCGGCTTCGCCATCAGCGCCGTCGTTATCGAATCAGCGTCGGTCCATTTGATGAGCTCGCGGTTTTTCGCCGAATCCGCTTTCGCGGAGTCTCGTGCTGTGCGAGGTGCTTCAGGCCGTGTCGGTCGGATCACCTGTCCTCGGACCTCGGTCGAGACAAGTGAGAGGGCTGCGATAGCGATCCCCGTGAAGCGAGCAGCGGGAATCACGCGTTCGCTCCGAGCCTGCGAGGCTCGCGCCGAATCGCGTCAGCTTCCGCAGCATTTACTTCTCTCTGTTTCTCCTCCCGCTCTGCTGCTTCCTGTCGCATACGTCTGCGACGAGTGACTGAGTAGGAGAGAAACACGCCCAGCTCGTAAAGGAGGTACAAAGGAATCGAAAGTGCGAACAGGGTTGTCGGGCTCGCGTCCGGAGTAATGAACGCTGCGACGACAACGGTGACAACGATTGCGTGGCGTCGATACTTACTCAGGAACTGCGGCTTGATGATTCCGAGCGCCGATAGAAGCAGAATCGCGATCGGCAGCTCGAAGGCCACGCCAAACGCCAGCATCATTGTGAAGGCGAATCCGAAGTACTGCGTTGCCTCGATCATGGGTGTGAGCGCCGACGACTCGAAGCCCATGAAGAACTTCAACGTGAACGGCATCACCACGAAATACGCGAGCGCCACGCCAGAGAGAAAAAGGAAGATCATGCCGAGCAGCACGGGCACGATGATTCTTTTTTCGTGGGGGTGAAGTGCCGGCGCAAAGAATCCCCACAGCTGATACCCGATCACCGGCGTCGCGAAAAGAATTCCGAGGATGAGCGACGCATTCAACACGATCGAGAACGAGGTCCCGGGATGCGTGAAAACCAGCTGTCGCCCGCGAAGGTAAGGCTCTATTGGACGAGCGAGGATCGCAACCACGTCGAATCCGCCGCGCGACAACACGACGAACGAAAGCACGACTCCAACAATGATCGCGCCGACAATCCAGAACAAACGATGCCTCAATTCCTCGAGGTGATCGAGGAAGGGCATCTCCGTATCGGCGGCAGTGCGGGCCATCTTCCCTTTTGCTCCCCTCAATCGCTCATCGCTCTCTTGCTCTATCGCTCATCTGTCTAGGACATCGCGCGCAGACGCTCTCGCGCCAGTGCGGCCTCGTCAGATTCGGGGTATTGCTTGATCAATGCATTGAATGTGCGTTTCGCGGTAGCGGTCTTACCGCTCTTCTGTTGTGCGACACCACGTTTGTACATCGCGGTTGCCGCTCGAAGCGAAGATGGGTATTTCGTTACAACTGTTGCATAAGCGGTATCAGCAGCAGCCGACTTTCCTTCGCCTGCAAGAGCTTCGGCGACGTAGAACTGCGCGTCCGGGGCGAGATCGGAATCCGGATAACGAGCGAGAAGGTCAGCAAACGCTGATCGTGCCGCGCTGTACCCCTTTCGCGC